>NZ_CP126625.1:311156-622312 GCF_030219325.1 Geothrix sp. | reverse complement strand
CGAGGCCGAGGCCCGCCTCCGGGCCGAGGCCGCGCTGGAGCGCGTGGGCCTCTCGGACCGCGCCCACCACCGGCCGGGCCAGCTCAGCGGCGGCCAGCAGCAGCGCGCCGCCATCGCCCGCGCCCTGGCGCCGGATCCGCTCCTCGTCCTCGCCGATGAGCCCACCGCCAGCCTCGACCACGCCCATGGCGGTCCCCTCATGGACCTCATGGCCGAGCTGGCGGCGGAGCGCGGCGTCACCTTCCTCGTCGCCAGCCACGACCCCTCCGTCATCGCCCGTGCCCATGTCGTCTTCCGACTCATGGACGGAAAGCTCATCGGCGAGGAGCGGCCATGATCCTTGCCCGCCTCGCCCTCCGGAACCTGCTGCGCCAGCGGCGGCGCACGGCGCTGACGCTCATGGTCATCGTCGCCGGGTTCCTGGCCCTGAGCCTGGCCGGGGGCTTCATGGCCCAGACCTTCCAGGGCCTCTCCGATGCGGCCATCCGGGGCGGCCTCGGCCACCTCCAGGTGATGCCACCCGGCGCCATGGAAGGCGATGAGGCCCAGAGCCTGGAACAGTCCCTGTCCGATGGCGAAGGGCTGGCGGCCCGGCTGCGCCAGGATCCCGCCGTGGCCGAGGTGCTGCCGCGCATCCAGTTCATGGGCCTGCTGGCCAGCGGGGCGAAGAGCGTCGCATTCTTGGGCACCGCCGTGGACCCCGTGCTCGAACCCCGGCACATGGCCTGCACCGAGGCCCTGAACAACGGCGCGAAGACCCCCGCCGGGGCGGGCTCGCGGTGGCTCTCCGCCGATCCCGCCGTGCGGGAGGTGATCCTCGGCGTGGGCCTGGCCCGCACCCTGGGTGCCACCGTGGGCAGCTCCCTCACCCTGATGTCCACCACCCGGGGCGGCGCGCTGAACGCCGTGGATGTGGAGGTGGCTGGGCTCCAGGACCTGGGGCTCCGCGAACTGAACGACCGCTTCCTCACCGTGAGCCTGGCCACCGCGGACCAGCTGCTGGAATCAGCGCAGGCGCGGTCGCGCCTGAGCGTGGTGCTCAAGCGTCCGCAGGACATCGCGCGCGCGCAAGCGCGAGTGCAGGCCCAGCTTCCGGGAACGGTCGTCAAGCCCTGGTTCGAGCTGGCCTCCTTCTACCGGCAGGTGAAGCTGCTCTACTTCGCCATCTTCGGCTTCATGGGGCTGGTGCTGTTCCTGGTGGTGCTGCTGGCCACGGCGAACACCCTGCTCATGTCGGTCATGGAGCGGGTGCGCGAGTTCGGGGTGCTACGGGCCATGGGCCTCCAGCCCGGCCAGCTGCTGGCGCTGCTCCAGTGGGAGGGCGCCTTCCTCGGCCTCATGGGCAGCGCCCTGGGGCTGGTGGCCACATTGCTGCTGAGGGCCGGGCTGAACGCCCTGCACATCGAGATGCCCGCCCCGCCCGGCACCAGCCACGGCTACGAGCTGGACATCCACTTCGTGCCCGCCGTCTACGCCATCGTGGCCCTCGGCCTGCAGGCGACGATCCAGGTGAGCGCCCTCTTCCCGGGGCTGAAGGCGGCGCGGCTGCGGATCGTGGAAGCGCTGCGGCATGTTTAAGGATCAGGCTTCAGGCTTCGGGCTTCAGGCCTCAGGAAGGAAGGCGCCGAGGATCGCCTGGTGGCTCGCCACGGGCTTCGGCAGCGGCTACCTGAAACCCGCGCCGGGCACCTGGGGCAGCCTGGCGGGGTTGCTGGCCTGGTTGCTGATGGTTTTCGGAATGAGGGCCACCCATTGGAAGGGGACTCCCTATCTCCTTCTCTCAGCGCCGTTGGCGCTGAGCCTCCTGGCGGTCTGGGCATCGGATCGGGTCGTGAAGGAGACCGGCCAGAAGGATCCCTCCTTCATCGTGGCCGATGAGTGGGCCGGGATCTGGGTCGCCCTCACGCCCCTGCTCTTCACGGCCACCCTGCAGCCGCAGCCCTGGTCCCTCTGGATGGCCCGGCTGGTGGCACCCTTCATGCTCTTCCGCCTCTTCGACATCTGGAAGCCCGGCGCGGTCGACACCGCCCAGCGCCTGCCCGGCGGCTGGGGCGTGGTCATGGACGACGTGCTGGCCGGTCTTCTCGCGGCGCTCCTGGTCTGGCCCCTGGACCGCTGGCTGGGCGCCCAGTCGCTGCTCAATCCGGCCCTCTGGGGTCGGTAGCCCCCCTGACTGCACCACCGGCGGTCTCACCGAAATGCAGAATCGCGCTCCTTCAGGGGAGAACGGGAAGGAATTGGACGACCGTGTTCGAATTCACCACCAGAACCATGCAATCGGCGGAAACCACAAATCCCCCCTTGAACCCGTTGTAGGTTCCGATACCTGCTGGCAAGGTTTGGGGATTGGCAACCTGGGTCGAGATCAGACGGTCATCGGCCCCGAGGATTCCGATACTGAAAAGATCGTTGCTGCTCTGGGTTGCGTAATACACCCGGCCATCGTTGCCAACCCTTACCTGGCCAAACCACGCCGACGAGTCGCACTGGAATGTGCCTAGAACGGCAAGCGTGACCGGATCGAGGCGCAGCAGTTTGGAAGACAAGGCGGCTTCGTAGAGACGAGCGCCATCGGGACTCAGCACGAATCGGCTGTAGGGGCCGTTGGTGTCGCTGGCATGATTCTCCAGTTTCGTAATCAGGGTTCCGCCCTTGAATTCGCTGAAATCCATCGAATATCGACCGATGAAGGATTGCCCAGCGTCATCAACCGGATTGTAGAAGGCCCCGCTGTCCGTGGTGGCCACCATACCCCTTGGGCCTTGATACGGAAGACGCGTGCTGGTCGAAGCCAGCACGGCGTCTCCGTTACTGCTAAGAATGACGCCGACTCCGTTCGGCCTCGCATACGAAAGAGTAGAATTAAAATAAGGAATTACTCCAATTGGAGCCATCTCCGGAAGAGAGAAAATTTGGGCTGAAAATCCGAGGTCATTCCCAACATAGAGTTTTGACCCATCGGAGGTGATGGCCATTGAACCAGCCGCAGGCCCTTGAAACGAAGGCGGTAACACAGGAGCGTTGTTATCCAATTTGATGGATGCGACTTTGGTGGCGGTATAAATATTATAGCAATCTACAACATTCGAACTGTAGGTAAGATAGACGTAGGGGCGTACGGGATCTACGCAAATATTTGGGGACAAACCATTTACTAAATTAATGTCGGCAGAGGGAAACCCCGTGGCGACATCCGTGCGCTGCACATTGGCGGAACCCTTCCATAGGCCCACCTGAATTTTTTCGATTGGCTGGACGGAGGTGTCGCTCGAGGTCAGCGTCACTGTCACATAACTGATCACGTCCAAAGGAAGGTTGGTGGGATCCGCGGTCAGGGTCAGCGTGGTGCCGGGAGTGCCGGTGGTCCCTGCAGCGGTCACGGTGAGCCAGGACTTGTCCGAGGTGGCCTGCCAAGGGGTGGTCTTGCCGAGGTTGTCGGCCACGAGAATGGACTTCGTCAAACGATCGCCTGCGGGCGTCGAGGAGAATGCAACCCCCACGGAGTCGGGAAGCAATTTGTGAGTGACTCGCACCGGGCCCACCGTGATCTGGTAGGGAATCGTCCAGGGCGACCCGGGATAGGCGTTGGTATGGTTGCTATCGGTGTAGAGCCACAACGAGAAATTGCCCTGGTAGGACCCCTGGGCCAAAGTGCTGGAAGTGGCGAATTCCCCCTTATATTGCAACTGGCTTAAGGGTGTGATGACCGTGGCGTACGGGTTAAGGACACCAGCATTGTCGATGAATACCGGGTAGAGGGTCTGGGAAATGGTTTTGGAGGAGGTGGCGGTGATGGTGAAGGGCGTTGACACTCCAACCACGGTGGTAACCCCCACACTGTTAGGAGAAATTGATAGCCAACTGTTGTCGTCAGAATTTTTATTACCCCCGCCTCCACCGCCGCAGCCCAGCAGGAGGAAGACACAAAGCCCGATCCCAAGAAGGGATTTAACACGACCCATGAGTTCCTCCTGTCGAACAATTGAAAACCACCCTGCGCGCTTCAACTCTGGGCGCTGGATGTGGCTTAGCGGATGAATGACTGGCAAAACCTGAATTTTTAGAGGCTATCAACCCGATCATCAGGGATCAACGGGTAATCATATCTGCCCTATATGACTGGCTCCAGCTGGCGGCTGATCGTTATCACCCTGCCCCCGCATTCAGCCGTTGCGCACCTGGAGAGGTTCTCCCAACCCCGGGGACACCCGTTGCATGGGTCATCTTCCATCAGGGGTGGGGCAAATCAGAGGACCTCCGGACCGTCATGCTCCATGGATGGCCCCAGATGCACCGGTGACCAGGGTTCAGATCCTGGTTTCCTCCAGCAGCTGCTTCCACACGCTGGGTTCGCTGAGCCGGCGGTGCTCGTCGAAGCGGCGGCTTTCGATGAGGTAGCGGTAGCCCTGCTCGGTGAGGAAGAGCTGGCGGTTGCGGGCGAACTCCTGCTCCGTGGTCTCGCTGCTGATGAGCGAGTAGAAGTAGCTCACGTTGCGCTCGCCCTTGGGGCGCAGGATGCGGCCCAGGCGCTGGGCCTCCTCCTGCCGCGAGCCGAAGGTGCCGCTCACCTGGATGGCTACGGAGGCGTCCGGCAGGTCGATGGCGAAGTTGGCCACCTTGCTCACGATGAGCACCCGCAGCTGGCCCTCACGGAACTGCCGGAAGAGCGATTCCCGCTCCTTCTCCGGCGTCTGCCCCGTGAGTACCGGGGCGTTGAGCCGCTCCCCGATGATGCGGAGCTGCTCGAGGTACTGGCCGATGATGAGGATGTTGTCGGTGGGATGGCCCGCCAGCAGCTCATCCATCACCACCATCTTCAGGCTGTTCTCGGAGGCGATGCGGAAGCGCTGGCGCTGGTCGGCCACGGCGTACTCCATGCGCTCGTCCGTGGGCAGGGGGACGCGGATCTCCAGGCAGTGGGCCGTGGCGATGAAGCCGTCCTTCTCCAGCATCTTCCAGGGCACGTCCACCCGCTTGGGGCCGATGAGACTGAAGACGTCCTCCTCCTTGCCGTCCTCGCGCACCAACGTGGCCGTGAGGCCCAGGCGGCGCTTGGCCTGCAGCTCGGCCACGGCCCGGAACACCGGCGCCGGCAGCATGTGCACTTCGTCGTAGATCACCAGGCCCCAGTTGGCGGCCTCGAAGAGCTTGAAGTGCTCGAAGGGACCGGTCTTGCTGCGGCGGTAGGTGAGGATCTGGTAGGTGGCGATGGTGACCGGCTTGATCTCCTTGGTGTCGCCCGTGTAGAGGCCCACCTGGTCTTCCGTCAGCGTGGTCTTGTCCAGCAGCTCCTGCTTCCACTGCTTCACGGCGGTGCCGTTGGTGGTGAGCACCAGCGTGTGCGTCTGCAGGCTGGCCATGCAGCCGATGCCGATGACGGTCTTGCCCGCGCCGCAGGGCAGAACCAGCACCCCGGCGCCGCCATCAGGCCCACCGCCCGCGTGGAAGACGTCCGCCGCCGCCTGCTGGTAGGGCCGCAGGCCGAAGGGCTTGCCGTTCTGGAGCGTGGTGGGCGACAGCTCGAAGGGCAGCGGATCGCCGGGCTTGTAGCCGGCCATGTCCTGCACCGGGTGGCCCAGGCGGATCAGTTGGAGCTTCACCTCGCCCCGCATGCCCGTATTGAGGTAGATGCCCTTCTCGTCGGGGTAGGGTTCCGCCAGCAGGCCCTGCAGGGATTTCTGGTTCTCCAGCTCCCAGAAGAGGCCGCGATCATCCATCTCCAGGGCCAGCCGGTCGCCCTTGGCCACCAGGCGCAGCTTGCCGTAGCGGGTGCCGTGGTCCTCGATCTCCTGCAGCAGGTTCTGCGGCACCGGGTACTTCGACCAGGTGTTGAGGGTCTCGATCATGTCCGTGCAGCTGACGCCCGAGGCGGAAGCGTTCCACAGGCTCAGCGGCGTGATGCGGTAGGTGTGGATGTGCTCGGGGCTCTTCACCAGCTCCGCGAAGCGCGCCAGCTCGTCCCGCACCTGCTCGAACGCCGGGTGGGCGACCTCGAGCAGCAGGGTGCGATCGCTCTGGACGATCAGGGGGTTGTCGGGGCGGAGGGCGATCACGGTGGCAGGAGACCCAAACCTTTGAGCGTAGATGGCCGGGCCATGGCGGGTCAACGGAAGGTGGTCAGACCATGGGGCCGCCGGCGGCCTCCGGAGGGGTCCGGGCACCGCAACGACCGGGCTTAATGAAACCCTCCGGGTCGGTTAAGAAAAGGTCAGGCTTCCTGTCGTGTGAAGGGGATTATAGTCTTCCATCCCTTGAGACCCGCTCTCTTCCACCGTCACTCAGGGGATCACGCATGGAGCCGCCATGGCCTCGCCGCTGAACAAATTCCTGTCCGCCTTCGCCCTGATCGCCTTCCTTGCCTGTGGAGGAGGAGGTGGCTCCACCCCGCCGCCCCCGCCCACGCCGACCGTCAGCGGCCTCAGCCCCACCCATGCGAGTCCAGGCGCCGCGGTCACCCTCACCGGGACCAACTTCACCAACGTTACCGCCGTTTCCTTCAGTGGGCATGCGGCCTTCTCCTACTCGGTGGCGAGCAGCACCCAGATCGATGCCGTGGTGCCCGGCAATGCCACGACTGGAACCATCCAGGTCACGACGCTGAACGGCCAGGCCACCTCCCCCTCCTTCACGGTGGATGCCCCGCTGACCCCGACCATCACCACCTACGCGCCTTCCGCGCTTTCCATCGGGACCGTCGTCACCCTGACCGGCTCCCACTTCGTGGGTGCCACCGCCGTGCAGTTCAATGGCGTCAATGCCACCACCTTCACCGTGGACAGTGACACCCAGATCCGGGCCACGGCCCCCGCGGGTCTGACGGCAGGCACCATCACCGTGACCAGTGGCGGCGGCATGGCCACCAGCGCGGCCTACACCGTGAATCTCTCGGTCCAGGCCCAGGTGATGATGAACACGGGCTTCGAGGCGACCACCCCGATCATCTGGCAGGGCGACACGGCCATCATCCAGGGCGCCAGCGGCGCCAATGTGGTACCCCACAGCGGAACTCAATTCGCCTGGCTCGCAGGATACGCATCTGGAACCCCCCCTTTCGCAGACGAGATCACCCAAGACTTCTACATCCCAGCCACAGCCACGGCTGCCACGGTCACCTTTTACCTGAAGATCCTCACCAACCAGACTGGTTCTTCAGCAGTGGACACATTCATCGTCTCGGCACGAAACACTTCGGGCGTTCTGCTGACCGGCGGTACCCTCCTCACCAAATCCAACCTGGACGCATCGACCAGCTACGCACCCTTCAACGTCGACCTCCTTCCCTTCAAGGGTCAGGTGGTGCGCCTGGACTTCAAAGGCATCCAGCCCGGGATCACCTCCACCAGCTTCCTGCTGGATGACGTGACGGCCACCATCGCGGTCCCGAATGCCGCCGACCTCAAGCCGGTCATCACCAGCTTCACCCCCACCTCGGGCGTGGGCGGCGTGGACACCGTCACCATCTCGGGCCGGAACTTCTTCGGCCTCACGGCCGTCACCATCGGCGGCGCCAGCGCCGCCTACACCCTCACCGACGGCACCAACCTCTCGGCTCCGATTCCCGCCGGCGCGACCAACGGGCCCGCCCCCATCAGCATCTCCAACGCCCAGGGCACCGGCCTGTCCAGCACCAACTTCACCGTGTCCTATGGCGTTCCCACCGTCACCTCGGTCAGCCCGACCCAGGGCCCCGCGGGCACCATCGTGGTGATCGACGGCACCTACCTCGGCTACACCGGCACCACCATCACCCTGAACGGCACGCCCATCACCATCGCCACCCAGAGCACCACCCGTCTCACCTTCACGGTGCCCGCGGGCGCCACCTCCGGCAACCTGGTGGTCACCACGCCCGGCGGCGTGCAGACCCGCACCTTCACGGTCAATTCCGCGACCACCACCTTCGACCTGCACGTGGACAAGGTGCAGTTCACCCAGAGCAGCCAGACCCTGGCCAACACCGTGCCCATCGTGGCCGGCAAGAGTGGGTTGATCCGGGTCTTCGTGCTGGCCAACCAGGCCAACACGGCCACGCCCGCGGTCCGCATCACGCTGATGAACAACGGCGTGGTGGTGGCCGGTTATCCCAAGACCGTGACCGCCCCCGGGACCAGCGTCCCCCTGGTGGTGAATGAATCCAGCCTGGGCGCCAGCTGGAACCTGGCGGTGCCCGGCACGGACCTGACCACGCCCACCGGCGCCGGCTACAGCGTGCTGGCCGAAGTGGACCCCACGAACGCCGTGGTGGAAGCCGACGAGACCAACAACCAGACCACGGTCACCTTCACCAGCACCACGGTCCCCATCTTCAAGACCACCATCTTCCCCGTGGTGCTTGCCAGCGGCAACGGTAACATCTCGGCCGCCAACAAGGACGCCTGGGCCGCCCGGCTCGCCAAGATGTATCCCGTCGCCAGCGTGGACGTCCAGGTGGGGGCACCCTTCACTGGTTCTTTCTCGGCCCTGACCTCCGATGACAGTGACGGCAGCTGGAGCGGCACGCTCAACGACCTCACGACCAAACACCAGGCGGATGGGGCCAGTGATCGCTACTACTACGGGGCCCTCAACGTAAGCTATGCCAACGGAATCGCAGGCCTCGGCTGGGTTCCAAACACTCCAAGTAGTTCATTTAGCACCCGTACGGCCATCGGCTGGGACAAGACCACCGGCTACGCCGACGGCGGCCTCTTCCCCGAGGTCTTCGCCCACGAGACGGGCCATAACATGGGCCGCCAGCACAGCCCCTGCAACGGGGCCGGCAGTCCCGATCCCAACTACCCTTATGCCTCTGGTCTGATCGGCGTCTGGGGTTATGACAGCGTGAACAATGCGCTCCTCTCCCCTCTCACGATTCACGACATCATGGGGTACTGCCCCAATGTCTGGGTGAGCGACTACGTCTACCAGAAGATCCTGAACTTCCGCGGCGGCACCGGCGGCTTCCTCATGGTGGGCGCCGAGGATGCGCCCCTGCCCAAGGCCCAGGCCACGGCCCGGGAGTGCCTCATCGTCCGCGGCATCGTCCACGAGGATGGCAGGGTCCAGCTGCTGCCCTCCTTCCGCACCCGGGCCCTGCCCTCCGAACTCCCCGCCTCCGGCGACTTCACGCTGGAATGCCTGGACGCCAAGGGCGCCGCCGTATTCTCCACGCCGCTCGAGCTGATGGAAGTCGGCTGTGGTCCCAAGGAGCACATCCGCCACTTCGTCATGGCCCTGCCCCTGGACGCGGCCCTGCTGGATTCCCTGGCCGGGCTCCAGGTCGTCAAGGCCGGCCAGACCCTGGCCAGCCTGCGCTCGGTGACCGCCAATGCGCGGGTGATCGCGGCCACGCCTGAGGCCCAGCGGCTGTCCGCCGACAAGCTGCAGCTCACCTGGGACGCCACCGTCCACCCGGCCGCCCTGGTCCGGGATGCGGATACCGGCGAGGTCATCGCCATCCTCTCCGGCGGCCGTCAGATCATCCCGGCCACCGGCAAGCGCTTCGACCTGGTGCTCAGCGACGGGGTGGTCAGCCACACCCACCGCCTGGAACCCGCCAACTAGCCTCCTGGTTTTGTCCACCCAAGCGCCCGGCATGCCGGGCGTTTTTTGCGCGTGAGCGGATTCCACTAATGTGGGATACTGGAAGATCCTCTGTACCTAGGAGCGTGTCCGGGCAATCGATAGGGGCTGCATTGATGGCAAAGGGTTTCCAGGCAAGGAAGTGGGCGCAGGGCGGTGCAGGTACACCGTTCAAGCCCGCTGACGCAGCATGGGGGCCCTTTGCCATCAACCCTGCGGGCAGGGACGGCAGCCGTCGGGATGCTGCGTCAAGCTCCTCGACCTTGGGGCCACCAAGGCCTTCGTCGCTTTCCTGGCCTCCCTCGGCTGGCGCCCCTGTGCAGCCCCCACCCATTGCCTGGACACGCTCCTAGGTGCTCATGCCGCACACGCACTTCCAGCTTCTCTCGAACTGCTCGGATGAGCAGCTTCGAACCATCTGCGAGCGACGGCGCCTCCCCATCCCCATCCGCTGGGAGGACTGCGGCGAGGGGCGCATGCGCCTGCTCAAGACCATGGTCTTCCACCTGGAGGACCACAAGCGGCTGTCGGACAGCCTCGCCGACCTGGGCAGCGGCTCCCTGGTCGCGTTGAAGCACTTCGTCAGCGACGGGACCCCACCGGAACCCGCGGTGATCGAGATCCTGCGGGACCTGGGCCTGATCCTGCCGACCGGAGCCGGCTGGGCCGTGGCGGAGCGGGTGGCCGATGCCCTGGAGGATTTCGACGAGGGCGCGCTGAGCTTCCAGACCCCCACCGAGGTGAAGTTCAGGGCGGCCGAGCCCTTCCGCTTCTCCCTGGCCCTCACCACCGTCCTGCTGCGCTGCGTGGCGGGCCTGCGCGTGCTCAAGGGTGGCCTGCCCGCCAAGAAGGAGCTGGGCCAGCTCATGCAGCGCAACGCCATGCTCCAGGAGGAGCAGGACGCGACCCTGCTCTTCACCCTGCTGCATCGCCTGGGCCTGCTGTGGAACCGTGACGGCCGCGTGGAGACGCTGCTGCCCGCGGTCACCAGCCATCCGCCCCGCTGGGTGGCCGAGCGCGCCTTCGCCAGCCTGCTGGAACACGACCTCAAGGCCTGGGGCATGCCCCCGGCGGAGGACCGCCACTTCCTCATGCAGCACCTGCTGGAGCGCCGCGGCCAGTCCCTGGCGGTGCAGCCTTTCCTGGCCTTCCTCAAGACCCTGCATCCCCTCGACGAGGAGCGCACCCGCACGGTGTTCCTCCCCTTCCTGGGCCGCATGGGCATCATCCAGGCCGACGAGGGCTTCGCCCATCTCCGGCTCACCGAACACGGCGAGGCCCTGGCCCACGAGTACCTGCTGCGCGACCTCAAGGGCACGGCCGCCCACTGGCAGCCGCTGGAACTGGACCAGCCCATGATCATGCAGCCCACCCTGGAGCTGCTGACGCCGCTGTTGCAGAACCCCCACCGGCTGCTGCAGCTGGCCCAGCTGGCGGATGTCGAGTCGCTGGATGCCATGGGCAGCTTCCGGGTGAGCCACGCCACCCTGGTGCGGGCCCTGGACGCGGGCGTGCCCCTGGAGGAGCTGGGCCTCCGCCTGGGCGCCACCACCCAGACCCTGCCCCAGCCCCTGCTCCAGCTGCTGGAGGATCTCTCCCGCCGCGTGGGCGAGGTGGAGGTCCACCAGGGCGTGCGCCTCGTGCGGGCCCGGACGGCCCACCTGGCCGAGGAACTGAAACTGCGGCCCGAGCTGGCGCCCCTGAAGCTGGGCTCGCTGTCGGACACAGTGCTGGAAGTGCGCGGGGACGGCAACGCCCATGCCCTGCTCAAGCAGGCGGGCTTCATGCCCAAGCCCGGCCGCTTCCTGGCCCTCAGCGTGGACTCGGACGAAAAGCTCTACCTCTGGGCCCTGGCGGCCCTGGCCTTCGTGGATGAAAAGGGCATGAACCACCACCTGGAGCCCGTCCAGCAGATGGTGCGCTCGGCCCTCCAGAAGCTGCACGACGAGGACCCCGCCCTCTACCAGGAGGTGCAGCGGCGCATCCCCATGCTGCACCTGGGCGGCGAGGACCAGCTGGCCGAAGAAGTGCAGCGCATCCTCGAATACGCCGCGGGCCACACCCTCATGGTGGAGCTCACCTACCTGCCCCCGGCGGCCCACCGCACCCAGCTGCGGCGTGTGTCCCCCCGCACCATCCAGGAGGACCACCTGCTGGCCTTCTGCCACCTCCACCAGGAGGAGATGGCCTTCCGCCTCACCCGCATCCAGGGCGTGAAGCTGCTGAACGAGCGGGGCTGGACCCCGGCGAATCACAGCCAGGCGGGGTGATGTTCTCCGGGGGTTCCCCTCGCAGCGCATGCGCTACGAGGATCTAAGGGCGCGCTGCGCGCACACCCCCGGGCCCCCGCGACAAAGCCCGGCCAGGCCGGGCTTTGTCTTTCTTTTCTGTGACTGATGACTAGACCAATTCCTTCAGCCGCTTGTCGAGCACTTCGGCGAGTTTCTCGACCACTTCGCGGTTCTCGGTGCGCGAGATCTGGACTTCCTTCTCCAGCTTGCGCTCGGTCTGGAGGACGGACTTCTGGATCTGCGAAAGCATCCCCTTGATGTCGTCCAGGTCGTTGAGCAGGGAGTTCAGCCGGGGATCGGGGGGACGGCTGTTGCCGAAGACGCCGATCCCGGCCAACACCGTGGCGAAGGCGGAAAGCAGGAGGATCAGGAGGAGCAGCGGATTGCTGGCCATGGGCACACCTTGCCTCTGACGTTGCCAGGACCGTGCCGACTACTGGGGCTTCTGTTTCACCCGCTGGTAGTCGTCGCCCATCACCTTGAGGGGCTTCTCCACGGGGATCACCAGGTAGGGTTCTGCCTTCCGGCCTCCCTTCCGTGAAGCCAACTGCAACTCCTGCTGAACTTGCTCCTTGGCCTGGCGTTCCTTGGCCACTTCGGAGGCATGGACGGCGGCGAGCTGGGTCAGTTCCTGTTCCTGCCGCTGGGCGTGGGCAGCGAGGTCATCGGCCCGGTGCTTCTGCTGGAAACCCCAGGTCCCCAGTCCGGCCAGGGCCGCCAGCAGGGGCAGGGCCGCGGCGGCCAGGAGTCCCCAGGTGGGGCGTTTGCGCTGGGTGCGGCTGCGGCGCTGGGCCTCCCGCCGCAGATCATCGGCCAGGGCAGTGAGTTCCGCCGTCGGCTCCGAGGGCCGGAGGGCCGTCACGGGCCCCAGACCCAGCAGGTCGCGGAGCTCGGCTCGAAGCTGGACATCCTCTGCGGGTTCGAACCGCCGGGCGGGATCAGACCAGGGCATGCAGGCCTCCTGAAGGATTGAGCTGATCTTTGAGCTGGGCCTTGGCCCGGTGGATGCGGGTCTTCACGGTGGCCTCGGGGATGCCGAGGATGTCCGCGATCTCCCGGATGGAGAGACCTTCCACCACGAAGAGCCACAGGGCCTCGCGGAAGGTCGGCGAGAGCGCTCGCATGCGCTCCCGCACCTCCTGGTTGAGCACCTGGTCGTCGGCCCCCCCGGCGAGGCCGGGCTCGGTGACGGATTCCAGGCTGAGGTTCTGGTTCTTCATGGGGCGGCGCTCGGTGAGGGACAGGGTTCGCACGGTGCCATACAGGAAGGCAGTGGGATGTTCCACCCGCTCCTCGCGCTGCATGAGGATGACGAAGGCCTCCTGGGCAATGTCCTCCGGGAAGGTGGCCCCGTAACGGCGTGAGTAGCTCACGAGCCTTGGATAAAGCTCGGCGAAGGCGGCATGAAAGGCCTCCTGCGTGCCGAACGGGGTTTCCATGGGGGACTGCGACATGCATGAGCTCCGACGCCTTAGGATGCCAGGAACCTCTGGTAGGTTCCGGCTACGCTGGAAAGGTGACGGACCATCCGCTTCAAGCCTGGCGCGACACCCTCGAGGAATTGGGGGTGATGGGCTTGGTGCGCGAGCCCGTCCAGGTCGCCCCCGTCGTCGCCACCGATCCGCCCCCGACGCGCCAACCTGCAGTTCGCCCCGCACCGGCCCCCGCACCCCGCCCCGCCGCGGCCTATGCCCCCCCCACGGACCCCATCGGTTGTCCGACCGCCCAGGCCGTGGCCGGCGCCACCAGCCTCCAGGAGCTGCAGCTTGCCATCCAGGGCTGCCTGGCCTGCCCCCTGGGTCCGGGCCGCCTGAAGTTCGTCTTCGGCGAAGGGGATCCCCTGGCCCGGCTCATGTTCGTGGGCGAGGGCCCCGGCCGGGACGAGGACCTCCAGGGCCGGCCCTTCGTGGGCAAGGCCGGGGAGCTGCTGGACAAGATGATCGGCGCCATCGGCCTGAAGCGGGAAGACGTCTACATCGGAAATATCGTGAAATGCAGACCCCCCGACAACCGCACCCCGACCCCTGAGGAGGCCCGTGCCTGCCTGGGCTACCTGCACCGCCAGATCGAGCTGATCCGGCCGACCGTGATCGTCACCCTGGGCGCCACCCCGCTGCGCGAGCTGGTGGGTGTCAGCGAGGGCATCACGCGGGTGCGCGGCCAGTGGAAGCGCGTGGTGGTCGGCAATCGCGAGATCCCCGTCATGCCCACCTTCCATCCGGCCTACGTGCTGCGCCAGTACACGCAGGACGTGCGACGCGCCGTGTGGGAGGACCTCAAGGCGGCGAAGGAGTGGGTGGACAAGGCCCAGGAAGGCTGATCGCCGACCTGTGTCATGCTAGGCGCAGGTTTTCGAGGGCCGCCCATGCGTCTGGTCAATGTGTTCTTCATCGTGCTGCTGCTGCTGGTCCTGATGGTGCTGGGCAACCTGTACCTCACGAACCACGAGCTGCTGGTGCGCGAGGTGGTCGTCTTCGGCGAAAGCATCAAGCTGCAGAGCGTCATCCTCATCACGTTCCTGCTCGGATTCCTGCTCAACGTCCTCTACACCGGCATCATGGAAGTCATCCGCCTGGTGCGCGGGCTCAACGATTCCGCCGACACGCGCCTGGTGAAGCGCATCTCGGAGCGCATGCAGGACGCCCGTGACCTCGTGGCCCACGGGCTGCCCCGCGAGGCCAAGGAGATCCTGGAGACCATCCTCGAGCAGCGCAAGGAGCACATCCCCGCGCGGATCCTGCTGGGAGAGATCCTCATCAAGACCGGCAGTGCCGATGAGGCCGTGAAGCTCTTCCAGACCCTCTGCGACGAGGTGCCCGACCAGGTCGAGGGCCGCTACCAGCTGGCCGAGGCCCTCATGGCGGTCCGGAACCCCGAGGCCTCCGTGGCCGTGCTCAAGAAGCTGGCCGCCGACCACCCCAAGAAGGCGCTCCGCGCCTGGCGACGCCTGCGGGCCATCCACATGGAGGCCCAGCGCTGGGAGGAGGCGGCCGAGGCCCACAAGAAGCTGCTGTCCCACTTCGCCGCCGAGCTCACCCAGGCCGAGAAGGCTCAGGGTTCGGCCCTGGCCTACCAGATCGGCATGGCCAAGGTCGACGCGGATCAGTTCAAGGATGCCGCCCAGATCTTCCAGCAGGTGATCAAGGATGAGCCCGACTTCGTGCCGGCCTACCTCAGCCTGGGCCGCTGCATGATCCTCCAGGACCAGGAGGCCCAGGGCCTGGAGATCCTCATCGAGGGCTTCCGCAAGACCGGGGAGGGCACCTTCCTGCAGGAGCTCGAGGACTACTTCATCCAGCTGGGCCGCCCCGAGGACGGCCTCGCCCTGATGCGGCGACTCGCGGCCACCTCCAAGCACGCCACCACCGCCAAGTTCTTCCTGGGCAAGATGCTCTACCGCCTGGAGATCCTGGACGAGGCCCTGGACCTGTTCCAGGAGGTCCGCAGCCAGGTGGTCTACAGCCCCATCCTCTTCTTCTTCATGGCCAAGATCCACAGCCGCCGGGCCCGCCTGGACGCGGCCCTGAACGAGTACCGCCAGCTGCTCCGCAACCTGGGGATCCTCAAGCTGCGCTACGAGTGCGCGGTGTGCAACCAGCGCACCCAGGACTTCGCCGATCGCTGCGAGAATTGCGGAAGCTGGAACAGCAACCACTTCATGTTCAAGGAAAGCGACCTGCCCGAAGGCCCCATCCGGAATGAGAGTGGCTCGTGGATGGCGATGCTCTGACGGGTCAAACATGGCGCTGCGATGCAGCGTCATGTTTGGGCACCCGTCGAGCAGAGCATCACAACGAGGTTGGCCACCATCCTGGATCATCAAAAAGGGCGCCCATGGCGCCCTTTTTGCAGTTATGACTCAATTAACAAATGGCATGAAACGCTACGCAATGGCCTGTCGAATATCGAACAGGAGACGCTTGAGCTCCAGCTCGGACAGCTGGAGGGGCACCTGCTGCTTGACCTCGTCCTTGCGGTAGAAGGCGATGCGCTTCACCACGATCTTGTTCTTGCCGATGCTGATCTCGTTGAACTGGATCTGGGTGTCGTCCTTGTAGGGCGGCAGGCTGCGGAGCTGGATGTACATCCCCCGCCGGTCGTGGTCCACGATCTCGAGGCGCTCCTTCAGGTAGTCCACCTGCTCGGAGAGCTTTTCCGCCTTGGTCTTCAGCTTGGCGAAGCTGAGCTTCTTGGGCACGTGGCGCTCGAGCACCATCTCGCCCAGCTGCACCCCGCCTTCGGCCCGGCGCAGGAAGCCATCCAGCGTCCCGTCCAGTTCGATGTCCGTCTGATGGAAGGTCTCGAAACCCTGGAACTCCCCGGGGAGAACCGAGTCGTCGTAGCGCTTGGCTTTGCGGGAGAGCTTCATGGACCACCTCAGGAAGGGCTGAATCTCTCAGAGCCAGAGCCGTGCCAGGAATTTTCTACCCTGGTCGAAAAGGCACAGCTCTTGAATTACCAGCACTTCCCCCCTGGGCTTGCCCAGCGGGTCCTGCCCAGAGCCCCCGACTCGGCGGTACCTTCCTGTCCAGTAATGGTCGGGCAGGATCGAGCCTGTTCGAATCCGAACAGGCTTCAGGCCCGGTTCGCCTCGGGCCACCGTTTGCGGTAGATCATGCGCTCCAGCGCCCGGCTGTAGGGGCTCCAGGAACCGCCGCCAGCCTCATCCTGCACCGCCCGGAACATGGCTTCCAGCTTTCCGTCCAGGTCGTCCAGATAGTGGACCAGGAGGGCCTCGGGGGTCTTCGGCAGCACCGGTGAGCCGAACTCCAGGCGCCCGTGGTGGCTCAGGACGATGTGCAGGATCTGCATCCGCAGCTCTTCGGGAAACCCGGGGATCTTGCCCACTGCGCGGCTGATCCAGTCGGCCTCCAGGGCAATGTGGCCCAGCAGGTTGCCGGCATCGGTGTACCCGAAGCTGCGCTGATAGCTCAGCTCGGCCGTCTTCCCCACGTCATGGAGGAAGACGCCGGCCACCACCAGGTCGCGGTTCAGCGCCCGGTAGTGGGCGCAGGCCCGTTCCGCCATGCCCAGGATCGAGAGGGTGTGCTCCAGCAGCCCCCCGAGGTAGGCGTGGTGCATGGACTTGGCCGCGGGCGCCAGGGCGAAGGCAGCGCGGAGGTCGCCATCCTCCACGAACAGCGCCGTCAGCAGCTGTCGGATCCAGGGATCGCGGACCGAGGCGATGACCCCGTCCAGCTCCGCCAGCATCTCGGGCACGGGCCGGGCGCTCACGGGGAAGAAGGCCGAGAAGTCGCCCACCTCCGCGTCCGCGGCGAACCGGGCCTTGTCCAGCTTCATCTGGAGGCGTCCGTTGTAGCTCGTGACCGTGCCCTTCACCCGCAGGAAGGCATCGGCCCGAATGGCCTCCATGTCGCCCTCGATGGCCCGGACGTCCCAGAGGAAAGCCTTCAGGTCGCCGGAGGCGTCGGCCAGCTTCAGCTCCAGGTACTCGCTGCCCTTGGTGCTGACCTTGTAGGCGGCCTCCTGGGCCAGGAGGAAGCCCTGGAACGAGTCGCCCTCCTTCAGGCTGCGGATGGGGGGCTGGTCGGGCATCAGGGCTCCATGCGTCGCGCCAGGATGGGCCCTGGGGTGCGACAACGATTGTCTAGTGATTCCGGGGCGCCTTGGGCGGAGCCGCGAAGGGATCCTCGTCGCCGAAACCCAGGTCCAGGGGAATCCGCTTGTCTTCCAGTACCTCGAAGAGCGACCACTGATCCGCCTTCTTCACGTTGCCCTCGGGCAGGGAGAGCACGCGGACCTTGAGCACGCGGTTGTAGAGCGGGAACTCCAGCTCGTCCTCGGCCTTCACGTCCTGGCTGGCCTTCCGGGGCACCCCGTTCACCCGCACCATCCCCTCGTCGCAGAGCTGGTTGGCCAGCTCCCGCCGCTTGATGAGCAGGCTCTTCTTGAGGAAGGCGTCGAGACGCACGGCATCACCCCTTCAGGATCTGTTCCTTGGGCACCAGGTAGCGGATGTTGGCGCGCATCCGGAGGTTGGCCAGGTACTGTTCCATGGCGTTCTGGGCCTTGGGCTCCTGGAGCTTCTCCAGGATCTTGGGCTTCACCTCGGCGAAGGCCTTCACCGGGGCGTCCTCCAGGGCGATGAGCTGGATCAGGTAGAGGTCCTTGTCCGTCTCGATGGGCGCCGAGACCTGCTCCGGCTTGAGCTTCACGGCCGCCTCCTCGATGCTGGCGCGGAGGAAGCCCTTGTTCATCCAGCCCAGATCGCCGCCCGTGGCCTTGCTGGGGCTGGTGGAGTGCAGGCGGGCCAGTTCCTCGAAGGCCTTGCCGCCCTTGAGTTCGGCCTGGATGGCCTCCAGCTTCTTCCGGGCCTCGGTCTGCTCCTCGACGGTGGCGCCCTTGGCGAGCACCAGCTCGCGGATGCGGAAGCGGCTGGGCATCCGGTACTCGTCCTTGTGGTCCTCGTAGTAGGCCCGCAGCTCGTTGTCCTCCACGGCGACCTTGGAGAACACCTCGCGCTGGAGCACGAACTGCTGGATGGCCTGCTGCTTCTGGCGCTTCATGAACTCCGGGAGCCCGATGCCGAGGCTGCCCTTGAGGGCCCGCTCCAGGTCGGCGTCCGTGGCGAAGTTGTTCTCCTTCTTGATGCCGTCGATGCTGGCCCGGACGTATTCGTCGGAGACCGGGGAACCCAGCTCGGCACCCTTGTCCTCCAGCAGGAAGGCATCCACCAGGCCCTGGAGGGTCTTTTCCCGGGCGTCGGCCAGCTTCTCGTCCAGCTCCTTGCCGGAGAACTGGCGGTAGAGCGCGGCGTGCTGCTGCTCCACGGCCTGGGTCAGGCCGCGCCGCGTGATGATGTGCTTGTTCACGACCACGAGGATCTCCTCGCGGACATCGGGCTTGGTCTCGGCCACCAGCATGGGGGCGGCCAGGAGGAGCGCCAGCGCGGACGCGACCGCCTTCACTGGGCACCTGCCTTGCCGGCTTCGACGGCCTTCGGCGCCTCGGGCGCCTTGGGCGCGGCCGACTTGACCACCTCGAAGGGGATCTCCTTGCGCAGGCTATCCATCAGCTCGTTCCAGACGGTGGCCTGGCGCTCCTGCTGGGCCATCTTCTCCGCGGGCTGCTTGGCCTCTTCGAAGGGGACCTGGCGGGCGGGCTTCCGCGCCTCGACCTTGACCAGGTGGTAGCCGTACTGGGTCTTCACCGGAGCGCCCACCTTGCCAACGGGCTGAGTGCGGGCGGCGGCGCCGAACTCGGGCACCCAGGCCGAGGGATCCGCGTCGGCGTAGAGCCCGCCGCTCTCCTTGCTGCCGGGATCGTCCGTGTACTTCCTGGCCAGGTCCTCGAACTTGGCGCCCTTCTTGAGCTCAGCCTGGATCTTCGCGATGCGCTTCTTCGCGTCCGCGTCGCTCAGGCCCGGCTGGTCCTCGCCCTGCTTCACGGACACCAGGATGTGGCGCACCGAGACCAGGTCCGGCTGCTTGAAGCGCTCCGGGTGCTTGTCGTAGTAGGTCTTCACGTCGGCCTCGGCCACGACCAGCTTCTTCTGCAGGGCCTCGCCCTCCTTGGCCAGGTACTCACGGGCCAGCAGGTCGTCCTTGGTGCGGTCCAGGGCCCGCAGGTAGCCGGGCGTCTTGTCCAGCTCCATCCGCTTGGCCTTCACGGAGAGCAGCTTGCTCTCGGCCATGCGCTTGACGAACTCCTCCTTGCCGCCCTGGATCATGAGGATCTGCATCTGCTCCTGCTGGCCCAGCAGGCGGAAGGCGGCCTGGAAGTCCGCCTCGGTGATGGCCTCGCCCCCCACCCTGGCGAGCACGACCTCCTCGGGCTTGGGGGCGGGAGCCGGCGCCACGACGGGCGCAGGGGCCGGTGCCGGGGCGGGGACCTTGGCGGGTTCCTGGGCGACGACACCGAGGGCGAGAAGGGAGATCAGGGAGGCACGGAGCATGGATTTCCTTGATGCGGGGCGCTAGCGGCGCCGTCCGCCGAGAAGGTTCATCAGCGAGATGAAGATGTTGTAGAGGCTCACGAAGAGGGACAGGGCAAAGCCGGCGGGATCGCCGAAGTCATTGGTGCGGAGCATGGCCGAGGTGTCCCAGAGCAGCTTCGCCGAGCAGGCGATGACGGCCACGCCGGAGATGACGAGGCTGAAGGTCTGCAGGTGGAAGATCATGGCGGCAAGGCTGCCAAAGAACATGACCGCGATGCCGACGATGACGAAGTTACGGAGGAAGCTGAAGTCCTTCTTCGTAACGAAGGCCGTAATGGTCAGGGTCATGAACACCACTCCCGTGAGGCCAAAGGCCAGAAACACCGGGGTGAAGCCAGCGCCCGAGGCGATCACCAGGGCCACGATGCCCGCGATGACACCGGAGGTGAAGGTGAACAGGCCATAGGCAAGCTTGTTCAGCGGCGCCCGACGACGAACCGAGGAGGCAAACATCAAGGTTCCGAACTGGGCACCAAACAGGACCCAACCCAGGTATTGACCCACCACCGGCACGAGGGCCCGGGCCACGAATGGGGCACTGACGGCCCCCAGGGCCGCCACGGCGAATCCGCCCATGAGCCACAGGTAGACGCTTCGGACAAAATCGACCCGGGACCTGGTCCCTTCGGAAGCTCCCTGCCACGACCGCTGGAATTCCATGCCACGCTCCAAGGGAGATCCGGACGCGGATCCCCCTCAGATCCTAACATTCCCCCACCCTATCCCTGCCGTGAGCCACCCCGAGGTTCCGTGATCCCCCCGTCCTGGCAAGCCCGCCTGCAGCAGTCGGCCGAGGCCCGGCGGGCCCTGGGCCGGGACCGGGCCATCCACCCGGCCGCCGGGGTGGATGTCTGCTCAAACGACTACCTGGGCCTGCGGCGGGATCCCCGCCTGGCCGAGGCCGCCGCCCGGGCCGCCCGGGAGCATGGGGCCGGGGCCGGGGCGGCCCGGCTCCTGCGGGGCACCTGCGGCCTCCACGACGAGCTCGAGGCGACCCTGGCCCGATGGAAGGGCACCGGGGCCTGCCTGCTCTTCAACACGGGCTACCAGGCCAACGCCACCCTCATCCCCGCCCTGGTGGGCCAGGGTGACGCAGTGTTCTCCGATGCCCTCAACCACGCCTCCCTGGTGGACGGCTGCCGCATGGCCCGAGCGAACGGGGCCCAGGTCGGCATCTACCGGCACCTCGACCTCGGGGACCTGGCCTCGCAGCTGGCGGCCTGGCGGGCCGGGGCCCCGGCCGAGGCCCTGGCCCTGGTGGTCACGGATGCGGTGTTCAGCATGGATGGCGATGCCGCTGACCTGCCGGCCCTGCTCACCTTGTGCGAACGGCATGGGGCCCTGCTGCTCATCGACGAGGCCCACGCCACGGGCCTGCTGGGTGCCGATGGCGCCGGCCTGGCCCAGCTGCAGGGGGTCCACGGGCGGGTGCCCCTGGTGATGGGGACCCTCGGGAAGGCCCTCGGGAGCTTCGGCGCCTTCGTCTGCTGCGACTCGGCGCTCCGGGACCACCTGCTGAACGGTGCGCGGGGCTTCATTTTCTCGACCGCCCTGCCGCCCCCGGTTGTGGGCGCGGCCCTGGAGGGGATTCGCCTGGCCCGGGCCGAACCGTGGCGACGGGAGCGCGCCCTGGCCCTGGCGGACCGCCTGCGGGAAGCCCTGGGGCAGCCCCGCCAGCCCTCGGCCATCGTTCCCGTTCCGGTGGGTGCCGACGCCGACGCCGTCCGCCTGGCCCAGGCCCTGCAGGACCAGGGTTTCGACGTGCGGGCCGTGCGGCCCCCCACGGTCCCGGAGGGCTCGGCCCGTCTGCGCATCACCACCGGGGCGCACCTGTCCGACGCGGAGGTGGCCGCCCTGGCCGCAGCCCTGCAGGAGAAGGTAAAAAGGGCCTAGGCCTCCAGCGCCCGCCGCAGCGCCTTCAGGAGGTCATCCCGGAGGAAGGGCTTCTGGACGAAGGCCGCCAGCCCCTTGCCCAGGAAGTCCTGGATGGCCTCCTGCTCGTTGTAGCCGCTGGTGAGCACCACCCGGCAGCCGGGGTCCAGGCGGCGCAGCTCGCGGAAGGTCTCCAGGCCATCCATGTGGGGCATGGTCAGGTCCATGAGGACGGCGCAGATCCGCCCGGACGCCTCCCGGAAGCGGGCCAGGGCCTGGACCCCGTCCTCCGCGGTGACCACCTCGAATCCCATGGAGCGGACCATGTCCCTGGCCACGAGGCGCACGGCCTCCTCATCGTCCACCACCAGGATGGTCCCGCTGCCCGTCCAGGCCTCTCCTTCGGCGTCATTCCCGGTCTCGCGGACGAGCCCATCCCCCGCCGGGAAGATCACCTTGAAGGTGGTGCCCTTCCCCACCTCGCTGTAGACGCGGATCCCGCCGCGGTGCCCGCGCACGATGCCCTGCATGGCGGAGAGACCCAGGCCGCGACCCGTGAACTTGGTGGTGAAGAAGGGCTCGAAGATCCTCGCCTGGACTTCCGGGGTCATGCCCTGGCCCGTGTCCGAGACTTCGAGGGTGAGGAACGGGCCGGGCTCCATGGGCTGCCCGGGGAAATCCCGTTCCAGGTCCGGTCCGCCATAAGTCTGCAGCCCGGTCCGGATGGACACGATGCCTTCCGCCTCCCCGATGGCCTCCGCCGCATTGGTGACCAGGTTCATCACCACCTGCTGGATCTGGGAGGCCTCCCCGATGACGGTGGGCAGGTTCTCCTGCAGCTGGAAGCGGATCGCCACTTTCTTCGAGGTGGAGACGCTCAGCAGGTGCGAGAGCTCCTGCACCGCCTGGTTCAGGTCCAGGGGGCCCACCACGAAGCGCCCCTTGCCGGAATAGGCCAGCATCTGGCGGGTGAGGTTGGTGGCCCGCTGCACGGCCCGCTCCATGTTCTCCAGGTAGGGCCAGGCCGGGGCGACCTTCGGCATGCAGAGCTGGGCCAGGCTGATGTTCCCCAGGATCGCCGTGAGCAGGTTGTTGAAGTCATGGGCGATGCCGCCGGCCAGGATGCCGAGGCTCTCCAGCTTCTGGCTCTGCAGCTGCGCCTGCTCCTGGCGCCGCCGCTCCGTGATGTCCGTGATCACGCCGAGCACGCTCAGCAGCTGGCCATCCTCATCCATCACGGGGGTGCCCGTCACGATGGTCCAGAGTTCCCCCCCATCCTGGCGGCGGAACCGGAAGTCGTGCTGGATGCCGTGCCCGTCCCGGCGATCCGTCAGGTTCCGTTTCGCCTGGGCGACATCGACCTCCGTCATGAACTCGAACAGGGACCGGCCCACCATGTCGGCGGGGGCGTAGCCCAGCATCTCGGCCATCCGGCGATTCACGAAGGTGGTCAGGCCCTGGCCATCCAGGACCCACAGCCCCTCGCCCATGACCTCGATGAGGTGCCGGAACCGCGCCTCGCTTTCGCGCAGGGCCTGGGCATCGAGGCGGTGGCTTTCCATCTCCTGGGCCAGTTCCTGGGTGCGGGACTCCACCTGGGTGCGGATGTCCGCCTCGCTGGCCAGGAGCGTCCGCACGTAACCCGCCAGCAGGGACGAGAAGGCCAGGCCGGCCACCAGGACCGCCCAGGCGCGCCAGGACGTGCCCAGGGCGAAGTGCCCACCAACCGGAGTGACGGTCACCAGCCAGTTGCGGCCAGCCAGGGAGAAGGCCCTGGAGAGTCGCAGCCCATCCTCCCGGGTCGGCCCAACCGGCGGCAGCGGGGAGGTCTCCTCGTGCAGGAGGGACTCCGGGGCCGGGGCGCTGGCATCGAACAGCCTGAGGGCGACCCCCTGGGGCTCGAGGAAGGTCATGGATTTCTGGACCAGGTCCCCCATGCGGAAGACGCCCTGGACCACCCCCAGTGGCTGGCCATCCTTGCCGCGCACGGGGATCATCACCAGGACGCCGGACTGGTCGCCCGTCTCCTGGATGAGCCGGATCCGGCCACTGGCGGCAAGGGAGTCCGTGCGGAGGGCCCGGGCCAGGGCCTCCTGGCGCGTGGCCAGGGCCTGGGCCACATAGCCGAGGGTGACCTCGTTGCCCCGGAAGGGGGCTACGAAGTGGATGCCGTAAAACGAGGCCCCCGATGGCAGTTCCATGCTGTTGCCGGCGGCATCCCGCTCGAAGAACCGGAACCCGGGGTGGAGGCGGCGGGCCTCGGCCTCCAGGGCGGCCCGGTTCTGCGGGGTCACCTTCGGCAGCCATTGGAAAGCTTGGATGTAGGGGTGACGGGCCAGCAGGGGGGCCAGGAAGTCGTCGAAGTCCTTCCGCGTGACCTCATCGCTGGCCTGGAAGAAGCTGCGGAGGACCGCGACATCCTCGAAGCCATGCTGCAGGCCCTGGATCACGCTCTCGGTGCGGTCCCGGGCCGCGGCGTGGAACGCCGCCTCCACCTGCCGGCGGTTCGCCTCCTGGGCGGAGAAGAAGCCCAGGGTGGAGAGGGCGATCCCGACCAGGAGCACCCCCAGGATGCCCAGGCGGCCCCGAAACGGGAGGTGGGATGGGGGTGTGGTCAACAGATGCCTCGGGACGGCCCTGGGTGCGCGGCGCGCGGTGCGAACCGTGGAGTTCCCAGGGGGAAGCGCGGGATCCCATTTCATCGACACGGGAGCCCTCGGGCCTTACCTGTGGGAGAATTCCAGTGGACCGCAGGGTCATCAGGAGGTGCCGCTTGAATCGCAACATCATGTTCGCCCTGGCTGGAGGCCTTGCCGCAGGATTCCTCGCAGGGTACTTCGTCTTCGGTGGCGAATCCCATGACGGCGCCCGCCCCGTCGTGGCGGCCCCGACCGGTCCCATCATGCCCGCGCCCTCCCTGGGCGGCGGCACGGCACCCGGGGCGGCGCCGGGCGCCATGCCCGCGGGCCCGGTCCTCCCCAGCGCCGAGGTGCAGGCCCGCATCACGCGCCTCGAGGCGACGGTCCTGGCCGAACCCAAGAACGTCGCGGCCTGGTTCTCCCTCGGCAACGAGTACTTCGACGCCCACCAGCACCAGAAGGCCGTGGATGCCTACGCCAAGGGCCTGGCCCTCAAGCCCGACGAGCCGAACGTCCTCACCGACCAGGGCGTGATGTACCGTGACCTCGGCCAGTTCGACAAGGCGCTGGCGAACTTCCAGAAGGCGAACAAGCTGGACCCGAACCATGTCCAGAGCCTCTTCAACATGGGCGTGGTGTACTCCGCCGACCTCCACAAGCCGGATGAGGCCACGAAGGCCTGGAACAAGGTCATCGCCCTCGCCCCGGGCAGCGAGCAGGCCGCCCAGGCCCGCCAGATGCTCAGCCAGCTGAAGAAGTAGCCGGACGCCGAAACGCAGGCCCCGCCATGCTAAGCCCGGACGCCCTCCCCAGTCCCCTGTGGGTGCTCGGCACCGGCACGGGGGTGGGGAAGACCCATGTCGCCGCCCGGCTGGCCCGGGCCTGGGCAGGGCTCGGCCCCGTGGCCTACCGCAAGCCCTTCCAGACCGGTGTGGACCGGGCCGACCACCCGGAGGCCGATGCCTCCGCCGTGGGTGGACCCGGGATCATCACCGAAAGCCACCTCGTGCTGAAGGCCCCTCTCGCGCCCCTGGCCGCGGCCCAGCTGGAAGGCCGCAGCCTCGACCTCGAGGCCGCAGCCCGGTGGTGCCAGCGGCCCTTCGCCGGCCGCGTGCTGCTGGAGGGCGTGGGCGGCCTCATGGTGCCCCTGGCCCCATCCACCCACTTCCTGGCCTGGGCCACGGACCAGAAGACCCCCTGCCTGCTGGTGGCCCTGGGCGGCCTTGGCACCCTCAACCACACCCTGCTCTCGGCCGAGGCCCTCATGCTGCGGGGCTGGCGCATCGAGGCGGTGCTGCTCAATCCCGGCGCCGATGGAACGGCGCCCGAGGTGGCGGAAGCAAACGCCGCGGCGCTGCGGGGGTTCCTGCCGGTGCCGGTCCACGTCCTAGACTGAGGGCATGCCCACGCCCCTGCCCCCCGACTGGTCCGACCGCCTGATCCTGGACCGCGCCCATGTCTGGCATCCCTTCACGCAGATGAAGGTCCACGAGGCAGATCCGCCTATTCCCGTCGTCGGCGGCGAGGGCTGCGACCTCCTGCTGGCCAACGGCGAGCGCGTGCTGGACGGCATCTCCAGCTGGTGGACCTGCCTGCATGGGCACGGCCATCCCCGGCTGGTGAGCGCGCTGGAGCGCCAGGCCGCGAAGCTCGACCACGCGATGTTCGCGGGCTTCACCCACAAGCCCGCCCTGGAGCTGGTGGCCCGGCTGCGCCCCAAGCTGCCCGCGAACCTCACCCGGGCCTTTTTCTCAGACGACGGCAGCACTGCCGTGGAGGTGGCCCTGAAGATGGCCTTCCAGGCCCAGCTGCAGCGGGGCGAGCAGGGCCGCGCCCGCTTCGGCGCCCTGCGCGGCGGCTACCACGGCGACACCCTGGGCGCCGTGGGCGTGGGCGAGCTGGAGAACTTTATGACGGGGCTGTTCAGCCCGCTGCTGCTGGCTTGCGACCGGCTGGAGGTGCCGGAGGATCCCCGGCGGGACATCCACCCCGATCTCGCGGGCTGGCCCGCGCGGCTGGACGCCGCACGGGAAGAAATCCAGGCCTTCTTCCATTTGCATGGCGGACGTCTCGCCGCCTTCATCGCGGAGCCGCTCATCCAGTGCGCCGGGGGCATGCGCATGTGGCCGCCAGAGCTGCTGCAGGAGCTGCGCGCCCAGTGCGATGCCCATGGCGTCTACCTCATCCTCGACGAGGTGGCCACGGGCTTCGGCCGCACCGGCACCTTCCTGGCCTGCGAACAGGCAACCGTCGCGCCGGATCTCCTCTGCCTCTCCAAGGGCCTCACGGGTGGCACGCTGCCGCTCTCCATGACCTGGGCCACGGAGGCCCTCTACGGGCAGTTCTGGGGCGAGCCCGCCTCGGGCCGCGCTTTCCTCCACGGCCACAGCTACACCGCCAATCCCACGGCCTGCGCCGTGGCCTGCGCCAGCCTGGCGCTCTTCGACGACGAGCCGGTGATGGCCAGCGCCGCGACCCTTCACACCGCGATGACGGATGCCTTCACGACCCTGTCCACCCATCCAGCCGTGCGGCAGGCGCGGGTGCTGGGCACCATCGGGGCCTGCCGTCTGGTGGATCCCGCCACGGGCAAGCCCCACGATCCCGAGGCCCGCTTCGGCTGGCGCCTGCACCGCCAAGCCCTCGACCACGGCCTGCTGGTGCGGCCCATCGGCGACTGCCTGTACCTGATGCCGCCGCTGAACACGCCGCCTGCGAGGATCCGGGAAGCCGCGGAAACCCTGGCGGACCTGCTGTCCCGCTGAGGTCCAGACCCTTTACTGGAGAACAGGCACGGCCACGTATCCGGCGCCCTTCGCTTCGATCCCCACCAGCCGCGGCAGGTGGGCGCCCGCCAGCACCACCTTGGAGTGCGCGGCCCGCTGGAAGAAGCTCCGACGGGTTTCCACGGCCTTGCGGCCCTCCAGGTCGTAGGAGATTCCCACCTCCGGCCTTTCGAACTGCACCGCGCCGAAGTGGATGAGGTCGCCGATGCACCAGAGTTCGTGTCCTTCAGACGTGAAGGCGTAGGCCGTGTGGCCGCCCGCGTGGCCGTGGGCCGCCATGGCGCGGAGGCCCGGCGCCAGTTCCACGCCGTCCTCGAAGGCGCGGAGAGCGCGGGCCCCTTCGTAGACGGCAAAGAGGGCCTTGAGTTTCGGGATCCGGCCCCGCAGCCGCTCGGGCAGCCTGGAGGGTTCCTGGAGCCAGAAGTCGTGTTCGCTCCGGGGCACGCACAGCTGCGCGTGGGGGAAGGCCCGCGTCCCATCGGTCTTCAGCAGGCCCCCGATGTGGTCGAAGTGGTAGTGCGTGATGAGGATCAGATCGATCTCGCCGGGCTGCACGCCTGCGGCCTCCAGCTGCTCCGCCAGGTGGCCCGAGTCCTCGTCAGGGTCCTTTCCCATGCCCGTGTCCACGAGCACGGTCTTCCCGGACAGCCGCACCAGGAAGGCGTTCACGGGCGTCACCGCAGCCTCCTGCCCGCCCAGCATCCGGCGCGCCTCGGCGGGACCGATGTCCTTGAGCAGGGAGGCCTCCAGGGAAAGCCGCCCGTCC
Source organism: Geothrix sp. (assembly GCF_030219325.1). NCBI lineage: Bacteria > Pseudomonadati > Acidobacteriota > Holophagae > Holophagales > Holophagaceae > Geothrix > Geothrix sp. Next base: position 594,440 of record NZ_CP126625.1, on the reverse strand, counting down.
TGGAGAACCCAGACCTGCATCTGCCCCAATCGCAGGTGCGCCACGTGGGAGGGCTTCATCCGTGCGGGTTCCGTGGCGGATTGGGTCATGGCGGCCAGGGGAAGAAGGAGGCTGATGAGGAGGGAGCGGGTGCGCATCGGCAAGTGTACCCCGGGGGTGAAAGCACGGGTTTCCGGCCCATGAATCACGATGCCTGAGTCATGTTTTTTCCAGGCTTACACTGGGTTTTTGCCCTGGAGCACGCGATGAAGCTGGTGACCTTTCTGCAGGCTGGCACGGAGAAGATCGGTGCCGTGGTGGCGGATGGCCGCATCCTCGATTTCGCCGCCGCCGAGCCCCGCCTGGCCGTGGACATGCTCACCCTCATCCGGCGGCAGGACGAGCTGATGCCCCACGTCCGGGCCCTGGCGTCCGCCCCCCCTGCGACGGCCCTGGTCGACCCCGCCAGGATCCACCTGCTGGCACCCATCCCCCGCCCCGTCTCCATGCGCGATGGCTACGCCTTCCGCCAGCACGTGGCCACGGCGCGGCGCAACCGCGGGCTGGAGATGATCCCCGAGTTCGACCTCTTCCCCGTCACCTACTTCACCAATCACCTGGCCGTCACTGGGCCCGGCGAAGTGCTGGTGCAGGACCACCACCTCACGCGCCTCGACTTCGAGCTGGAGGTCGCCATCGTCACCGGGCGGCCCTTGAAGAACGCCACCCTGGAGGAGGCCGACGCCGCCATCTTCGGCTACATGGTGATGAACGACTGGAGCGCCCGCATGCTCCAGATGGAGGAGATGAAGCTGTCCCTGGGCCCCTGCAAGGGCAAGGACTTCGCCACCAGCCTGGGTCCGTGGCTGGTCACCAAGGACGAGCTGAAGCTGGAGCGGACGCCAAAGGGCGAGATCCTCCACGCCGCCATGACCTGCGACGTGAATGGACACCGACTGTCGAATGGGAATGCCGACAGCATGAACTGGACCTTCGCCCAGATCCTCCAGCGCACCAGCTACGGCATCCAGATGCAGGCCGGCGAAGTCATCGGCAGCGGCACCGTGGGGACGGGCTGCCTGCTGGAGCTGAACGGCTCGAAGGTCACGGACAACCTCTGGCTCAAGGCCGGGGACGAAGTGGTCATGGACATCGAGGGGCTGGGCCGCCTGGTGAACACCATCGTCCATGCCCCCGAGCGGTTGGAGGGCATGCCGCCGCACCTGGTGGGTGGCGTGCTGCCCGACCTCTATGCAGGCACGCCCGCGGGGGAAGCCGGGGACTGACCCCGCCCCACAAGGATCATTGCCTGCGGACCCGTTCCGGGACCATCATGGCCGCATGAACCGGATCCCCGCCCTTCGTCACCTGCTTGGCCTCCTCGTGGGCGTCGCCTTGGCCGCCCAGTCGCCCTCGCTGGTCCGCGCGGGCCGCCTGCTGGATGTCCGGACCGGCCAGCTCCTCACCGATCAGGGCCTGCTGGTGCAGGAGGGCCGCATCACCGCCAGCGGACCCTGGGGCCAGGTCTCGGCCAGTGCGCCGAAGGGGACGACGATCCTGGATCTCTCGGACCAGTTCGTGCTGCCGGGCCTCATCGAGGCCCACACCCACGTGCTGCTGCAGGGCAACCGCTTCAGCCAGGACTACGCCGATCAGATCCTCAAGGAGAGCGTGCCCTACCGGACCCTGCGCGCGGCGGCCTCCGCGCGAGCGGCCCTGATGTGGGGTTTCACCGCCATGCGCGACCTGGGCAGCGAAGGCGCGGGCTACGCCGATGTGGACCTCAAGCGGGCCATCGAGGCCGGCGTGGTACCCGGTCCCCGGCTGTTCGTGGCGGGGAAGGCCTTCTCCGCCACGGGCACCTACCCGCTGCAGAACTACGCCTGGGAGCTGGACCTGCCCTCGGGCGTGCGCGTGGTCGATGGCGTGGAGGCCATCCGCGTGGCCGTGCGGGACGAGGTCCGGCGCGGCGCCGACTGGGTGAAGGTCTACGTGGATCGCGCCATCACCCAGGGTGCCGATGGCCGCCTGCGCTCCCTCACCAACTATCGGCCCGAGGAGCTGAAGGCCTTCGTGGACGAAGCGCATCGGCTGGGCAAGCGCACCTCGGCCCACGTGAAGGGCTGGGACGGCATCGACGCGGCCCTCACCGCGGGCTTCGACACCCTGGAACACGCCGATGGCTTCACCGAGGAGCTGCTCGACCGCGCCGTGAAGCAGGGCACGTTCTGGTGCCCCACGATCTACGCCGGGATCTGGGTCGCCGAAGGGCGCGGCCCGCTCGGGAAGAAATATCCGGAGATCCTCGCCGCGGCCTTCCGGAAAGGCTTGGCCAAAGGCGTGAAGATCGCCCTCGGCAGCGACATCGGCGCCTTCCCCTGGACCGAGAATCCCGCCCGGGAGCTGGCCCTCATGGTGGAACGCGGCATGACGCCCCTGCAGGCCATCCAGTCCGCCACGGTCGTGGCCGCCGACCTGCTGGGCGTGAAGGAGCTGGGCCACCTGGGGGCTGGCGCCCACGCCGACCTCGTGGCGCTGCCGGAAAACCCGCTGAAGGACATCACGGCGCTGCAGCGCCTCCAGACCGTCGTGAAGGGCGGCGTGGTGGTGCGCACGGCGCCCCTTGCCGCAGCGGCACCTTCCCGGTAAGACTGCCTTCCCATCCCGAGGTATCCATGCGCCGAGTCCTGTGTTTCGTCCTCGCGTCGCTCTTCGGCGCCATCCCGGCCGCCGCGCAGAAGGCCGCACCGACGCTCAAGTCCTACTTTGCGGACGCCTCGAAGGTCCGCGAGGGCGGCGTGAAGCTCATTCCCATCAAGACGCCCAAGGGCGAGTTCAAGGTGTGGACCAAGCGCTTCGGCCACAACCCGCGCATCAAGCTGCTGCTGCTCCATGGCGGCCCGGGCTTCACGCATGAATACTTCGAATCGCTGGAGGGCTATCTGCCCGCCGAGGGCATCGAGTTCATCTACTACGACCAGCTGGGCAGCGCCTTCTCGGACCAGCCCAAGGACAAGGACCTCTGGACCACGGAGCGCTTCGTGGAAGAGGTCGAGCAGGTGCGCCTGGCCCTGGGCCTGAACAAGGACGACTTCTACCTGCTGGGCCACTCCTGGGGCGGCATCCTCGCCGTGGAATACGCGCTGAAGTACGGCGTGAACCTCAAGGGCCTGGTCATCTCGAACATGATGATGAGCATCCCCGACTACAACCGCTATGCGGAGGACGTGCTGGCCAAGGGCATGGATCCAGCCGTGGTGAAGGAGGTGAAGGAGCTGGAGGCCCAGGGCCAGTATGAAAGCCCCCGCTACATGGAGCTGCTCATCCCGCACTTCTACGCCAAGCACCTCTGCCGCCTGCCGGAGTGGCCCGATGCCTTCAACCGCGCCGCCGCCCGGGCCAACAAGGAGATCTACGTGCTCATGCAGGGGCCCAGCGAGTTCGGCGCCTCGGGCCGCCTGGAGAAATGGGACCGCAAGGCAGACCTGCCGAAGCTCGCCATGCCCACCCTGGTCATCGGCGGCACCCACGACACCATGGATCCCGCCCACATGAAGTGGGTCGCAGGCCAGGTGCAGCACGGCAGCTTCCTGCTCTGCCCCGGAGGCAGCCACATGGCCATGTGGGACGACCAGGCCACCTACAACCGGGGTCTCATCCGCTTCCTGAAGGAGACGGACGCGGGCCGCAAGACCGTGTCCTTCGGAAAGCCGTGAGCCACCGCACCATCCTCCCCGGGGACCTCAGTCCCATCGAAACCAACGCCCTGCTCTGCGGCGGCGTGGCGCCGCGCCCCATCGCGCTGGCCAGCACCATCAGCGCCAAGGGCGTGCGGAACCTCTCCCCCTTCAGCTTCTTCAACGCCTTCGGCTCGAACCCGCCCACGGTGGCCTTCGCGCCCAACCGCCGCGGCCGCGATGGCACGGTGAAGCACACCTACCTGAACGCCGTGGCCACGGGGGAGTTCGTCATCGCCGCCGTGAGCCACGCCATGCTGCACCCGATGAACGTGGCCAGCGCCGAGTGGCCCGATGGCGTGGACGAGTTCCCCAAGTGCGGGCTGACGCCGGTCCCCGCGCGCTTCGTGGAACCCGCGCTGGTGGGCGAAAGCCCTTTCCAGATGGAGTGCCGGCTGAAGCAGGTCGTGGAACTGGGCGCAGGTCCGGGCTCGGGCTTGATGCTCATCGGCGAGGTGCTGGCCTTCCACGTGCGCGAGGACTGCTTCGTGGATGGCATCCTCCATCCCGATGCCCTCGACCTGGTGGGCCGAAACGGCGGTGCCTTCTACACCCGGGCCAGCGGCGCCGCGGTGTTCGAAGTGCCCAAGCCGGCCAGCCGACCCATCGGCTACGATGCCCTGCCCGCCCCCCTGAAGGCGAGCCGCGTCCTCACCGGCAACGACCTGGGGCAGCTGGCGAACAGCCCGGTCCTGCCAGATCTTTCGGCGGCAAGGCGGAAGCCCGGCGATCCCATCGCCCCCGCGGGCCTCGACCATGCCATCCACCAGGCCCTCGCCACCGGCGACCTGGCCGAAGCCTGGCGCCTGGCGGGCCTGCGGCTGCAGGTCTGATGGGCAGGTCCTTGCCGGCCCCCTGCCGGATTCCCTGGTAGCTTGGCACTCACGATCACGGGAGGTTGCATGTCCCCCTGCAGACGCATCACTGTCCTGGCCGTGGTCCTGGCAGTCCGGCTGGGCGCCCAGACGGTGGCCGCGCCCTCCACCGAAGTCCGTCAGTTCCTCAAGGTCGACGCGCCGGTGGTGGCCCTGGTGCATGCCCGGGTGGTGGATGGCACAGGGGCGCCCGCCCGCGAGGACCAGGTGCTGATCCTCCGCGGAGGCTGCATCGAAGCCATGGGGCCCGCCGCCGCCCTGACGCCCCCCAAGGACGCCCAGGTGATCGACCTCACCGGCCACACCGTACTGCCGGGCCTGGTGGGCATGCACAACCACCTCTTCTACACCCACTCGATCCACAGCGATGAGAAAGGCGCGGCGGTGCCGCCCGGGCGGCTCTTCGCCGAGATCGCCTACTCGGCCCCGCGCCTCTACCTGGCCTGCGGCATCACCACCATCCGCACCACCGGCAGCCTGGAGCCCTACACGGACCTCAACATCAAGCGGCAGATCGACGCGGGCCTCATGCCCGGTCCGAAGATGGACGTGACGGGCCCCTACCTCGAGGGCCTGGAGCCCATGACGCCCCAGATGCACGCCCTGCAGAGCCCCGAGGAGGCCCGGCGCTTCGTGGACTTCTGGGCCGATGCGGGCGTCACCTCCTTCAAGGCCTACATGAACATCCGCCGGGCCGACCTCGGCGCGGCCATCCAGGCCGCCCACGCCCGGGGGCTCAAGGTGACCGGGCACCTGGGCTCCGTGACCTGGCCCGAGGCCATGGCCCTGGGCATCGATGACTTCGAGCACGGCCCCGTGTACACGGACACGGAGTTCGCGCCGGACAAGAAGCCGGACGTGGGCCCGCCGGTGTCGGCCTCCTGGGGCTCCTGGCTGAAGGTGGACGTGGGCGGACCCGAGGTGCAGAAACTGATCCGGGACCTGGTGGCGAAGCGGGTGGCCGTCACCTCCACCCTGCCGGTGTTCGAGCTGGGCGTCCCCGGGCGCCCGCCCCTGCAGGCGCGCATGCTCGCGGCCATGTCCGCCGAGTCCAAGGCCAGCTACCTCGCGGCCCGGGGCCGGGTGAAGGTGGTCGCCAACGGCATGGCCGAGCAGCTCCTCAAGAAGGAGATGGCCTTCGAGCTGGCCTTCGTCAAGGCCGGTGGCCTGCTGCTGGCCGGTCCCGACCCCACGGGCGCGGGTGGCGTGCTGCCGGGCTTCGGCGATCAGCGGGAACTGGAGCTGCTGGTCGAAGCGGGCTTCACCCCCGTGGAGGCCATCCGCATCTACAGCGCCAACGGCGCCGCCTTCCTGGGCCGCCTCGACCGCATCGGCACCCTGGCCCCCGGCAAGCAGGCGGACCTGGTGGTGGTGAAGGGCGACCCCTCCCGGAACATCGCTGACGTCGAGAACGTGGTGACGGTCTTCAAGGATGGCCTGGGCTACGACTCCGCCCGGCTCATCGAATCGGTGCGCGGCCACGTGGGCATCCGCTGAGGACCCGTCCATGCTGCCACCCCTCCCTCCTCCCATCCTGACGCCGGTGACGGACCTGGCCCCTCAGCCCGTCATCCAGGCCCAGCTCGACGCCTACAACCGCCACGATGCGGAGGCCTTCGCCGCCACCTATGCCGCCGATGCCGAGATCGTCGAACTCGCCACCGGTGCCCTCCTGGCCAAGGGCACGGCGGCCATCCGCGCCTTCTATGCGGCCCGGTTCCAGGCCAATCCGACGCTCCATGCAGAGGTCCTCCACCGCGTCCTTCAGACCCCCTTCGTGCTCGATCAGGAGCGCATCACCGGCGTGCTCCTCGTACCGGGCGGGGCGGAGCGTCCTCCGCTCACGGCGGTCGTGATCTACGAAGTCAAGGACGGCAGGATCGCGCGGGCCTGGCTGGTACGCTGACCCCCGTCCGCGGGCGGCTGGTTCCCACAGGTCCGCTCAGTCGTCCGATTCCGCCCCGGTCCCGGGGGTGGCGCCCCGGTGATGGACCACCCGCTGCGGGTAGGGAATCTCGATGCCGGCCGCGCGGAAGGCCAGCAGGATCCGCCGGCGCAGCTCCCGCGCGACTTCCCACTGGGCCCCGGGCGCGGTCTTGGTGAAAGTGCGGATGATGAAGCCGCTGGGGCTGAGGGTCTCGATGCCTTTGACCTCGAGGGGTTCCATGACCTGGTCGGGCCAGTCCGCATGCAGCTTCGCGCCGGCCTGCCGGAGCACCTCGAAGGCCCGGTCGGGATCGGTGCCGTAGTCCACCTCCACGTCCACCAGGGCGCGGGCGAAATCCTTGGAGAGCACCACCACGCGGATGATGGAGCCGTTCGGCACGAAGTGGGCGCGGCCTTCCGCATCCCGCAGCTGGGTGATGCGCAGGGTCATGCGCTCCACGGTGCCCGTGTGCTTGTCGTCCACGCTGATGATGTCGCCCACGCCGAACTGGTTCTCCATGAGCAGGAAGAACCCGCTGATGACGTCCTTCACCAGGCTCTGGGCGCCGAAACCCAGGGCCACGCCCGCCACGCCCGCACCGGCCACCAGGGGGCCGATGTTCACGCCGAATTCCTGCAGCGTCATCAGCAGGAAGAAGGCCACCACCAACACGCGGGCCGCATTGGTGAGCACGGAACCCAGGGTCTCGGCCCGCCGCTCGGAGTCCGAGGTCACGTCGTCGTTCCCATCGTCCACGGCCCGGCGCACGGCGCGGGTGACCAGCTTCACGGCCAGGAGGAGCCCGACGCAGGCGACCGCCACCAGGAGCAGGTGGCCCAGGCGCGACCAGCCGCTGCGCCCCATCCAGCCCAGCAGCCCCTTCACCCACTCCGGGCCCATGAGCATCGCCATCATCGCCGTTCGTGGTTCCATGCCGCGTCTCCCGATCCAGCCTAGCAAACCGCCTCGGACTGGCGGGATGGAAGGAGGGCTTAGATGATCGATAGATCTTCGATTTACGATTTTTGCCGGTTTCCTACTTATTCACTTGCGTCGCCAAAGCAGATGATGGAAATTCTCATCAATCCTCCAATTGGGTGCCCCATGCGAGCGCGAAACCTGCTGGACCGCCGGCAACACCACGGCCCCTTCCGGTTCCTGTACATGCCCCTGAGGCGGATCGTGGAGCGGTTCCTGGGCGCGGGCTAGGCTTCCGCCAGCACCTCGTCCTACTTCCAGCTCGCCCAGTAGTTGACGTTCTCCACCAGCCCTGCGGCAGGCGTGGCCTTCAGGGGACGGAAGGTATCCACCATGACGGCCACCTCGTCGGTACGCTCCTTGGTCTTGCTGAGGGGGATGGCCTTGGGGTGCGGCCCGTGGTGGATGCCCTGGGGATGCCAGGTCACCATGCCCGCGCCGATGCCATCTCGGCTGAAGAAGTGGCCCGCGGAGTAGAACAGCACCTCGTCGTAGTCGATGTTGGAGTGGTAGAAGGGCACGCGCATGGCGCCCTCCTCCTCCTCGAAGGGCCGCGGCAGGAAGGAGCAGATGACGAAGTTGTTCGCGATGAAGGTGGAGTGCGCGCTGGGCGGCAGGTGGTAGCGGGCGCTGAGGACGGGCCGGATGTCCTTCACGTTGATGCGCCACACGGTGAGGTCGCCCTTCCAGCCCACCACGTCCAGCGGATTGAAGGGGTAGAAAACCTTGGTGATCTCGTTCTCGCGCTTGATGTGGACGGCCCATTCCCTCGGCGTCGCGTCGTAGGGCTCCAGCTCCGGCGTGTCCACCATGGCAGGGTCGAAGATGGCGTTGGGGCCCAGCTGGTTGCGATCGGGGATGGTGACCTCGCTGAAGCTCTCGATGAGCAGGTAGCGCTGGTCAGCCGAGTCGGGCAGGAAGCGGTAGGTGGTGCCCCGGGGGATCACCAGGTAGTCCCCGGTGGCGTAGACCAGTGCGCCGAAGGAAGTCTCCAGCTTTCCGCTGCCCGCATGAATGTAGTAGACATCGTCGCCATCCGCATTGCGGTAGAAGAAGTCCATGGCGGCGGGCGCCACCCAGTGCAGGGCGACATCGTGGTTGTGCAGCAGGCAGATGGGGGCGAAAGCCGCCTCGGTGGAACCGAACATCGAGGCCCGGATGGCCTCATCCCCAGAGGGCTGCAGGCCGTTCAGGTCGTAGCTGTGGGGCCGCAGGGGCCCCTCGATGCGGGTCCAGTCCGTCACCGGATGCAGGCGGTAGAGGTGCGTGGTGCGGCCGAAGAAGCCCTGCCGGGCGTGCTCCTCCTCGAAGGTGCCCGCGGGCAGGTCCACGTGCGCCTGCCGCGTGTGCAGGCCCTTGCGGAGGGGGAACAGCGGCGTTTCCTTCTTGGACATCACAACCTCGGAGGAGTTCCCCATTATCGCGGGAATCTGTGAGCACAGGCATCGTCAATTCGCGGAACGGCAGGGAATAGACCCGGTTGCAGGGAGATGGACTGCCTGCGCCGCCCACCCCCGGCCCCAAATTTTCCCCATGACCATTTCTTACCGATACATCCAGTGGGTCAACCGGGTCATATTCCAGTCAGGTCGCTGAGGCCTGCGCGCGGGTTCCCGCCCTCGGGGTGGAGGCATCATGGATCGGAACTACTGCCAGGAACTGCTCGACGCCATCGAGCGGGCCGACCGTGCCGGCGCGGCGGCCGTGGTCGACGCCTGGGCCGTCGGCCGTTCCTTCAGCCAGGTGGTCCCGGAGCTGCTGTCCCCCACCCTGGAGTCCTTCGGGACGCTCTGGTCCCAGGGCCATGGCGGCGTCTCCCTCGCCACCGGCTACGTGGCCTCGAAGGTCGCGGAAGATGTCCTGTCCAGGCTGCTGCGTGAATCCAGCCCCGATGGCGGCCCGATCCTCCCCTCCAAGGGGCCGGTGCTCCTGGGCAACGTCGAGGATGATTTCCATCCTCTCGGCCGGAACATGGTCGTGGCCTTCCTCCGGACCGCCGGCTGGGACGTGCGCGACCTGGGCGTGGATGTCCCGCCGGCCCAGTTCGTGGATCAGGCCGAAGAGACCGGGGCGCGGGTGATCGGCGCCTCGGCCATGATGTACACCACCGCCAAGAACGTGGCCCGGATCCGGGCGGAGATCGACCGGCGCGGACTGACCGGCAAGGTCCAGCTCGCCGTGGGGGGCGCCGTCTTCAAGCTGCGACCCGAGCTGGTGTCGGACCTGGGCGGGGATGGCACCGCCACCAGCGCCCTGGAGGCCTCGGCCCTGTTCGAGCGGCTCTGGCAGCGCTCCCTGAACCTGGACCCCACCCCCCTGCGTGCCCTGCCATGAACAGCCTCGAGCGGTTGATGGCCGCCCTCCAGGACCAGCCGGCCGACCGGCCCCTCCTGCTCCTCAACGCCGGGCTCTACGGAGCGAAGCTCACGGGCGCCTCCCTCAAGGATCACTACCGGGATCCCGCGGTCTACGTCGAGGGCCAGGTCGCCATCCTCGAGACCTTCAGCCCCGACTTCCTCATCAGCCCCTTCGTCCTGGCCGGCCTCGGCGAGGCCTTCGGCAGCCGGGTGACCTCCAGTCTCCGCCAGCCGCCCAATGTGGCCGCCTTCGCGGCGGAATCCGCCGAGGCGGCGCTCAGGCTGCCGCTGCCCGACGTGGACAGCCACCCGGGCATCCTCTACCTGCGGGAGAGCATCCGCCTGCTCGCCGGGAGGTACGCGGGCCGGGTCCCCGTCATCGGGCTCCTGGTCAGTCCCCTCGACCTGCCGCCGCTCATCATCGGCCTCGAGGCCTGGCTGGATGCCCTCCTGTTCCAGCCGGAGGTCGCCCGGGCCCTCCTCGACCGCCTGACGCCCTTCTTCGCCGCCCTCGGCAAGGCCATGCTGGGCGACGGCGCCACTGCGCTGGCCCTGACCGCCAACCTGACCAACCGCTTCATCGTCCCCGAACGGGTGGTGGAAACCCTGGGCCGACCCGCGCTCAGAGAGGCCCTGGCCGAGATCCCCGGCCCCGTCATCCTGCACCACGGAGGCTGCCCCCTGCTCCCCCACCTCGGCGATTTCATGGGCCACCCGAACGTCGTGGGCTATGTCCTCGATGCCGGCGAAGACCTTGGCGAGGCCCGGAGGGTGCTGGGCGCAGGCCCGCTCCTGCTGGGGAACCTCAGCGGCCCCGACCTGGCGGGACTTCGCCCGGACGAGGTCGGGGTCCTGTGCGACCGGGCCCTGGCGCAGCGTGGCCCGGATCAGCAATTCGCCCTGGCGACCTGCTGCGCCGACATCCCCCTGGACACCCCTCCGGAGTGCATCGAGGCGCTCACCGACGCCGTGTGCCGGGCCGGGCGGGTCCCCGCATGAACCAGGATCCCCGTCGCGTGCGGTGCATCGCCTGTTCGATCTTCCGGAAGGAGCTCGAGGCCCTGCAGGCCTCGGGCAGGCTCGACCTGCCCGTGGAGTACCTGAATTCAATGCTGCACATGGTCCCGGCGAAACTCGAGGTGCGGCTCCAGGAGGCTCTCGAGGCGGCCCGCAGGCAGGACCCGGACCGGGATGTGGTCATCGCCTACGGCGACTGCTGCGGGCACATGGAGGACTTCGAAGCGGAGCCCGGGACCACCCGGACCCAGGGGATCAACTGCTGCGAAATCGTCCTCGGCCGCGAGACCTACCGGAAGCTCCGCCGGGAGGGCGCCTTCTTCCTCATGCCGGAATGGGCCCGCTCCTGGCGGCAGGTCTTCGTGGGGCAGCTGGGCCTCCTGGGCCCCTGCGCGAAGACCTTCATGCAGGAACTGCACACGCGGCTGATCTACCTTGATACTGGCATCCTGCCCGTGCCCCATGAAGAGCTCGCCGGGGCCAGCGAATTCCTGGGCCTCCCCGTGGAAATCCTCCCCGTCTCCCTCGATCCCCTGCTCGCCAACCTGAGACAGGCCATCCAGACCGCAGGCCACCATGACTGAGCGCAACCAGAGGACCGACGCCGCTGCCGTCCAGTTCATGATCGTGGACCTGCTCGCCGAGATCCTGCGGTTCTCGGAGAGCCCCGCCGAAATGGGCCGGTTCCTGACGCGCAAGCTCCGGGAGGTGCTCGGCGTCCGGGCCGTGGCAATGCTCCAGCACGGGTCCGACCTCCAGCGCAATCCCATCCGGATCGTGGCGCTCGAGCCCGAGCGGGCGAGGAACGGGAACCTGCTCGCGGGGCTGGGCCAGGTCATCAAGGCCGATCCCGACCCGAAGAACGCAACCATCTACTTCCAGCCCCTGGTGCCGAAGGCCATCGGCGAGGCCCTGGGCAGCCTGGAGATCAAGTCCCTCAGCCTGACGCCGCTCCGCGTGGGCGGCCTGCGGGTGGGCACCCTCATCGCCCTCGACCACCTGGACCTCCAGCGCACGGACGACGTCATCCACATGCTGGACGTGCTGTCACCGGTGTTCGCCCTGATCCTGCGCAACGCCCTCCACTTCGAGTCCCAGGAGGAGAAGGTCGTCGCCCAGGCCGAGGAGTACCGGGCTCTGCTCCGGACGAACCTGGACGGCTTCGTCCTGGTGAACGGCCGCGGCGATCTCCTCGATGCCAACGAGGCCTATGCACGGATGACCGGCTATTCCATCGAGGAACTGCGGACCCTGCACGTTTCCGCCCTGGAGGCCAATGAGACCCGCACCGAGACCGACCAGCACACCGAGAAGATGAAGGCCGAGGGCATGGACCGCTTCCAGTCCCGGCACAAGCGGAAGGATGGCTCCTCCTTCCCCGTGGAGGTGTCCACCACCCACATCCCGAGCCGGGACATGATCATCGGCTTCATCCGGGACCTCACCGAGAAGGCGGAAGCGGAGAGCTCCCTGCGGGAGAGCGAGGCGCACCACCGGGAGCTGATCGAGATCCTCGGGGAGGGCGTGGCCGCCACGGACCTCCACGAGACGATCATCATGGCCAACCCGGAGGCGGCCCGCATTTTCGGGGTGGGGTCCAATCCGCTGATCGGCCAGAACCTCCGTACCTTCATGGACGACGTCGACTGGCACCAGGCGAGGGCCCAGACGACGCGCCGCGTGGATGGGCAGACCGACTCCTACCAGACCCACATCCGCAGGGCCGACGGCACGCGACGCACCCTGCAGCTGACCGCCACCCCCCGCCGGGACGCGGCGGGCCAGGTCACGGGCAGCCTCGCCGTCTTCCGCGACATCACCGACGAGATCCAGACCCAGGAGGCCCTCCGTCTTGCCCAAAAAATGGAAAGCCTGGGCAACCTGGCGGGCGGCCTGGCCCACGACATGAACAATGTGCTGGGGGCGATCCTCGGCCTCGCCACCACGAACCTGGACCTGCAGCCGGAGGGGACCCGGCTTCACAGCACCTTCCAGACCATCACGAAGGCCTGCCTGCGGGGCCGGAACATGGTGAAGAGCCTGCTGGATTTCGCCCGGAAGGACATGACCGGCGAACGCTCGGTGTCCCTCAACGGCCTCGTCCAGGAAGAAGCCCGTCTGCTGGAGCGGACCATCCCCGCGAACGTCGCCATCCGGCTGGATCTCGACCCCCAGGTGGGGACCATCCTCGGTGATCCCGATGCCCTGAGCCTCGTCCTCATGAACCTCTGCGTGAACGCCGTGGATGCGATGCCGGAGGGGGGCAACCTCACGCTGGGCACCCGGAATCTGACGGACGGCCGGGTCCTCCTCACCGTGGCGGATACGGGCAGCGGCATGTCCCCGGAGACGCTCGAGCACGCCGTCGAACCCTTCTACACGACCAAGGCCCAGGGGAAGGGAACCGGCCTGGGACTGTCCCTGGCCTACAGTACCGTGAAGGCCCACCACGGCGACCTGAGCATCCAGAGCCGGCTGGGCCTGGGAACCACCGTCGAGATGCGCTTCCAGTCGGTCCCCACCCAGGTGGAACCGGCCACCCGGGAGGAGGATGAGGCCACCCAGTCGGGCGCCTCCTGCCGCATCCTGCTGGTGGACGACGACGAGTTGATCCAGAGCTCGGTCGCGGCGCAGCTCGAGGCCATGGGGCACGAGGCCACCGTCACCTCCAGCGGCGAGCAGGCCATGGAGCTGGTGAACCAGGGCTTCCGGCCGGACGTGGTCATCCTCGACATGAACATGCCTGGCTGGGGCGGGGCCCGCACCCTGCCGCGGCTCCGGGCCGCCCTGCCGGAGGTACCCATCCTGCTGTCCACGGGCCGGGCCGATCAGCGGGCCCTGGACCTGGCCCGCGCCATCCAGGGCGTGACCATCCTGGCCAAGCCCTTCAGCTTCCGGGAGCTCCAGGCCACCTTCGCGGCCATCCTGCCGAAGCGGTGATCCCTAGGCGGGCTGCCTCTGCAGCCAGCGGTTGTAGATCAGCATGCTGAGGGCGCTTAGCAGACCAAACGAACCGAGGATGACCCAGCCGAGCATGGCGTAGGTCGGATCCAACTTGAGCAGGCCGTTCGGCAGTCTCTCCGCGTGGCGGCACATGAAGTAGTTGAAGAACACCGTGCCCACAGGGCCACCCACGATGGCCCCAATTCCCATGGGCAGCTGGGCGTACCCGAGAAACAGGCCCTCCTGTCCCTTGGGCGAAAGGGACCCGATGTACTCGTAGAGGCGACTCGATGCAAACAATTCGCCGAAGGCGATGAGTGCGACCGTCAGGATGATGAACACCGATCCCAGCGGAAGCACCCAGAAGAGGAATCTCGTACCCTCCTCGACGCCACCGGAGAGGTACACCGGCACGATGTTGATGAGCATCGACAGCCCGATGATCACCGTCCCGATGACGATCGATTTGATGGGTGGGAGCTTGCCGAAGAGCTTCGTGATCAGGAGCTGGAAGGCCACGATCACGACCGGGTTGGCCGCGGTGTAGAGGTCCATCCTGGGGCTCAGTTCCACAGTCCGCTTCACGTAGAGCGGCAACAGCGTGTAGACCTGGTTGTAGATGAAGTAGAACCCGCTGGCCACCACGATGAAGAGGGCGAAGCGTCCATTCCCGAGGGCGGTGAAGATCCCCATGAAGATGTCCCGGAGGGAGCGGGAGGGCGCCTTTTCGGTCACGCCCATTTCCAGGTCGGGATCCTTGTAGAAGAACAGCACCATGACGAAGGCGACCAGAGCGGCAGCCATGCTGACACCGAAGATGATGCTGAGATCGAAGCCAGGCCGGCTGCGCACGAAATAGGCCACCACCCGCCCCACCACGCTCCCGATGTTGATGACCATGTAGAAGATGGCGAACCCGAGCGTCTTCCTGGCCCCGGCGGTCTTCTGGACGGTGCCCGCAATGCAGGGCTTCACGAAGGAACCACCGAGCCCGATCAGCTGGATGCCCATGATCACGGTGATCCACAGCTGCCACCCCACGGTCACCCGATCCGTCATGGCGTTCTGAAGCCGATGCCCCCCGAACCAGACCGGCGAGCCCATCAGGAAGTACCCGATGGCCAGCACGCCGAAGGCAAGAAGAAGGGCCTTTTTAAAACCGATGCGATCGGCCATGGTCCCCGAGAAAATGGGCATGAGGTAGAGCGTGCCCCAGAGCAGGGGCCCATTGATGACACCTGGCCACGTGGCACCGAATCCAAGTTGCCCCAGGTAGATCACCACAAAGCTCGCCATGGCGTAGAAGGCTGCCCGCTCGAACAACTCGATGACGTTCGCGCTCCAGAACGTGGAGGGGAAGGCGTACTTCTCGCGGAACGTGGGCTCTGAGCTCATGGATACCTCGGGGTCCGCTTAGTGTGCCATGGGCCGTCCCAGACCCGGTCGGCGCGCGGTTGACTTTCCCCGCGAGGCGACAACACTCATGGATTCAGGCAGCATCCTGGGGAGGAACCATGCGTGCACGGGCCCTGGTCAGCGGGACGGCCCTGGTTCTGACCCTCGCCTGCGGGGGCGGGTCTTCCTCACCGGCGCCCCAGCCCGTCAGCCTCACCATCTCTCCCGCGGGGGCCAGCGTCTGGACCGGCGGTACCCAAGCCTTCCAGGCCATCGTGGCCGGCAGCACGAACCAGACCGTGACCTGGAGCGTGGTGGAGGCCTCCGGTGGCACCATCAGCGCGGCGGGGCTCTACACGGCACCTGGCACCGCCGGGAGTTTCCACGTGAAGGCCGTCAGCGCGGCGGATGCCACCAAGTCCGCCCAGGCCCCCGTGACCGTGTCGGTCCAGCCGCCCGCGGGCGCCTGCAATGGCGCCGCCCTGGGCAACGGCGCCGCCCTCCAGGGCTTCCTCCCCTTCCCGGCCGACAACGCCTGGAACCGCGACGTGTCCAGCGATCCGGTGGATCCCAACAGCGCCGCCATCATCGCCTTCATCGGCACTGGCACTGGCCTGCACCCGGATTTCGGCGCGGGCCTCTACGCCGGCAGTCCCATCGGGATCCCCTACGCCGTGGTGGCCTCCGGCGCGCAGCCCAAGGTGGCCGTCACCATCGCTGCGACCGGCTACGCCGATGAGAGCGACCCCGGACCCATGCCCATCCCTGCCACCGCCCCCGTCGAAGGCGGCAGCGGGTCCACCGGCGATCGCCACGTGCTGGTGATGGACCGCGACGCCTGTGTGCTCTACGAGCTGTACCGAGCCTTCCTCCAGGGCGACGGCAGCTGGACCGCCGATGCGGCCTCCACCTGGGATCTCAAGAGCAACACCCTGCGACCCCACGGCTGGACCAGTGCCGATGCGGCGGGGCTGCCCATCTTCCCCGGCCTGGCCCGCTACGACGAGGTGGCCGCCGGGGCCATCACCCACGCCCTGCGCTTTACGGTGCCCGTATCCCGGCGCGCCTATGTCCTCCCCGCCACCCACTGGGCCTCCAGCAACACCAGCACCAGCGCCCCGCCCATGGGCCTGCGGGTGCGGCTGAAGGCCGGCGTGGACATCAGCGCCTATCCCGCCCAGGCCCGCGTGGTCCTCACCGCCCTCAAGCGCTACGGCATGATCCTGGCCGACAACGGCAGTGCCTGGTACATCAGCGGTGCGCCGGACGACCGCTGGGACAACAATCAGCTCGCCAGCCTCTCCGGCATCAAGGGCTCCGACCTGGAGGTGGTGCAGATGGGCACCGTGTACACCACGGTCCCCACGGGCGCCGCGCCGGCCATCCCCACCCTCGGCGCAAATCCCGCCAGCATCGCCAACGGCACCAGCAGCCAGCTCACCTGGACCGCCACAAACACCACCCGCACCTTCATCACCCCGGAGATCGGCTGGGTGACGGGCACCAGCGTGACCGTGCGCCCCACCAGGACCACCACCTACACCCTGGAAGCCCAGGGCCCCTACGGCAGCGCCACCCGCACCGTGCAGGTGGTCGTGACGCCCTGACGCAACCGGAGCCGACTCTGGTAGAACGGAGCGATGGCCCCTTCCCGCTCCGTTCGCCTATGGCTCGCCCTGTGCCTTGCCTTCGGCTCAGGACCCTCGGCGTGGGCCGGAAGGACCCGGGAAGCCAAGCCTTATTCCCCCGCCGGGCAGGCCCTCATCGACCGGGCCTTCGCTGACCTGGATCCGGCCCGCCCCGTGATCGACGTCCATGTCCACGCCATCGGCCTGGGCCAGGAGGGTGACGGCACCTCCGTGAACCCCGAGAAGCTCAGTCCCAGGCATCCCTTCAAGCGCTTCGAAACGAACCTCTACCTCAAGGCCACGGGCGTGAAGGGCCTCGCTCACTTCGACCACGACTACCTCGAGGTGCTGGCGGCCCGGGCCCGTGCCTTCCCCATCCGGTGCGGCTCCACCTGCTGGCCATGGACCAGGCCTACCGGGCCGATGGCACGCCGGATGCGGCCCGCACCGAGTTCCACGTGCCCAACGCCTATGTGTTCGCCGCGGCGGCCCAGCCCCCCGACCTGTTCGTGCCGGTGATGTCCATCCACCCCGCGCGGAAGGACGCCATCCAGGAGCTGGAGGCCTGCGCCGCCAGGGGGGGCCGCCTGCTCAAGTGGCTGCCCAATGCCCAGGCCATCGATCCCGCCGATCCGCGCTTCGACGCCTTCTACCGCCGCATGCGGGAGCTCGGCGTGGTGCTGCTGACCCATGCCGGCGAGGAGAAGGCCGTGGCCGTGAAGGATGCCCAGGCCCTGGGCAATCCCCTGAAGCTGCGCCGGCCCCTGGACCTGGACGTCACGGTGATCGTGGCCCACTGCGCCAGCCTGGGGAAGAACGCGGACCTTGACCATCCCGGCAAGGTGGCCCGCAACTTTGACCTCTTCCTGCGCCTGATGGAGGATCCAAATTACCGCGGGCGGCTCTTCGGTGACCTCTCGGCCATCACCCAGATCAACCGCCTGCCGGCGCCGCTGCAGACCCTGCTCGCCCGGCCGGACTTCGACGGCCGCCTGCTGAACGGCAGCGACTATCCGCTGCCCGGCGTAGACCTCGTCATCTGGACCCGCCGCCTGGTGGAGCTGAGGCTGATCAGCGCCGCCGAGCGGAAGGCCCTCAACGAGGTCTGGAAGCACAACCCGCTGCTCTTCGACTTCGTGCTCAAGCGCACCCTGAAGGACCCGGGGACCGGGCGGCGGTGGCCCGCCGAGCTCTTCCAGCGCAGCCCGGAGAGCCTGCCGGCTCAGTGATCCTCGGCCTCTTCCGTGAGGTGCAGCTGCACGGTGCCGCCCGGTTCCACGCGGGCCACGCCCTCGGGGATCACCGCCAGGGCGTTGACGCTGAGCATGGAGGACAGGATGGCCGAGCCCTGGGGCCCGGTGGTGCGAGCGTGGAGGCCGTCCGCCTCCCGCCGCGCCACGACGCGCAGGAAGGTGGTGCGCTGGTCCGTGCGACCGGTCCAGCCGTCCTCCAGGCGGGCCTGGGCCACGGGGCGGTGGAGCTTCGCGAAGCCCATGAGCTTGCGCAGCGCGGGGCGGACATACTCCTCGACCATGAGCATGGCGGCCACGGGATTGCCGGGGATGCCGAAGATGGGCCTGCTGCCCAGCATCCAGAAGCCCAGCGGGCCGCCGGGTTTCTGCGCCACCTTCCAGAAGATCCGCTCGGCGCCCAGCTCCTCGAGCATGGCCTTCATGAAGTCGTAGTCGCCCACGGAGATGCCCCCCGTGGTGAGGACCACGTCGGCCTCCAGGGCCTGGCGCAGCACGCCCATCAGCGTGGCGCGGTCGTCCGGCACCCTCGGAAAAGGGGCGGGAATCGCCCCGCAGGCGGACACCTGGGCACACACTGCGTGGATGTTGGCATCCCGGATGCGGCCGGGGCCTGGCTCCTCCGAAACGTCCACCAGCTCGTCGCCTGTGGTGAGCACGGCGACGCGGACGCGGGGATGGACGGACACCGTGGGGATTCCCGCCGCCGCCAGCACGCCCAGGTCGCCGGGCCGCAGCCCCTGCCCCGCCTTCACGAGCAGCTGCCCCGCACGCAGGTCCTCACCCGCCAGACGGATGTGGATGCCCGGCCGCAGGGACTTGGCGGTCTCCACCCAATCCTCGCCCCGGGTCGTGTCCTCCACGGGCACCACCGAGTCGGCGCCCTCGGGCATGGGCGCGCCGGTCATGATGCGCAGGGCCTCGCCCGGCCCCACGGCGCTGAGCGGAACGCCCCCCGCGGCCAGATCACCCAGCACGCGCAGGCGGACGGGCTGCTCCGGCGAAGCGTCCGCCAGATCCATGGCCCGCACGGCGTAGCCGTCCATGGCGGAGTTCGTGAAGGGCGGCACCGTGGCCGTGGAGACCAGGTCCTCTGCCGCGGCCATGCCGAGGATGGCTTCCAGCGGCAGGCGCCGGGGGGACCGGGGCGCGACCCGATCCAGGATGAGTGCGAGGGCTTCGGCGGGCGTGGGCATCAGTCGGGATACCTCATCACCTTCCAGCTGAGGAAGGAGAAATGCCGCCAGGAACCGGGCATGTGGGAGCCCACGGAGGCCACCAGGGTGGCGGCCAGGTACCAGGGCAGCCGGTCCGCGGGCTGCAGGGCGCCCAGGCCCAGGAGGCCCAGCTTCAGCAGCACGGCCACGCCGCTGCCCTGGCTGAGGATGGCCAGGTCCCGGGCGAGGTCGATGGCGAAGAGCAGCACGCCGCTGGCCAGCGTGAGGAGGATGGGAAGCCGCAGCGCCTCGAAGGGGGCGCCGAAGGGGAGGGCCCCCACCACCATGGCCATGGCGGCGATGTGGAGGCTGCGCAGCACCAGCTGGGCCGGCCGGGCCCAGGGGAAGTGCCGGGGCGCTTCCGGAAAGAGCAGGGCCATGAGGTTGCTGCGCGCCGACCTGTCCGCACCCGTGGGATCCATGCCTTTGTTCTAGCAGAATCCAGCCCCGGCATCCGGCTCTGTGCTGAAATGGTCGGACTCAAGGAATCCGCCATGACCAAGCCCGCCCCTTCGGCCGTCACCATCCGCATCCGCATCGCGGTGGGCGAGAACATCGCCATCGGGCAGGGCAAGGCCGATCTGCTGGAGGCCATCGGCCGCACCGGCTCCATCTCCGCGGCGGCGCGGGAGCTGGACATGAGCTACCGCAAGGCCTGGATGCTGGTGGATGAGATGAACCAGTGCTTCCCCAGCCCCGTGGTGACCGCCGCCAAGGGTGGCCTGCGGGGCGGCGGCGCGGTGGTGACCGAGCTGGGCCAGGAGGCCCTCACCCGCTTCCGCCGGATCCAGGCCAAGGCCTTCAAGGCCATCGAGGAGGATGTCCGGGAATTCCGGAAGCGCCTGCTGGACTGATGTGACGATCCGCAAAACAAGCACACGCCTGGCTGTTCCGACCGTTATATCCCTGCGAAACTAGCGAACCGGAGGCTGACATGAACCGATCCACGATCCTGCGATGGGGCCTGGCGCTGGCCACGGCGCTCTCCTCCGCCTGCCTGGCGGCCGCGCCGCCCGCCGAAAGGACCCTGATCCTCGCCACCACCACCAGCACCCAGGACTCCGGCCTGCTGGACGACCTCATCCCCCGCTTCGAAAGGCAGACAGGCTATGTGGTGAAGACCATCGCCGTGGGTTCGGGCCAGGCCATCGCCATGGGCAAGCGCGGCGAGGCCGACGTGCTGCTGGTCCACTCCCCCGAGGCCGAAAAGACCCTCGTGGCCGATGGATCCGGCGTGAACCGGCGCATCGTCATGCACAACGACTTCGTGCTGCTAGGGCCCCCCGCCGATCCCGCCGGCATCACGAAGCGCACGGCCCTGGAAAGTCTCCAGCGGATCGCCGCTGCGAAGGCGACGTTCCTCTCCCGGGGCGACAACTCCGGCACCCATGCCATGGAGCTGAAGCTGTGGAAGGCCGCGGGCGTCACCGCCGAAGGCCAGGCCTGGTACCAGCAGACCGGCCAGGGCATGGGCCAGACACTGGCCATCGCCGCCGAGAAGCGGGCTTACACATTGTCAGACCGGGGCACGTACCTAGCCCTGCAGAAAAAACTGGGGCTCGCCATCCTCCACGAAGGCGATCCGTCCCTCCGGAATGTCTACCACGTCATCGAGGTAAATCCCGCGCGGTTTCCCAAGGTGAATGCGGCCGGAGCCCGCGCCTTTGCTGACTTCCTGGTGTCGAAAGATGTCCAGGCACGCATCAAAGAATTCGGAATCGCAACCTTTGGCTCACCGCTATTCTTCCCTGATGCCGGCATCCAGGAATAGGACGCCGGAAGGAGAAAGCACCCATGTCGAACGCCATCTTCAGCCTGCCCGATTCCCACAGCGAGCCCATCCTCCCCTACGCCCCCGGATCCAGAGAGCGCGCCCTCCTGAAGGCCGAGCTGGACCGGCAGTTCAACCAGCAGCTCGACATCCCGCTCATCATCGGCGGCCGGGAAGTGCGCACCGGAAAGACGCAGAAGGCCGTCTGCCCCCACGACCACCAGCACGTGCTGGCCACCTACCATGAGGCCGGCGAGGCCGAGGTGCGCCTGGCCATCGACGCGGCCCTGGCCGCCAAGAAGGACTGGGAGGCCACGCCCTGGGAGGACCGCGCCGCCATCTTCCACAAGATGGGCAGCCTCATCTCCTCGAAGTACCGCTACATCCTCAACGCCGCCACCATGCTCAACCAGTCGAAGAGCGCCTACCAGGCGGAGATCGACAGCACCTGCGAAACGGCGGACTTCTTCCGCTTCAACGCGAAGTTCATGGAGCAGATCTACCAGCAGCAGCCCATCTCGGATCCCCACGTGTGGAACCGGGTCCACTACCGGGCCCTGGAAGGCTTCGTCCTGGCGGTGACGCCCTTCAACTTCACGGCCATCGGCGCCAACCTCGCCACGGCCCCGGCCATCATGGGCAACACGGTGGTCTGGAAGCCGGCCTCCACCTCCATCCTGTCGAACTACTACCTGATGCAGCTCTTCAAGGAAGCGGGTCTGCCGGATGGCGTCATCAACTTCATCCCCGGCCGCGGCTCCATGATCGGCAGGATCGCCCTGGAGCACCGCGACTTCGCGGGCCTCCACTTCACGGGCTCCACGGGGGTCTTCAACAGCATGTGGAAGACCATCTCCGACAACCTGCCCCGCTACAAAAGCTATCCCCGGCTGGTGGGTGAGACCGGCGGCAAGGACTACATCTTCATGCACGCCTCCGCCGATGCGGTGGAGACCGCCGCCGCCATCGTCCGCGCCGGCTTCGAGTACCAGGGCCAGAAGTGCTCGGCCTGTTCCCGCGTCTACATCCCCGCCTCCCGCTGGACCGAGATGCAGGGGCTCATCCTGGGCCTGCTGGCCGAGGTGAAGATGGGCGACGTGCGCGACTTCCGGAATTTCTTCAACGCCGTCATCGACGAGGCCGCCTTCGACAGCACGATGAAGTACATCGAGCTGGCCCGGAACGCCAAGGACGCCAAGATCATCGCCGGCGGCAAGGGCGACAAGTCGAAGGGCTACTTCATTGAGCCCACGGTCATCCTCACCACGGATCCCAAGTTCGTGACCATGGAGGAGGAGATCTTCGCCCCGGTGGTCACCATCTACGTCTACGACGACGCCCAGCTCGCCGAGACGCTGAAGGTGCTGGACGGGACCTCGCCCTACGCCCTCACCGGCGCCATCTTCGCCCGGGATCGCTACGTCATCAACCAGCTCACGGAGGCCCTGGCCAACACCGCGGGCAACTTCTACATCAACGACAAGTGCACCGGGGCCGTGGTGGGCCACCAGCCCTTCGGCGGCGCCCGGGCCTCGGGCACCAACGACAAGGCCGGCAGCTTCCTGAACCTGATCCGCTGGACCTCCCCGCGCACCATCAAGGAGAGCTTCACGCCTCCCCGGGACATCAAGTTCCCGTTCATGGAAGCTGAGTAGGAGCGGCTTTGGACCTGATCTGGGAGGGCCTCCGGAAAGCGCTGGAGCTTCTGCTCACGCTGGATCCCGAGGTCCTCCGGATCACCTGGCTGTCCCTGCAGGTCTCCGGGGTCGCCACCCTCATCAGCCTGGTCCTCGGCCTGACGGTGGCCGTGGCCGTGGCCCTGAACGAGTTTCCCGGCAAGCGGCTGGTCATCGCACTGCTGAACACCGGCATGGGCCTGCCGCCCGTGGTGGTGGGCCTCTTCGTGACTGTGCTGCTCTGGCGCAACGGCCCGCTGGGCTCGCTCGGCATCCTCTACACGCCCTCGGCCATGATCCTGGCTCAGGCCGTCATCGCCTCACCCATCATCGCGGGCATCAGCCTCGCCGCCCTGCAGCACCTGCCCCCGGGGCTCCGCCTGCAGATCCTGGCCCTGGGCGCCTCCCGCCCGCAGATGGTGTGGCTGCTGCTCAAGGAGGCGCGGCTTCCGCTCCTGGCCGCGGTCATGGCCGGCTTCGGCGGCGTGATCTCGGAGGTGGGCGCCTCGATCATGGTGGGCGGCAACATCAAGGGCCAGACGCGGGTGCTGACCACCGCCACGGTGATGGAGACCGGCAAGGGCAACTTCGACGTGGCCATCGCCCTCAGCCTCATCCTGCTGGTGTTGGCCTTCTCCGTGAACGCCCTGCTCACCCACCTCCAGCAGCGCGGGCGGCGGTCATGAGCCGGGAACGCATCCTCGAGGCGCGAGACCTCACGGTCCACCGCGGCGCCGTGAAAGTGCTGGAGATCCCGGAGCTGGACCTCCGGACCGGCGAAGTACTGGCCCTCATGGGACCCAACGGCGCGGGGAAGACCACCCTGATGCTCACGTTGGCGGGCCTCCTGGCCCCCTCGGCCGGGGCGGTGCAATTCAAGGGCTCGACCCTCCAGGGGAAGGGCGACCGGGAGGCCTTCCGCCGCCGCACGACCATGGTGTTCCAGGACCCGCTCCTCTTCGACGCCACCGTGGCCCAGAACATCGCCTCCGGACTGAAGCTGCGTGGCCTCTCCGCCGTTGAGTGGAAGCCCCGGGTGGTGGCCTGGGCCGAACAGCTGGGCCTGGGCGCCCTGCTGGATCGCCCTGCCCACCAGCTCTCCGGGGGCGAGGCCCAGCGCACGGCCCTGGCCCGGGCCTTCGTCCTGAATCCGGAGATCCTCTTCCTGGACGAGCCCTTCGCGGCCCTGGATCCCCAGGCCCGCGAGGAGCTCATCGGGGACCTGGGCCACCTGCTGGCCGAGACTGGCACCACCGCCGTGATCGCCACCCACGACCAGGGCGAGGCCGCCCGCCTGGCGCACCGGCTGGCGGTCATGAGGGACGGCCGGATCATCCAGCGGGGAGGGCTCCGGAAGGTCACGAACCACCCGGAGGATCCCTTCGTCGCCGCCTTCGTCGGCATGGAGACCCTGCTCAAGGGGCAGGTGGCCGACTGCCGGGAAGGCCTGCTCACCCTGCGGATCCGGAAGGGGACCGGCAGCGGCGAGGTCGTGGCCCTGGGGGAGGCCGAGCCCGGCCAGACCGTCCTGGTGGGGGTCCGCCCCGAGCACGTGGCCCTGTCTTTACACTCCGACAACGCCAGCAGCGCCCGGAACGCCTTTCCGGGGGCTGTGACCAAGGTCATACCCCGGGGTCCCTTCTTCAAGATCGAGCTGGATTGCGGGTTCTTCCTCACGGCCTTCGTCACGGCCCAATCCCTGTCGGAACTGGAGCTTCGGCCGGGCCGCCCCGTGGTGGCCTCCTTCAAGGCCACCTCCGTGCACCTCATACGCAAGGAAGGTCTCGGCCCCGAAGTGTGACCGGTATCCATTGCCCGGATAACGGCCCAGGACTAGCCTCGACAAGGGGATGGCCATGCCATCCCTCGTTGGTTTTTGTCCCCCCGAACCGTCCGGAGACGCGAGCGCCATGAAACAGCTGGTCATCGATTTCCAGAAGTGTGATGCAGGGCGCAACTGCAATCACGAGTGCGAGCTGGAGTGCGCCATCAAGGTCTTCAAGGTGGACGATCCCGCCCAGGCCGCCCTTCAGATCAAGGCCTACGAAGAGGGCGGCGGCCACGCCATCCTCTGCGACCAGTGCGGCGACTGCGTGGTGGTCTGTCCCACCGAGGCCCTCAAGCGCAACAAGCTCGGCGTCGTGATGATCGACAAGAAGATCTGCGTGGGCTGCTACATGTGCATCGGATTCTGCGAGAAGGACGCCTTCATGCGGAACTCCGACTGGATCACGCCCCACAAGTGCACGTCCTGCGGCGTCTGCGTGAAGGTCTGCCCCCACGGCGCGCTCTCCATCGTGGACGTCCCCGAGCCGCCGGTCCGGATCATCTGAGAAAAGGGAACCCCATGAGCCAGCTCGTTTTCGATCCCAGCAAGGTGATGAACATCGACTACACCAAGCGCACCGAGTACCTCGACGGGCTCGAGGCCATCAAGGCCGCGCACAAGGTGCTGAAGGAGATCACCTACACGCCCAGCCTGCCGGACAAGGGCTACACCAACCGCACGCTGTACGTGAACGTGGACACCCTTGAGATCAAGGAGAAGCCCGTCACCCAGCAGATGAAGGACGTCTTCATCGGCGGCCGCGGCTTCGGCCTCTACCACCTCTGGAACGCGGTGAAGCCCACCACCCGGTGGAACGATCCCGAGAACGAGATCATCATCAGCCCCGGGCCTGTGTCGGGCATGACCCAGTACGCGGGCACCGGCAAGTCGCTGGTGGTGAGCCTCTCGCCCCAGACGGACATCCCCATCGATTCCAACGTGGGCGGCTTCTACGGTCCCCTGCTCAAGTTCTCGGGCTTCGACGCGCTGGAGCTGCAGGGCAAGTCCGACAAGGACATCATCCTGTTCATCGATGGCCAGAAGGGCATCATCCGCATCGAGGAAGCTCCCACGGACCCCGTGGACAGCCATGTCCTGGCGGAAATTCTCACCCACATGTACGCCGAGAACGAGGCGGACCTGCCCAACATCTCCGTGGTGTCCACGGGCGCCGCCGCCGAGCACAGCCTCATCGGCATGCTGAACTTCTCGTTCTACGACCGCCGCCGCAAGTGCGTCCGCTTCAAGCAGGCGGGCCGGGGCGGCATCGGCACCGTGTTCCGGAACAAGCGCATCCGCGCCCTGGTGGTGCGTGGGCCCAAGGTGGCCGGCGACCTCAACCATCCCGTGGATCCCGAGACCATCGCCAAGACCGGCGTGAAATACCACAAGGAAATCCGCGAGAACGACGGCACCCAGTGCATGATGCGCCGCAATGGCACCGCGCACATCGTCGAGATCATGGACGCCTACGACCTGCTGCCCGTCCACAACTTCCAGTTCGGCTCGCACCCCGATGTCCACAAGATCGACAGCAGCTACTGGCAGCAGCGCTGCACGCAGCACACCGTCGACGGCTGCTGGTACGGCTGCTCCATGGCCTGTGCCAAGGGTGCTGATGGCCTCGTCCTCAAGACCGGCCCCTACCAGGGCGACATGGTCACGGTGGACGGCCCCGAGTACGAAAACGCGGCGGGTCTGGGTTCCAACTGCGGCGTGTTCGATCCCGACTACCTGCTCGAGCTGAACTTCTACTGCGACACCTACGGCATCTGCACCATCACTTACGGCACGCTCACGGCCTTCGTGATGGAGTGCTACCAGCGCGGCATCCTGAACAAGGAGCGCACCGGCGGCCTGGAGATGGTCTGGGGCAACGCCGAGGCCGACCTCGAGATGATGCACCAGATGGCCCGTGGCGAAGGCTTCGGCAAGATCGCCGGCATGGGCGTGAAGAAGATGAAGGAACACTTCATCAAGAATGGCTGGGGCGACCCCCAGCTCATCAATGACATCGGCATGGAGAACAAGGGCCTCGAGTACTCCCAGTACATGTCGAAGGAATCGCTGGCCCAGCAGGGCGGCTACGCGCTCACCAACAAGGGCCCGCAGCATGACGAGGCCTGGCTGATCTTCATGGACATGGTGAACAAGCAGCTGCCCACCTTCGAGGACAAGGCCGAAGCGCTCTACTACTTCCCCCTGTTCCGCACCTGGTTCGGCCTGAACGGTTTCTGCAAGCTGCCCTGGAACGACGTGGTGCCCGCCAACAACTCCGAGCAGCCCGAGGCCCACAAGGTGCCCGAGCATGTGCAGAACTACGTGGATCTCTTCACCGCCACCACGGGGATCAGGATCACCAAGGAAGACCTCATCGTGCAGTCCGCGAAGGTCTACAACTTCCAGCGCGTGTTCAACATCCGCATGGGCAAGGGCCTGCGCCTGCACGATGCCGCACCCTACCGTTCTCTCGGCCCCGTGACGAAGGAAGAGTACGAATCCCGCGCCGAGCGCTATGACCAGCAGATCGTCACCGAGATGGGCCTCGATCCCAAGGGCAAGACCACCGAAGAGAAGATGGCCCTGCACCGGAAATGGCGCACCGGCCGGTTCTCCCAGCTCATGGACAGCGTCTACACCCGCCGGGGCTGGACCCTGGACGGCGTTCCGACCCTGGAACGGCTGAAGGAGCTGGGCCTGGATGCCTTCCCGGAAGTGGTGGAAGTCGTCAAACAGCATCTTTCCTGACAGGCTCCATTCGCCGCGCGAATGGAGATAGGAACCGACATGATTCTCGTCAACGAGGAACCGCTCGACTGGCACGAGGGCCTGACCGTCCGCGATGTCCTGAAGGCGCGGAACTACCGCTTCCCCATGCTGGTCATCCACATCGGCGACACGCTGGTGCCAAAGAAGGACTACGACACCACCACCATCCCGGACGGGGCGGTGGTGAAGGTCATCCACCTCATCAGCGGGGGCTGACGAGCGGCAGAAGGATGCGGAACCGCGTGCCCAAGCCGGGTTCGCTCTCCACGCCGAGGCTGCCGCCACTCTCTTCCACCATGGCCTTGAGCGAGGAGAGCCCCAAACCGGTGCCCTTGCCTGGCTCCTTGGTGGTGTAGAAAGGATCGAAGATCCGGGCCAGGACCTCGGGCGTCATGCCGGTGCCGGAATCGATCACTTCGATCAGGGCGTGCGCCCTGCCAGCTCCGCCCCGGGTGACCTGGATGCCGAGATGGCCGCCCGTGGGCATGGCATCCCGGGCATTGGCCACCAGGTTCACCATCATCTGCTCCAGCCGGAGGGTGGAGCTCTTCACGATCAGGGCATCCTCCAGGGGGACGTCGATGACCAGGTTCACGGCGCGGGGAATGAGCAGGCGGAGGGTCACCTCCATGCTGCGCAGCTCCCGGCCCAGGTCCACGGGCTGCAGCGCCTCCTCCTCCCGCCGGGCGAATTCCATGAGCCTCCGGGTGAGGAGGGCCGCGCGGTCCGCGGCCATGGCGATGCGGTTGAGCTCCGAGGGGCCGGGCGCCACACCCTCCTCCAGGTTCATGACCGCCAGATCGGCCGAGCTCTTCACCGCTCCCAGCAGGTTGTTGAGGTCGTGGGCGAGTCCGGCACCCATCATGGCCAGGGCGTTCATGCGCTCTGTGCGGATCAGGGTGTGCTGGGCCTGCTCCAGGACC
Organism: Geothrix sp.; assembly: GCF_030219325.1. Classification (NCBI taxonomy): domain Bacteria; kingdom Pseudomonadati; phylum Acidobacteriota; class Holophagae; order Holophagales; family Holophagaceae; genus Geothrix; species Geothrix sp. The sequence goes on along the minus strand of NZ_CP126625.1, from coordinate 566,170 downwards.
CGAGTCCGGTCATGAACCCGGTCCTCAAGGGTCCGCCGGGCCGACTCGAGGTCCTCCACAGCCTGGACTTGCCGGAGCAGGAGGAGGGCGACCATGACAAGGAAGATGCCCGAAGCCCCCCGCACGAGGTAGAGCGGCGCTCGGAGGATGAGCACAGCCATGACCGCCAGCGCCCCGACCACGGGGAGGTAGGGGATCAGACGCGTGAACATCCCCCTCGTTTCCTCCGCGGCGGGGACCTCCTCCGGGGTCGGGGACCAGGCGGCAAGCCCCTGGAACAGGGGAATGCCGCCCACCAGGGGCCACCACCACTGGGTCTGGGGGACCGGGGGCAGGCCCGCCATGGCCCAGCCGGAGAGCACCACCAGCCAGGCCAGGGCCGAGGCCCCAAGCCAGCCCAGGGGACCCCGGAACTGATGCGGCCGGCTGGAGGTCATGTAGACCAGGCCACCCCCCATCAGCGCCGCATTCAGATAGGCCACCAGGACGCGCAGGCTCAGATCCGGGTTGGCCGTGCGCAAGGCCCCGTGGACTCCCACCACCCAGAGGAGGAAGAGGACGGACGCGGCGAAGAGCAGGCCATCCAGCACCCGGCGGCGGCCTCCGCCCCCCCGGGAGCTTCCTCTCGGAAAGCTCAGGACGGCGGCCAACACCAGGAGACCGGTGCCCAGACTCAAGAGCTTGGGCAGGTCGGAGGCCCAGGCGAGAGGATGGCCAAGGGAGGGCGGGATCCAGAGCGAGAGGTTGATGACGTCCAGGAGGGTCGAGGCCCAGAGCAATTGCCACGCAAGCCGTTCCTTGCGGTCGGACCGCCAGGCCCGGTAGCCCAGGCTCGCGCAGGCCAGCGCCTCGATGAGCAGATAGCCGAGGTTCCAGACGAGGCTCCGCCGCTCTGGAGCAGACACCAGGTGGACCACCGCCACCCCGACCCAGGCTCCCATCAGCGCGACGCGGCCCCACCACGTCCAGCCAGCAGCCAGGGCCTGCTCCTCGGGCCGGGGGCTCGTGGCCGGGGGGGGATCCTGGGGGTGGGCGGGCCCGGTCAAGGAAGGGCCTCATCAAGAAGGTGGCATTGAGCTTAGCGGCTCTGCTGCCGAGTCTCCTTAAAAACGGGAAGGGGGGCGAGTGCCCCCCGTCCCGTCCGGCCGCCCTCGACTCAGAGCTCCAGGGTGATGCCCTGGGCCAGCTCGACCTGGCCGCTGAAGTTGATGGCGTTGGTCTGGCGGCGCATGTAGACCTTCCAGGCATCCGACCCGCTCTCGCGACCGCCGCCCGTCTCCTTCTCGCCGCCGAAGGCGCCGCCGATCTCCGCGCCGCTGGTGCCCGTGTTCACGTTGGCGATGCCGCAGTCGCTGCCCGCCGCGGAGAGGAACAGCTCACTCTCCCGCTGGTCGTTGGTGATGACGGCGCTGGAGAGGCCCTGGGGCACACCATTCTGGAGGGCAATGGCCTCCTCGAAGCTGCGGTACTTCATGAGGTAGAGCACCGGCGCGAAGGTCTCCTCCTGCACCATCGGGATGTTGCCGGGAACTTCCACGATGCACGGCGTGACGTAGCAGCCGCCAGCATGGGGGAGGCGCTCGCCGCCCGTCAGCACCTTGCCGCCCTCGGCCGCCACCTTGCCGATGGCCTCCAGCATGGTGGCCACGGCCTGGGCGTCCACCAGGGGCCCCATGAGGTTCTCGTTGAGCCTGGGATCGCCGATGCGCGTCTGCCGATAGAGGGCCAGGAGCCGCTCCGTGAAGGCCGGATAGACGGACTCGTGGATGATGACGCGGCGGGTGGACGTGCAACGCTGCCCCGAGGTGCCGATGGCGCCGAAGTAGATGGCACGCAGCGCGATCTCCAGATCCCCCCTCTCGCTCACGATGACCGCGTTGTTCCCGCCCAGTTCGAGGATGTGCTTGCCGAAGCGCTCCTGCACCAGCTTGCCCACGTGCCGGCCGCCGGGCACCGAGCCGGTGTAGGACACCAGCGCCACCCGCGGGTCGGTGTTGATGAGGTCGCCGATGTCGCTGCCCCGGCCGATGGCCAGGCTGCAGATGGCGGGATCGAAGCCGAAGTCGCGGAGCACCTTCTCGGCGATCTTGGTGCAGGCGATGGCGGTCAGTGGCGTCTTGGAGGAGGGCTTCCACAGGATGGTGTCACCGCAGACCAGGGCGATGGCGGTGTTCCAGCTCCACACGGCCACGGGAAAGTTGAAGGCGGTGATGACGCCCACCACGCCGAGGGGATGCCACTGCTCCTGCAGCCGGTGGCCCCGCCGCTCGCTGGGCATGGTGAGGCCGTAGAGCTGCCGGGAGAGCCCCACCGCGAAGTCGCAGATGTCGATCATCTCCTGGACCTCGCCCAGCCCCTCGCGCAGCGTCTTGCCCATCTCCAGGGTGACCAGCTCGGCCAGGGCCGCATTGTTCCGGCGCAGCTCGTCGCCGATGGCCTTCACCACCTCGCCGCGCTTGGGGGCCGGCACCAGCTTCCAGCTGGCGAAGGCCGCGTGGGACTTCGCCAGGATGGCGTCGAACTCGGCGGGCGTGACGTTGGCGACCGTGGCCAGGACCTCGCCGTTGATGGGGGAAACCACGGTCTGGGCCTTGCCCCCACCCACCCACTCGCCGGCGAACCCGCCGGGATTCACGTCCGAAATGCCCAGGGACTTCAGGATCTTCTGCATGGCCATCCTCCTGGTTCCATTTGTAACTAATTTCGTTTCAATTAAGAAATTCATTCGATTCACGATCAACATGAATATGATTCATGATCATGGACGCCCTGCTCGATCTGCCCCAGCTGCGCACCTTCTACACCCTGGCCCAGACGGGTGGCTTCACGGCCTGTGCCCGGAAACTCCACCGCACCCAGTCGGCCGTCAGCCACGCCATGGCCAAGCTGGAGGACCTGGCGGGAGTTCCCCTCCTGGCCCGCCGGGGCCGGGAGCTGGGTCTGACCGAAGAGGGCCGCCGGCTCTACCTCGCCTGCGAGCAGGTCTTCGCCACCCTGGATGCGGCCGCGGACGACCTGCGCCGGCACCAGTCCCTCGCCATGGGGCGCCTCCGCGTGGGCACCACCGTGGAGTTCGGCAGCAGCATCCTCATGAAGCACATGCAGCCGTTCCTGGCCGCGAACCCGGGCCTGGAGATCGACTTCACCCTGAGTCACGATCTGCTGGGGCCGCTGCTGCGGGACGACCTCGACCTGATCATCGACTGCCAGGAACACCCCCTTCCCGCGCTGAAGAAGTCGCCTCTGTTCCGGGAGACCTACGTGGTGGCCTGCTCGAAGGCCTTCCGGAAGGCGCACCGGCTGCGCGTGCCGGCAGACCTTTCCCGTGGGCCCGTCCTCTCCCTGGACAAGGCCGGCGCCTGGTGGAACCGCTTCCTCATGGCCGTGCCGGACCATGAGCAGCCGCAGCTGGACCGGATCATCGCCGTGGATCACATCCGCGCCATGATCCATGCCGCCGTCGAAGGCATGGGCGCCCTGCTGGTGCCCCGCTACAGCGTGCTGGGCGAGCTCCAGCGGGGCGATCTCGTGGCCCTCTTCCCCGCCATCCGCCCCGCCGAGGACCGCTTCTCCATCTACCAGAAGAAGGTGAAGGCCAACCACGAGAAGCAGAAGCTGCTCACGCGGTACCTGCAGGGGTTGAGCCCGGAGGAATTCGGGTCGTAGGTGGTCGAGGTTCCCACCCGCACCTCGACAGGCTCCAGGCCTCCGGCCTGGAGTTGACTGCCCGCCGTAAGCGGGCAGCCGGAACGGGCCTGCTATTGGAACCACGCCTCAACGGAAGGCAGCTTCCAACTCATTCCGCAGGCATTCCAGCGCGGCCGAGGTCAGCAGACCGTGGTCATCCTCCAGGACGTGCAGCGCGGTGCCTGGGTTCCGATCTCGGTAGGCCTCACTCTCCGCAAGGGGCACCGCCTCGTCGAAGCGGCCGTGGAGGATCACCGTGGGCACGGCCATGCGCCAGTCCGCGTCGTCGGCCCAGGCGGGCAGGTCGCGCAGCAGCTCGGGCCCCAGGCGCAGCGGCCGATCGGCACCGTAATGGAAGACCTCCATCTCCCCTCGCTCCCGGTAGGCGGCCCAGGCGGAGCTGGTCATGCGGCGCCGGGCGAAGTGGATGGCGGGGGCCAGCAGGAGCATGGATCGGATGGCAGCGCCACGATGGGCCACCGCCGTGGCGACAAAACCGCCGAGAGAACTGCCCACCATTACTGGCCGCTCCGCCAGGCCTTGCAGCAGGGCCTCCACCGCTTCGACCTGGGCCGTGAGCGTGAGCCTTTCGAAGGTGGGCAGATTCAGGTCCGGCGCATGGAAGGGGATGCCGTGCGTCTGGGCCCAGCGCCGAACGAAGGTTCCCTTGTTGCCCCCGGGGGACGAGGAGAAGCCGTGGAGGTAGACGAGGGCGGTCATGAGGGATCCAGGCTCTCCTTCCAACGGTGCGGGAAACGAACATGTGACCAGCCGTCCGATCTGGAGCCTCGGAGAGCTGCTTCCGCTCCCACGGCGATCAGGCGACGGCCTCGACCCGGGCCCTGAGGATCCGGCACGACAGCCCCAGAACCACGCTGAAGAAGGGGGGTGCCAGACAAGCGGCCAATTTGGCGCCCAGGTTATGGAGGTCGCCGCTCAACAGGGAGAAAGTGATCATCAATCCCATGAAGAAGGCGATGGTCGCGCCGAAATAAAGGCAGGACTCCGCGAGTTTCCAGACCTTGGCGGAGGTCCCGTTCGACAAGGAGGCCGACGGGTGCAGCGCATCCCGGAGCGCCTGCCTGAAGGCACTCCAAGGGTGAGCCGAAAGGACCGCCACGAGGGGCACCACCAGTACGAGCAGGAAGGCCCAGGGAGCCGGATGAAGCCAGATGACCGCACGCCCCCCGATCATGGCGATGGTGAGGATCACCAGGAATAGGATGAGGATTTGGCCGAACAGGAAACGGGTCATGGAAAACCTCCAGGCACATGAGGCGTTTCGGTAGCTGACAGGCCCGGCATGAACCCGCAACCCCTGGGATTCAAATCACGCACACCTCTTTAGATGGAACGGCTTATCAACCCCGGAACGCATCAGGCCGCCTTTCGGCGGCCTGATGTTGACTCCCCGCCGCAGGCGGGGAGCAGCGATGAACCTACATCTGATCCTTCAGCCCCTTCGCAGTCTTGAAGACCACCTTGCGGCCGGCGGGGATCTTGATGCTCTCGCCAGTCTTGGGGTTGCGGCCCATCTTCTCCTTGGTGGCGCGCACTTCGAAGGTGCCGAGGCCGAAGAGGTTGACGCGGTTGCCGCTGAGGAGGGTTTCGACGATGTGGTCGCGGACGCCGTCCAGGATGGACTTGGCGCGGGCCTTGGACAGGTCCTGGGCTTCGGCGAGGTTGGCGGCGAGTTCAGCGATGCCGAGGGTATCGGGCTTGGAGGTGCTCTTGGCCATGGATGGACTCCTTGGAATGGGTTGGTCAGGGTTCCCGACGGCGCGGAAAGGCCTGGATGACCGGCTCCCCCGCGGGGGCCGGCCACCGATGGGATGGGGTGGACGGTGGGTTACTCAGCAGCCGCGGCGGCGCTGACCTCGAGGTTGACCTTGGCGTGGACGCCGCTGTAGAGGCGGACGTCGACCACGTAGGTGCCCGCATCCTTGATGTGGGGCACGGTGATGTCGCGGCGATCGAGCGTGAAGCCCTTGGCCTTGAAGAGCTCGGCCACGTCGGCGTTGGTGACGGAACCGAAGAGGTGGCCGTTCTCGCCGGCCTTCTTGGTCACGGCGAGGCTGATGGCTTCGAGCTTCTCGGCCAGGCTCTTGGCGTCGGCCAGTTCCTTGGCGCGGAGCTTCTCGGCGCGGACCTTCTCGAGCTCGATCTGGCGCTTGTTGCCGGCGGTGACGGGCAGGGCCATCTTGCGGGGCAGCAGGAAGTTGCGGGCGTAGCCGTCTTTGACGTTCACGACATCGCCGCGGACGCCCAAGTGCGGAACGTTTTCGATCAGAAGGATTTCCATGGGTTCTCCCAGGTGGAAGGATGGGGTTGGGCACGGCCAGCGCATGAGGCTCGCGTTGTCCCCGCGTGGGTGAGACGGCGTCCTGCGCCGTCAGGGCCGGGTCCTTGGGAACCCGCCCTGTCCCCCGATGGGTTCAGGCCGATCAGAAAATCCAGTCTATCCTGGGACCAGACGATACCCAAGCAAGGATTTCCCGTTCCGTGGAGCCTGGATGAGCACCTACGCCGATCGACGCGATACACGACGCATCATCGTCGGCCCGGAGTTCAGCATCTCCTTCCTGCTGAAGGGGCACGACTACAGGGACGTCCGCATCACCAATCTGAGCCCCGGGGGGTGTTTCGCCCTTGTGGGCGCCCGGGATGCCCGGCTCTTCGAGCGGGGCGCCGTCCTGGAGAACCTGGTGCTGTTGCACCCCGAACTACCCAAGGCCCCCATCATCGCGGCCGTGTCCTACGTGCTGGGCGGCCGTCCGGGGGCTGATCCCATGGAAATGGTCGGCATCGGCATCCAGTTCCTGGGCGTCGAGGATGCCGCCCAGGGGGCCCTGAATGTCTGGGTGGACGCCTCCACGGCGTCGCAGCAGTAGTCCTGTCCGGAGGGACCTACTTCTGGCCGAAAAAGCCGAGGATGGCCGTGGCCACCTCTTCCCGCATGGCTTCGGTCATCTCGGGATAGACGGGCAGGCTGAGCACTTCCTTGGCTGCGCGCTCGGATTCCGGCAGCTGGCCCACCTTGTACCCAAGGTCCTTGAAACAGGGCTGCTCGTGGAGGCAGATGGGGTAGTAGATGGCGCTGCCGATGCCGCGCTCCTTCAGGTGGGCCTGGAGGGCATCCCGCTTGCCGCCCTTCACGCGGATGGTGAACTGGTTGTAGATGTGGCGGCCATCCGGCACCACTTCCAGGGGCAGCACCGCCTCCTCCGCCGTCAGTCCCTTCATGCGCTCCAGGTACCAGGCGGCGTGCTTGCGGCGCCCTTCGTGCCAGCCGTCCAGCATGGGCAGCTTGGCCCGCAGCACCAGGGCCTGGAACTCGTCCATGCGTCCGTTCATGCCCACCTCGTGGTGCATGTAGACCGGCTCCATGCCATGCACGCGGATGCGGCGGACGCGGGCCGCCAGCGTCGCATCATCCCGGATCGCGGTCATGCCGGCATCGCCGAAGGCCCCGAGGTTCTTGGTGGGGTAGAAGCTGTAGGCGGTCATGTCGCCAAACTGGCCGGCGGACTTGCCCCAGCCCTTGGCGCCCAGGCTCTGACAGGCATCTTCGATGACCGGGATGCCGTGCTTCGCGGCCACCGCCATGATGCCGGGCATGTCCGCCAGCTGGCCGAAGAGGTGCACGGGCATGATGGCCTTGGTGCGGGGCGTGATGGCCGCTTCCACCAGGGCGCCGGTGGCGTTGAAGGTGGCGGGCTCCAGATCGATGAAGACCGGCTTGGCGCCCAGGCGCGAGACCACGCCCGCGGTGGCGAAGAAGGTGAAGCTGGGCACGATGACCTCGTCGCCGTGGCCGATGCCGAGGGCCATGAGGGCCGCCAGCTGGGCGTCCGTGCCGCTGGACATGGCCACGGCATGGGCGGCGCCGGCGTAGGCGGAGATCTCGGCCTCCAGCCCCTTCACGTTCTCGCCCAGGATGAAGGCGGAGCGGTCGATGAGGCCCGAAAGCCCCTCCAGCACCTTGGTCTTGACGGCGGCATTCTGCGGCGCGAGTTCAAGCATCGGGACGGGCATGGGGCCTCCAAAGATCAAGGGTTCCAGTATGGCAGCGGGTCAAGCGAGATTCCGTCACATCGGGCGGCTACTCGGTCTCCCCGCCTTCCTGGGGTTTCGTCGGGCGCATGAGGGGGAAGAGGATGACGTCGCGGATGCTGGCGCTGTTGGTGAGCAGCATGACCAGGCGGTCGATGCCGATGCCTTCGCCGCCGCAGGGCGGGAAGCCGTGCTCGAGGCTGGTGATGAAGTCCTGGTCCAGCAGCATGGCCTCATCGTTGCCCGCTTCCCGCTCATCCATCTGGGCCTGGAAGCGGCCCATCTGGTCGATGGGATCGTTCAGCTCGGAGTAGGCGTTCGCAATCTCCATGCCGCCGATGAACAGCTCGAAGCGGTCCACGAAGCGGTCATCGCCCTCCAGAGTCTTGGTGAGGGGTGACAGCTCGATGGGATAGTCCGTGATGAAGGTGGGCTGGACGAGCTGCTTCTCGACATGGTACTCGAAGAGGTCGCCCAGCAGGAAGCCCACGGTCTTCTTGTCCACGTCCTCGACGTGCACGGTCCTGGCCAGGGCCCGCACGCTGTCGCCGTCCTCCAGCAGGTGGCGGTCGATGCCGCCGTACTCGGCAATGGCGTCCTTCATGGTCAGGCGGCGGAAGGGCGCGGCGTAGGAGATCACCTGCTCGCCCCAAGGCAGGGCCTCGGAGCCCACCACGGACCGGGCCACCGTGGAGATCAGGCCTTCGGTCAGCGCCATCATGTCCCGCAGGTCCTGGCCGGCCGCGTAGAACTCCATCATGGTGAACTCGGGATTGTGCCGGACGCTGAGGCCCTCGTTGCGGAAGTTCCGGTTGATCTCGAAGACCTTCTCGAAGCCGCCCACGATGAGCCGCTTGAGATACAGCTCCGGCGCAATGCGCAGGTAGAGGGCCATGTCCAGGGCGTTGTGGTGCGTGATGAAGGGCCGGGCCGTGGCGCCGCCCGGAATGGGCTGCATCATGGGCGTCTCGACCTCGAGGTAGCCCTGGTCCTCCATGAAGCGGCGCACGGCGCTCACGATGCGCGACCGGGTCTGGAAGGTCTTCAGCACGTCGCCGTTGGAGACGAGGTCCAGGTAGCGCTGGCGGTAGCGCTGCTCCTTGTCCTGCAGGCCGTGCCACTTCTCGGGCAGGGGCAGCAGGGCCTTGCTGAGGAACTGGATCTCCTTCACCCGCACGCTCAGCTCGCCGGTCTTGGTGCGCATGAGCGGGCCCGTGACGCTGATGAAGTCGCCCATGTCCAGGAGCTTGATGGTCTCCCAGCTGGTCTCGGACAGGTCGTTCATGCGGAAGAAGCCCTGGATCTTCTCGCCGTTCTCGGTGAGATGCGCGAAGACGCTCTTGCCCATCTCGCGGATGGTGAGGATGCGGCCCATGACCGACACGCTGAGCTCAAGGCCTTCCAGCTTCTCGTTGGGCCAGGCTTCGGCATCGGCGTAGATCGTGGCCAGCTCGGCGAGGCCGTGGGTGCGCTTGGCCTTCCGGGGCCAGGCTTCGATGCCGAGAGCCTTCAGCTTCTCGAGCTTCTCAAGGCGCACATCGCGGTACTGGTTGGGCTGCATGGAGACTCCGACACGAACCATGTAGTGTACCGGACGATCAGCGCTCCCCGAAGCGATAGGCCACGAAGGCCGACAGGTCCGGGGCGGTGAAGGTGCCCGCCTCCTCGCTGAACCCGAAGCGCCACCGGGGGAGCCGCGTGTGGCGGAGGGTCCAGTGCTGCTGCCAGCCGGCGCGGTCGAGGCGGGACAGGCCGGTGCGATAGGGGCTGCCGGCATAGCCCAGGCTGACTTCGATCCCGAGGCCGGAGAGCAGTCCCGGCCCCTCGCCCACCCAGCCCAGGCTGCCCCAGGCCCGGCTGAAGGAGGTCTGGTCCATGACGGCGCGCAGGGGGCTGTGTTCGGGAAGGCCCAACCACACGCGCTCCACCTGTCCGAAGAAGCGCCAACGCCCGTACCGTCGCCACAGGGCGGCTCCCACCAGACCATCGGTGCCGCCGCTGCCAGAAAAGTCGGCCTGTCGACCGGTGGGCAGCTGGATGGAGGCTCCGACCCTCCCGCCGGCCTCGGCCGTGCCGAAGGGGCGGACCCAGGCCACATCCAGATCCATGAGCGCCCAGCCGGGGCGGGTGAGATCCCCGATGACGCGGCCATCCCGCTCCAGGTGGTAGACGAGCCGGTTCTTCGGTGCGTCCTCCCGGCCCCCCTGGGGCATGTTGAACAGCTGGTGCCAGTTCCAGATGGCCTGATCGGCGATGCCACCGGAGCGGTAGGCCACCCGGGCCCGGACGTTGATCCGGGAGGAGCCGGCCTTCAGGGCCCAGTCTCCAGTCAGCTGCCAGGCCTCACCGTCCAGCCGCGCGAAGGTGCGGCCATCGGCGCTCCGCTCCAGATCCGGACGCAGCATCTGGCTCGTGGCTTCGAGGACCAGCTCATTGACGCCCTCAGGCAGGGGCTCCGGAAATCCCTCGAACCAGGCCAGCCGGTTGGGGCGGGGGGTCTCCTGGGCCGCGAGCCCGAAGGTTGCCAACCCCAAGATCATGCTGACCAGGGGACCTGCACCCCCTTTAAGGACCCGCAAGGATAGATTGACCAAGGTCACGGAACATCCTTTGCTCAAAGGTAATACTCTGCCCTGACGATTCCCCGGAACGCCCAACTCGATTTTTGAACGCTCATAAATGATTGATACATCATCAAAAGAGCGCTCTCTGCCTTTCAGTCTCTCCCGTCGCACCCATTCCTTCCCATCCCTTTTTTACAGGAGCCGCCCCATGACCCGCCTCAAAACCCGTCTGAAGGAAATGATCGAGGAGCACCGGCCCCGCACCACCCGGCTCCTGAAGGAGTTCGGCAAGGTCGTCATCGACGAGGTCACCATCGACCAGTGCATCGGCGGCGCCCGGGACATCAAGTGCCTGGTGACCGACCTCTCCTACCTCGATTCCCAGGAGGGCATCCGCTTCCGCGGCAAGAACATCCCCGAGACCTTCGCGGCCCTGCCCAAGCTGCCGGGCGCCGAGTACCCGACGGTGGAGTCCTTCTGGTACTTCATGCTCACCGGCGAGATCCCCACGGCGGCCGAAGCCGAGGAGATCCACCAGGACTTCAAGTCCCGCGCCAAGGTGCCCGCCTACGTCTTCGACGTGCTGCGCGCCCTGCCCAAGGACAGCCACCCGATGGTGATGCTCTCCACGGCGGTGCTCGCCATGCAGAAGGAGAGCAAGTTCAACAAGCTGTACCACAGCCTGAAGAAGAACGACTACTGGGACTCAATGTACGAGGATGCCTGCGACCTGCTGGCCAAGCTGCCCGAGATCGCCGCCTTCATCTACCGCTACAAGTACAAGAACGGGGACATCATCCCCGGCAACTACGAGCTCGACTTCGGCGCCAACTTCGCCCACATGATGGGCATCGCCAAACCCTATGACGATGTGTCCCGGATGTACTTCATCCTCCACAGCGACCACGAGAGCGGCAACGTCAGCGCCCACACCACGCACCTGGTGGCCTCCGCCCTGTCCGATGCCTACTACAGCTTCAGCGCCGGCCTCAACGGCCTGGCCGGCCCCCTCCACGGCCTGGCCAACCAGGAAGTGCTGGACTGGATCAAGGACTTCCAGAAGAAGCTCAACGGCGCCGAACCCACCGAGGAGAACGTCAAGCAGGCCCTCTGGGACACGCTGAACTCCGGCCACGTCATTCCCGGCTACGGCCACGCCGTGCTGCGCAAGACCGATCCCCGCTACACCGCCCAGATGGAGTTCTGCCAGAAGCACCTGCCCAACGATCCGCTCTTCAAGCTGGTCAACATGATCTACCGCGTGGCCCCGGGCGTGCTCACCGAGCAGGGCAAGACCAAGAACCCCTGGCCCAACGTGGATGCCCAGAGCGGCGTCATTCAGTGGTACTACGGCCTCACCGACTACGACTTCTACACCGTGCTCTTCGGCGTGGGCCGCGCCATCGGCGTGCTGGCCAACATCACCTGGGACCGCGCCCTGGGCTATGCCCTGGAGCGCCCCAAGTCCGTCACCACCGCCATGCTCGAAGAGTGGGCCACCAAGGGCGGGCGATAGACGTTCTTCCCCTGCACAAAAAGGGCGGGCCATCTGGCCCGCCCTTTTTCTATACCCAACGAGGCTAAAGAACGTAGGTCAGGTCACGCTCCTGCGTGCGGCAGTCCATGTCCAGCCCGCGGTCCCGGTGGTCGGCGATCTCGGCGGTGGCGCCGATGGTGCGGCCGAACAGGAAGAGCGTGAAGGCCAGCTCCTGGACCTGGCGGAGGGAGATCCGGCCGGCCTGGTAGTCCTTCCACACCAGCTTCAGGGTGATCACCGCCAGGACGGCGTCCACGTTCACGCAGAAGACGTTCTTGGTCACGCCTTCCGCATAGAGCTCCTTCACCAGCAGGCGGTAGAACTCCCAGAAGGCGTTGTAGACCCCCTTCTCGGCGAGCATCCCCGACACGAACTGCTCCCGCGGATCCACGTTGATCTTGTTGCCGCGGAAGACCGGATGGTTGATGCAGGGGATGGGCTTGACGACGACATCCTCCACTTCCTGGGCCTGCTTCTTGTAGGCGCCATAGGCCCGGGCGGCCCGGTTCGCCATCCCCTTCAGGTCCAGGCCATGGGCCGGATCGCCGGGATCCGCCAGCTCCACGCCGCGGAACTGCTCCAGCAGGAATTCGATGGCCTCATAGCCGTTGCCGCCGTGCGCGCGGCCGGTGTTCGCCAGGAAGCCCACGAAGGCCATGGAGATGTCGTTGCGGGCGCTGACGCTCTCCTTGGCCCCCTTCGAGGAGAGGGTACCGGGGCCGTTGGTGAGCGTGAGCCCCAGCATCGTCTGGAATTCCAGCAGCTCCAGGGGGCTCGGGACGTGGCCGAAGAGCACCTTGAACGCGTTCTCCGTGAAGCTGTGGTTGAGGTTGGACAGCTTCTGGTCCACCAGCTTCTTCCAGTGGGGGTTGTGCTCCCGGTTCACCACGGAATAGGCCACCACGCGGGACATGAGGTAGAAGTAGGTGACCGCGTCCTCCACGAGCTGCCGGCTGATGCGCTTCTCCAGCATGGGGTTCCAGAGGATGCACACGGCGATGGTGGCCAGCAGGAACTCGTAGGTATCCCGGATCTCGAGGCCCCGCTTCTCGGCCAGGTCGATGATGTGCTGGCAGACCTTCAGGGCCACGCAGGACTTCTTGGACTTCTTGACCTCCTTGAACAGCAGCTCGGACACGTCCGTCTTCCTGGAGGGCTCCGGCCGCAGCAGGTGCTTCTCCACGAAGGCGTCCAGCTCCGGGGGGAAGGTCTTCGTGTGCTCATCCAGACCGAACTCGCGGATGAGGTCGATGATGAACCGAGAGTGGTCCCGGGATTTCGCCAGCAGCTCCTTGTCGCCCACCAGGGCGATCTGGGAGGCCAGGCAGGCATTCGGAAGGCACCCGTTGGCCCGGCCCACGTCGATGAGCTCCATGCGCCGCTCGTCGATCTTCATGAACAGGTTCAGGATGAGGTTGAGCGTGGGGATGTCCGCCTTCTCCGGCAGCACCTTGGCCAGCGAGAAGAAGAGGTTCTCCTCCAGGGTGTTCAGGGACAGGTCCAGCACCGTCTTCCCGTGCAGCTCCGCCACCTGGGTCTCCGGGCTCATCCGGGAGGCGCCGGACTTGTCGGCCATGTTCTGCCGCAGGTAGTGGGCGCCCACCTGCTTGTTCACTTCGATGATCTGGTGGTCATAGGGCGCTGGAGCCTGGCTGATGGGAAGGTCCAGCGACGAGGGCAGCTTCACCAGGGCATCGCCCAGCCACAGTTTCAGGGACAGGTCGCCCGTGGTGGGGAAATCGGGCTTCTCGTCGATCTTCTCGTAGACGGCCCGCACGGCGTCCGGGATGTACTGAATGCTGGAGACGCGCACGCCCCGCTTGCTGACCTGGCAGGTCTTCGGGTCGAAGACGTCCACCCCGAAGTACTCGTCGAACCAGCGTTCCTTGCTCTCGGCGTCGTCGCCGCTTCCCGACAGCGCCCCCGCATGGCCGCAGGCCCGGGTGATGTTCTTCTTCCAGCGCCCGGTGACGCAGGCGATGATCGGCTTGGTGAAACCGAAGGTGCGGTCCTTGATCCAGTCCAGCGCCATCTTCTCGTAGTAGCCGCCGGGCTCGACGTAGATCACCACGGCCTTGGTGCGGGGATCGTTCTGCGCCGCGTAGAGGAACTCGGGCAGGGCGAAGTGGATGTAGACGTCCTTGCCGCTGGACACGGCCGTGCTGATGCCGAAGCCCGCGGTGCGGAGGTACTCCGCCATGGTGGTGGTGAAGTTGCCGGAGTTGGAGTGGATGGCGATGGAGCCCTTCACGAGCGTCTCATCGGGGTGATCGCCGCCCAGGCTGCCGCCGATGCGGACCCGGTCCCAGGCGTTGGCCATGCCCAGGCAGTTGGCGCCGATGACGTCCACGCCGGCTTCCTGGCAGAGGGCCCGGATGTTGCGGGAGTCCCGGGCCGGCACCTTCTCGGTGACGATCACGATGCGCTTGAGCGCCTCGTTGTGCGTCACCAGCTCGGAGACCGCCTTGCACACGCCCTGGGGCGGAATGTAGACCACGCCCATGTCGAAGGCGATGCCCTTCTCCATGACCTCGCGGATGCTGCGGTAGACGGGAATGGGCCCCAGCTTCGTCTCCAGGCTGCCCCGGCGGCCATACTGCACGCCGGCCACGATGTTGCCACCGCTGTACTCGTGGGACACGGGCGTCACCTTGCGGCTTTCGCTGCCCAGGATGTTCATGACGCAGACGCGGTGCTCGCGGGTGACCAGCTCTTCGAGGGAGTGCAGGCCCACGTAGTAGGGGAAAGGCTTCGTCTTCAGTCGTCGCATGGCTGTCTCCTAGGCCCGGACCTGGGTTTCAATCTGCTTGCGGTAGGCCTCTGCGCCTTCGGCCCGCCACCACTCGTCCACCTTCTTCGCGTATTCGAGCGTGAGGATCATCGAGGTGTCGTGCCCGAACACCTTGTAGGGGAAGCGCAGCCGGTCGAGGATGTCCTTGGCGTAGAACATGCCCTTCACGACGTTGGGACCGCCCCGCCCGATCACCACGTAGAGCGGCTTCCAGCCAGCCTTGGACACGTGATCGCGCAGGGCGTCGAACACGCCTTTGAAGGTCACGTAGATGTCCGTGTTGTTGGCCTTGCCCCCGATGAGCAGCAGCATGCTGGCCTTGTCATACCAGTGCTCGAAGGCGATGCGGCTGATCTCGTAGATCTTCTCGTAGGGGGGGTTTCCGCCAAAGTCAGACGAGAAGATGGCCGCCTCGCCCAGGGTCTCGGTGCCGGCGCTGTTGGCCCCGCCGCCGAACATGAAGGGGATGATGCTGCCGTTCGGGTTCATCTCCAGCACGTCGCTCTGGCCCTGGTAGGTGCGCAGCTCGTTGATGTCCGCCTCGAAGGCCGTGGTCTCCGTCTGGAAGAGGGCATCCGGCAGGCCGATGCGCTTCCAGGCCGGGTTGTCCTGGTCGAAGCTGGCCTTCACGTCGCAGGCCACGGGCAGCACCTGGTTGCCCTTGCGCTGCACGCGGATGGGGTTGAGCTCGATGGTGGTCAGGCCGTAGCCGTCGTAGAGCTCCCACAGCTTGGGCAGGTGCTGGACCAGGGCCGAGATGAAGGCCTCGGGGCAGCCGGTATCCGTGAGGGCGTTGGTGATCTCGAAGGCGTTGATCCCGATGAACGGATCGATCTCCACCACGGCCTTCTTTTCAGCCGGCAGCTCCTCGATGTCCACCCCACCCCAGGGTGTGATGGTGAACACCGGACCGCGGTGCACGCTGGAGCTGGAGATGCTGAAGTAGACCTCCAGATCCGACGGGACGAAGGCCTCCATGGTCACGCCATTGGCCGTGACCGTCTTGTTCCCGTAGACGTGCTGGGCGAAGAACAGGTCCCGCTTGGCCTGGAGGGCTTCCTGGAGGGTGCTCACCACCCGCACCAGGCCGGCCTTCCCCTTCTTGCCCACGCCGCCGTAGAAGGCCGGCTTCACCACCAGCTTCCTGTGCTTCTCGAGGAACTGCTGGATGTCCTGGTTGGTCGCGGAGCCATCGATGAACTCCGCCGTGGGGAACTCGACCAGCTGCAGAAGCCTGGAGCCGTGTCGCAAGCCCGAAAGTTGCATGATCCTTCCTCCGTCGACGATGGCAATGAACTGGAGTGCCGGTCCACCTGGAGGGCCCGGGTCCATATAAATGATATTTAGATCGTTTTTGATGGCAAGAGCAAAGATGACTCTTGAGTCGTAATACGATGCCTCTTTTGATTACCCATGGATAATCTTCGCGGCGATCCCATTGGACCACCGTCAACCTTTCAGATTCCTTGCAACCGCCGTCGTGACAGAGGCTGGCCCCCTGTCGCGACAGCTGATCCCGGTCCAGTTCAGCCCCGGGTGTCGGTGCTGGCCTTCACGAAGGCCGTGAAGAGGGGGTGGGGGCTCAGGGGGCGGCTCTTGAACTCGGGGTGGAACTGGCAGGCCAGGAAGTAGGGATGGTCCTTCAGCTCCACGATCTCCACGAAGACGCCATCCGGGCTCATGCCGGTGAACGACAGGCCCTTGTCCTCCAGGGCCTTCCGGTACTCGTGGTTGAACTCGTAGCGGTGGCGGTGGCGCTCGCTGATCTCGGTGGCGCCGTAGGCCCTGGCGCCCTGGCTGCCGGCGGTGAGGCGGCAGGGGTAGGCCCCCAGGCGCATGGTCCCGCCCAGCTCCTCCACGTCCACGAGTTCGCGCAGCTTGAAGATGACGCGGTGCTTGGGCGCGTCGTCGAACTCCGTGGAATCGGCCCCCTCGAGGCCCACCACGTTCCGGGCGAACTCCACGGAGGCCATCTGCATGCCGAGGCAGATGCCGAAGAAGGGGATGCGCTGCTCGCGGGCGTACTGGATGGACTTGATCATGCCGCGGGTGCCACGCACGCCGAAGCCGCCGGGCACCAGGATGCCGTGGCAGTCCTGGAGGAAGCCGGCCGGATCCTGGTCCTCCAGCTCCTCGGCCTCGATCCACTTGAGGTCGACCTGGGTCTCCAGCCCGTAGCCCGCGTGATGCAGGGCCTCGATGAGGCTCTTGTAGCTCTCCTTGAACTCCACGTACTTGCCCACCACGGCGATGCGCACGCTGCCCTTGGGGTTGCGGATGCGGTGCAGCAGGTTCTGCCAGGCGCTGAGGTCCGGCGTCTTTTCGCCCAGGCCCAGCAGCGCGGCGACCTTGGTGTCCAGGCCCTCGAGGTGCAGGTTCAGGGGCACCTCGTAGATGGAGTGGGCATCGCGGCCACTGAACACGGCATCGGGCGTCACGGAGCAGAACAGGGCGATCTTGTCCTTCAGGTCCCGGGGGATGTCCACGTCGGCGCGGCAGAGCAGCACGTCGGGCTGGATGCCCAGGGCCCGCAGCTCCTTCACGCTGTGCTGGGTGGGCTTCGATTTCAGCTCGCCCGCGGTCTTGATGTAGGGCACGTAGGTCAGGTGCATGTTGATGGCGTTGGCCTTCATCTGCGAGTCAAGGCCCGCCTCCAGCTTGAACTGGCGGATGGCCTCCAGGAACGGCTGGCTCTCGATGTCGCCCACGGTGCCGCCGATCTCCACGATCACCACGTCCATGTCCTTGGCGACCTTCTTCATCACGCCCTTGATCTCGTCCGTGATGTGCGGGATCACCTGCACGGTCTTGCCCAGGTAGTCGCCACGGCGCTCCTTCTGGATCACCGTGTTGTAGATGCGGCCCGTGGTGATGGTGTGGTTCTGGGTGGTGGGCACGGAGGTGAAGCGCTCGTAGTGGCCCAGGTCGAGGTCGGTCTCGGCGCCATCGTCGGTGACGAAGACCTCGCCGTGCTGGAAGGGCGACATGGTGCCCGGATCCACGTTGAGGTAGGGATCCATCTTCATGAGCGTGACCTTGAGGCCGCGGGCCTCCAGCAGCGCACCGAGGCTCGCCGCGGCGATGCCCTTGCCCAGGCTTGAAAGCACGCCACCGGTCACGAACACATACTTGGTCATGGAATCTCCTACATCTCGTCGGGGGCCTGGATGCCCATGAGGAACAGGCCCTGGCGCAGCGCGCGGGCCGTGGCCACGCACAGGGCGAGGCGGGCCTCGCGGACTTCCGGGGTGTTCTCGGGGGCCAGGATGGGGCAGTTCGTGTAGTAGCCGCTGAAGGAGCGGGCCACGGCCACCAGCTGGCGCGCCAGGGGGGTGGCCATGCAGCCCTCAGCCACGGCGGAGACCGCCTGGGGCAGGCCGGCCAGCTCGAAGAGCAGGGCCTGCGCCTCCGGGGCCTGCAGGCCGGAGAGATCGGTGGGCAGGGCCATCTCTTCGAAGGGCAGCACGGGGCCGAGCGGGTCCCCGGCCTGGGCTCGGGCCGCCCAATCGCCGGTGGCCTTGCGCAGCACGCTCATGATGCGGGCGTGGGCGTACTGCACGTAGGGACCCGTGTCGCCATCCAGCGCGATGACGCGGTCCCAGGTGAAGGTGATGGGCTTCACGCGGTCGTTCATGGCATCGAAGAACACCACGGCGCCCATGCCCAGCATTTCGGCCACCTCGGCCTTGTCCTTCAGGTCGGGATTCTTCTCGTCGATGATGGCGGCCACGCGCTCGCGGGCCTCATCCAGCACGTCCTCCAGGAAGATGACATTGCCCTTGCGGGTGCTCATCTTGCCCTCGGGCAGCTTCACCATGCCAAAGGGCGTGTGCAGCATGCGGCCCTTGAACCAGGGATCCAGCTTGTCGAGCACGGCGAAGATCTGCTGGAAGTGCAGCACCTGGTCCGTGCCCACCACATAGAGGCAGCGGTCGAAGGCGTAGGCCTCCTTCCGGTACAGCGCCGCCGCCAGGTCACGGGTGGCATAGATGCTGGTGCCATCGCCCTTCTGCACGAGGCAGGGCGTGCTGATGCCCACGTCCTCCAGGTTGATGATGCGGGCGCCCTTGTCGCCCTCCACCAGGAGGCCGGCCTGCTCCAGGCGATCCATGGTGGGAACCAGCTGGTCTTCGTAGAAGGCCTCGCCCTGCTCCAGGGTGTCGAAGCTCACGCCCAGACGATCGTAGATGCGCTGGAATTCCTTCAGCGAGATCTTCCGGAACCAGCTCCAGAGGCGCCGGGCCTCGGCATCTCCAGCCTCCAGCCGCTTGAACCAGCCCCGGGCCTCGTCGCGCATGGCCGGATCGTTCTCCTCTTCGGCGTGGAAGCGGACATACAGCTGGAAGAGGCGGAACAGCGGCGTGCGGCGCTTGTCGGGGGCGGGCTCGGCCCAGTCGAAATCCTTCTCCAGATCGGCGTTGTCCGCCTGGGCCCAGCGGGTGTAGGCCGCCAGCAGCGTGCCGAACTGGGTGCCCCAGTCGCCCAGGTGGTTGAGGCGGGTCACCTCGTAGCCCAGGAACTGATGGGTCTGGGCCAGGGCATGGCCGATCATGGTGGATCGCAGGTGGCCGATGGTGAAGAGCTTGGCGATGTTGGGCGAGCTGTACTCGACGATCACCTTCTTGCCGTTGGCCCGGCGGGAGCCATAGGGCCTGCCGGCCGGGGCTTCCAGGATGGCGCCCAGCACGGCCTTGGCGCGGGCTTCCGGGGCCAGCTTCAGGTTCAGATAGGGGCCTGCGGCCACGAGGATCCCGCCTTCGATGGACAGGGATCCGGCCAGCTCCTGCGATAGCTGCACGGGGTTCTTCCCCAGCTGCTTGGCAGCGCGGAAGCAGGGGAAGGCCAGGTCGCCCACCTCGCCGGACTTGGGCCGTTCCAGCGCGATGTCCACGCCAGGCAGGGCCGCCGCCAGCTGCTGTTCGAAGGTGTGCCGCAGGGTTTCCATTCAGTCCTCAGTCGGCCAGCTCGGCCAGGGCCTTTTCGTACTCTTCGGGCTTGGGGGCCACGCCGTGCCAGCCAGCGTTGTTCTCCATGAAGCTCACGCCCTTGCCCTTCACGGTGCGGGCGCAGACCATCGCGGGCTGACCCTGGATGGTGCGGGCCCAGGCCAGGGCCTCCAGGATCTGGGTGAAGTCGTGACCGTCGATCTCCTTCACGGCCCACCCGAAGGCGCGCCACTTGTCGGGGACCGGGTTGATGTTCATCACCTTCTTCACGTCGCCATCGATCTGCAGGCCGTTGAGGTCGTGGAAGACGCAGAGGTTGTCGAGCTTGTGGTGGGGCGCCGCCATCGCCGCCTCCCAGATCACGCCCTCCTGGCTCTCCCCGTCGCCCACCACGCAGTAGACGCGGCTGGCGGAGTTCTGGACCTTCAGGCCGATGGCGATGCCCACCGCCTGGGGCAGTCCCTGGCCCAGGCTGCCCGTGGTCACCTCCACGCCCGGCGTGTAGTGGTTCTCGGCATGGCCCTGGAGCTTGGTGGGGTACTGGCGGAAGGTCTCCAGCCAGGCTTTGGGGAAGAAGCCCTGGTCCGCCAGCAGCGCGTACTGGGCCGGGCAGGCGTGCCCCTTGGAGAGCACGAAGCGATCCCGGGCGGGGTTCGCGGGGTTCTCCGGGAACACCGTCATCTCGTGGTAGTAGAGCACCACGCCGATGTCGATCCAGCTGAGGCTGCCCCCGGGATGGCCGCTCTGGGCCTTGTAGACCTGCAGCAGGATATCCCTGCGAAGGGCTTTCGCCTTCGCCGCCATATCCACGACGGACTCCAGTTTCTGCTGCGGCATGACCCCATCCTTCCCGGGAGGCCATTCGCCTCCGATTAGGATGGCCGAGGGAGGCCCCCTCCGGAAGGGGTCGAATGACCCCTGGGACCCGCCTTTTGCCCTTGACCCATGGGCTGTTTGCGATAGGATGGTCTTTCGCGCTTCCCCAAGCCCCTGTACGGGGGACTGCCCCGGAAGCTGGAGATCTGAACATGGCCAATCACAAGTCTGCTGCCAAGAAGGCCCGTCGCGATGCCGAGGCCCGACTCCGTAACCGCAGCAACCGCTCGACCCTGAAGACCGCCGTCAAGAGCTTCCTGGCCCTCATCGCCGGGGGCAAGAAGGACGAGGCCGCCAAGCTGCTGCCCTCGACCCAGGGCCTGGTCGACAAGGCCTGCCGCAAGGGCGTCATGCACAAGAACGCCGCCGACCGCACCAAGTCCCGCCTGGCTGCCAAGGTCAACAAGCTGGCCTAAGTAGCCATCAAGCCATCTCAAAGGACCCGGAGAGCCGGGTCCTTTTTGCGTTCCAAAAGCTGAAATAAGCAGAGGCCTCCGCTTCCCTCTTTCTTTCGTCCACACCTCCCCTGCCATGCTTGAGGCATGATCCCGGTTCTCCTCCTCGCTGCCCCTGCCCCGACCCCCGAGGCCCAGAAGATCGAGGCCCTGATCCAGGCCGTGGCCGACCTCCAGGGTGCGGTCTTCATCCGCAATGGGACCGAGCACTCACCGAAGGAGGCGGCGGACCACCTCCGCCTGAAGTGGAAGAATGCCGGCCGCCGGGTGAAGACGGCCCCGGAGTTCATCCAGTACTGCGCCAGCGGCAGCAGCCTGAGCGGCAAGCCCTATGAGATCCGGCTCCAGGACGGCCGCACGGTCCCGGCCCGGGACTGGCTGTGGACCGAGTTGAAGCGGATGGAGTCAGGACACTAGGTCCAGGCCGTCGGCACTCGCGACTCGTCCTTCGGCACCTTGGTCCAGTCGAAGGCCCCGATGAGGTCGGACGCTGTGCATGGCTCCGGCCGGTCCAGGCAGCCCAGGCTCCAGCCCAGCCAACCGAGGGCCTCTGCAGGGGAAACGCCCCTGGCAGCCAGGGCCTCCAGTCCCAGGGCGCCCGCCCGCTTGCCCAGGCGGGTGCCATCGGGGGCCGCCACCATGCCGAGGTGGGCGTAGGTCGGGCGCGGCAGGCTCAGGGCCTCCTGGAGGCGGATCTGGGTGGCGGTGACGGAGCGGAGATCGGCGCCGCGCACCACCTCGGTCACGCCCTGGGCACCATCGTCCACGACCACGGCCAGGTGGTAGGCGAAGCAGCCATCCCGCCGGAACAGCAGCGGATCGCCGGTGAGGGCGACAGGATCATCGACCTGGGCTCCCAGCAAGCGGTCCTCCCAGGTCAGCGGACCGTCGGAAAGCCGCAGGCGCAGGGCGCGGTCGAAACCCTCCCAGGCCCGCCCACGACAGCGGCCCGGATAGGCACGCAGGCCATCTTCCGTATGCGGCGCCGAAGCCAGCAGCTGCAGGTCCTTCCGGGTGCAGAGACAGGAATACAGGCGGTTCGCGCGGTGCAGGGCGGTCAGGGTCTCCCGGTAGACCGCCGAGCGATCGGATTGCCAGAGCACGGGCGCATCCGATTCAAGTCCCAGGGCGGCCAAGTCCCGCAGCTGGGCTTCGCCCAGGTCCCGGCGGCAGCGGGGGCCATCCACGTCCTCCATGCGCACGATCCAGCGTCCACCCGCCTTCCGTGCGGACAACCAGGAGGCCAGGGCCGTGCGCAGGTTGCCCAGGTGGAGGACGCCGGTGGGCGAAGGGGCGAAGCGGCCGAGGGTCATCCGATTAGCATAGGGTGATGTCCCTGCTCCGCCGCCTGCCCCCGGTGCTCCGCGCCCTCCTGGCCCAGGCCCTGGCCTTCGGGGCGCTGGTGGCCCTGGTGCGGCTGGGCGTGCGCTTCCCGCCCCTGGTGTGGGTGCTGCTGCAGTCCGTGCTGGCGGTGTTCCTGTCGCGGTGGCTGGACCTCGGCCCCCGCTGGGTCTTCATGCAGGCGGCCCTGCCCTTCCTGGTGCGGGCCCTGTGGGGGGCGCCCATTCCCGCCTGGGTCTACCTCCTGCTGTTCCTGGGGCTGGCCCTGGTGTTCGGCGGCGGGCTGCTCACGCGCGTGCCGCTCTACCACGCCAGCGAGGACGCCTGGGAGAAGCTGGAGGGCCTGCTCCCCGGGCACCCAGGGGCGCGTTTCGTGGACCTGGGCTGCGGCTTCGGTGGTCCCGTGGCACACCTCGCCAAGGTCCGACCTGATGCGGTCTTCGTGGGTGTCGAAGCCTCGCCCGCCACCTGGCTGGTGGCCTGGCTGCGCTGCCTGCCGCGCCGGAACGCCCACATCCGCCTGGGCAGCCTCTGGCGCACGGATCTCACCGGGTTCGACGTGGTCTACGCCTTCCTTTCCCCGGTGCCCATGCCCGCCCTCTGGGCCAAGGCCCAGCGGGAGCTGAGGCCAGGCAGCCGCCTCGTCAGCCACAGCTTCGAGGTGCCCAACGAAACGCCCCACCGCGTGATCCCCGTGAAGGGGCGCGAAGGGGCGCGGCTGCTGGTCTTCGAGCTGTAGCTACCAGCCCAGCAGGTAGGCGAAGATCAGCGGGGCCACGATGGTGGCATCGCTTTCCACGATGAACTTGGGCGTATCGATGCCCAGCTTGCCCCAGGTGATCTTCTCGTTGGGCACGGCGCCCGAATACGAGCCGTAGCTGGTGGTCGAATCGCTGATCTGGCAGAAGTAGCCCCAGAGCGGCACTTCGGTCAGTTCGAGATCCTGGTGCAGCATGGGCACCACGCAGATGGGGAAGTCGCCGGCGATGCCGCCGCCGATCTGGAACATGCCCAGGGTCGAGGTCTTGGTGACTTCCTGGTAGTGCTTCGCCAGCCAGGTCATGTACTCGATGCCCGTGCGCACGGTGTGGACGTTCTTCACGTCGCCCCGGATGACGGCGGCGGCGTACATGTTGCCCAGGGTGCTGTCCTCCCAGCCCGGCACCACGATGGGCACGCCCTTCTCGAGGGCCGCCAGCATCCAGGAGTGCTTGGGGTCGATCTGGTAGTACTCCTCGTACTTCCCGCTCTTCAGCACCTGCTGGAAGAACTCGTGGGGGAAGTAGCGCTCGCCCTTGGCGTCGGCGGCCATCCAGACCTCGAGCATGGCCTTCTCCATGCGGCGCATGGCCTCCATCTCGGGGATGCAGGTGTCGGTCACCCGGTTCATGTGCCGGCTGAGGAGGCCCGCCTCGTCCTGGGGGGTGAGGTCCCGGTAGTGGGGCACCCGCTCATAGAAGTCGTGGGCCACCAGGTTGAAGATGTCCTCTTCCAGGTTGGCGCCGGTGCAGACGATGAGGTGCACCTTGTCCTGGCGGATCATCTCGGCGAAGGAGAGACCCAGCTCGGCGGTGCTCATGGCCCCGGCCAGGGTCACCATCATCTTGCCGCCCTGCGCCAGGTAGACCCGGTACCCCTCGGCGGCGTCCACCAGGGCCGCGGCGTTGAAGTGCCGGAAATGGTGTTTCACGTAGCTTCCAACGGGCCCCAGGGCCGGCGTGGCGGTCATAAATCCTCCCAATCCTTTCATTGTGCCAGTGGATCGGGGGCATTTCCCGTCCAGAATTCAGGCCCGGGTCCTGCCGACCGATGAAAACGGCAGGAGCTGCAGCATGTTTTTCATCATCGGCTTGGTGGTGGTCTTTGGCGCGGTCATCGGGGGCTACCTGATGGAGGGCGGCAGCATCCCCACGCTGCTGCATCCGCTGCCAGCAGAGGGCCTGATCATCTTCGGCGCGGGCGTGGGCGCCTTCCTGGCCGCCAACCCCATGAACGTCATCAAGCGGGTGGCGGCGGACGTCATGAAGCCCCTCAAGGGGAGCCCCTATACCAAGGCCGTGTACATGGAAGTCCTCATGATGCAGTACGAGGTCTACGTGAACATCAAGAAGGGTGGCCTCCTGGCCCTGGAGCAGGATGTCAACGACCCGCACAATTCGGCCATCTTCAAGAAATACGAGACCTTCACGCACAATCACCACGCCCTGGATTTCTTCTGCGACTCCATGAAGCTGCTCATCAACGGCAGCGCCAAGATGGACGAGATCGACATGGTCATGGACGCCGAGCTGGACGTCCACCACGCGGAGAATGCCGCCCCCGGTGCCGCCATGGGTGCCCTGGCCGACGCCTTCCCGGCCTTCGGCATCGTGGCCTGCGTCATGGGCGTGGTCATCACCATGGGTTTCCTGGACCAGCCGCCCAACATCATCGGCGGCAAGGTGGGCGCGGCCCTGGTGGGCACCTTCCTGGGCATCCTGCTGGCCTACGGCGTGTTCCAGCCCCTGGCCAAGAACATCGACGCCGTGAACGCCGTCGAGGCCTACTACTTCAACTGCATCCGGTCCGGCCTCACCAGCTTCGGCAATGGCGCCGCCCCCATCACCGCCGTGGAGTTCGCCCGGCGCAACATCCCCTCCACCGAACGGCCCGGTTCCGGCGAGTTGGAGGAAGTGGTGCGGCAGATCAAGCCGAGGTGATGACCTATGGCTGATCAACAGCAACCCGAAGTCAAAATCAAGTTCGTCAAGAAGAAGGGTGGCCACGCCGCCGCCCATGGCGGGGCCTGGAAGGTGGCCTACGCCGATCTGGTGACCGCGATGATGGCCTTCTTCCTGCTGATGTGGCTGCTGAACAGCGCGGACAAGAACACCAAGGCCGGCATCGCCGGGATGTTCCAGGACGCCAACTTCTTCAACAGCGAGCGGGGCAAGGAGATCCTGGCCAACCACGGCAAGGGCATCCTGCCCGGTGGCCGGGGCATGGCCCCAGGCCCCGATGGCGACGGTGGCACCGACACGGCCTCGGAGACGCCTGGCGCTGCCGAGGAGGAGAAGAAGGTCATGGAGGCCACGGCTGAGGCCATCGAGAAGGCCTTCCAGCAGGACGAACTGCTCCAGGCCTTCCAGGACCAGATCAGCATGGATTTCACCGATGAGGGCCTGCGCATCCAGATCCAGGACAAGGCCGCGCAGGTGCTTTTCGATTCCGGCAGCGCCACCCTCAAGAGCTACACCCTGTCCATCCTCAAGGAGATCGCCAAGGAGCTGGGCAAGCTGCCCAACCGCGTGGTGATCGGCGGCCACACGGACAGCCAGCAGTACTCCAACAAGGACCGCACCAACTGGGAGCTGAGCGCCGAGCGCGCCAACGCCGCCCGGCGGGTGATGGAAGGCGCCGCCGGGGGACTCCGCCCGGGCCAGGTCCGCCGCGTCACCGGCTATGCCGACACCATCCCCATCGAGGGCAAGGATCCCAAGGATCCCCAGAACCGACGAATCTCCATCATCGTGGTCTCCGCCGCCAACGAGGCCGCCGAGTCCAAGCACCAGAAAGCCCAGCCCAGGGAGACGGACCGCAAGGCCGCCGCCAGCCCCAAACCGGAACCGGCCAAGCACTAGCCGATCGAGCGGGAACAGGGCCGCGCCCGGCGAAGGGAGACAAGCAGAGGCCCCGGCTCTGCCGAGCCTCTGCGCGGGGGCCCGGGGGTATGCGCGCAGCGCGGAACCCCCGGACGGCACAAACAAAGAAGCGCCCGGAGGTGCGGGCGCTTCGAGAGGGTAGGTTTGGCGGGATTTCGAGTGGTGGGGTGGTTGAGCGGGAGTCCCGCGGACGGGACTGGTGTCAAGTGGTGGGATGATTGGTGGCGGGAAGCCCTTGCGGGCACCTCGCTGGCGAGTCTATCACCGATCCGGATCCGGCAGCTCGAAGGCGGCCGCGTCCACGCCGCCCTTCCCCCAGTTTCCGAACAGCAGCTCGGCCCGGGCGCCGGAAGGCTCCTCGATCACCATCTTCGAGAGCACCGCCTGTCCGTGGCTCTGCACCGGCGCCCCGAACAGCGCGGTCCGCTGCACCTTCCCGGAGGCCAGACGGAACTCTGCCTTGAGGGGCAGAGTCCCCTCCCTGGCCACCCAGAGCAGCACCTTGCGGGCGCTCAGCGCGGGGCGTTTGGCCGCCAGCTCCAGCCGCCAGCAGTCCCGTCCCTCCAGGCTCTCCTCGGCCAGGGCCTCCACGCTGTAGTCCTCGCGGAAGCGCGTGCGGGCCACGTCCCCGCCCGCCGCCGGCCCCATCATGCGCTGCTGGGGCGTGACCTTCACGGGTCGCTTGGTACCGGGCAGCAGCAGCCACATCTGGTCGCCCTTGAGCAGTACCGCCCGCCCCTTCTCCTTCTTGGAGAGGCCGTCCAGACGGGCATCGCCATTCTCCCTGGCCGACACCTTCCACTGCTGGGACACCCCGGGGGCCTTCAGGGTGAGCTCCATGGTGAAGACGGGCCAGGGGTGGCGCAGGCGGTCCACCCGGGCCAGGATCTCCTCGCCGCTCTGGGCCAGGGCCGGCAGGGCGGCGAACAGCAGGAGCGTCGGAGGTGGAAGAATGCGCATCAGCGGCGCCCGTAGTCGTCCTGCAGCCGCTCGATGTCCGCCTCGTCGAAGGTGCCGAGGCTGACCTCCAGCACCCGCACAGGGTGAGGTGCATCGGCGTCACAGCGCAGGCGGTGGGTGCTTCCCAGGGGCAGCCAGATCTCGTCGCCGACGGCGGGCCGCAGCTCCTCGCCATCCAGGTCCACCACCACGCCCGGATCCAGGGCCACCCACAACTCACCGCGGTGGCTGTGCCGCTGGAGACTCAGCTTCTGGCCGGGATTGCAGGTGAGGATCTTCACGGTGCAGGGCGTGTTCAGGGCGTACTGGTCGAAGCAGCCCCAGGGCTTGTCGACGTGGAGGGTTTCAGGTTTGTTCATGGGTGTCCTCAATCGGAAAGCTAAAGCAGATCCTCGCGGCCTTCGGCCTTGAGCCGCTCCACGATCTGCTTGACGGTCTGGGCGCGGTCCCGGCGGCAGATGAGGAGGGCATCCTCGGCATCCACCACGATGAGGTCGTCCACGCCGCTGGCGGCGATGAGCCGGCTCCCGCCGAAGAAGGCGCTGTTCCGGGTGTCGAGCAGCAGGGTCTCGCCCACGCTGACGTTGCCCTCGGCATCGGTGTCCTGGAATTCGATGGCCGCCGGCCAGGAGCCCACGTCGGACCAGCGGAAGCGCGTGGGCACCACGGCGACCGTCTCCGCCTTTTCCATCAGGGCCACGTCGATGGCCAGCTTGGGCAGCTGGCGATAGGCCGCAGCCAGGGTGGCGGGATCGGCCCCGGCCTTCATCCAGGCGTCGAGGGGCGCCAGCACCTCCGGCGCGTGCTTCTGCAGGCCTTCGCGGAAATCCGCCAGGGTCCAGACGAACATCCCGGCATTCCAGTAGTGGCGGCCGGATTCGAGGTACTGCACGGCCACTTCGACGGGCGGCTTCTCACGGAAGGCCCGTACCTTCAGCACGGGACCGTGGCCTTCGGATTCGATGTAGCCGTAGCCGGTCTCGGGATAGGTGGGTTTGATGCCGAAGGTGACCAGCTCCCGCTCCCAGGCCGCGTGCTTCACGGCGAGGTCGAGATCCTCCAGGAAGAGCTCCCGGTCCCCGATCCAGTGGTCCGCCGACAGCACCGCCATGACGCCGTCCGGGAATTTCTTCTCGATCTCCACCAGGGCCAGGGCCAGGCAGGGGGCGGTGTTGCGACCCTCGGGCTCGACGAGGACGTTTTCCGGGGGCAGCTCCGGCAGCATGCGCCGGGTCTCCTCCGCCAGGTCCTCCGTGGTGACCACGAAGATGCGCTCGGGGCTGACGTGGCCATCCAGGCGGCGCACGGTCTGGTGCAGCAGGGTCTCCGTCCCCACGATGGCCAGGAACTGCTTGGGCCGTGCGTTGCGGCTGCGGGGCCAGAACCGCGTGCCCCGCCCACCGGCCATAACGACCGCGACCAAGGATTGATGACCATTCGTGCCCGACATCAGATCTCCTCCCCATCCGCCCAAGCGCGGGAGGTCTCGCGCATCGCCGCAGGCGATGCCGAGAAGACGACCGCGACCAAGGATTGATGACCATTCGTGCCCGACATCAGATCTCCTTCCCATCCACCCAAGCGGATACCCACAACCTACCGCGCCAGGGTCGCGACCAGCCGGCCGAGATCGCCCGGAGGCACCGGCTGGGGCTCCAGGACCATGGCGATGGGCTGGGCCACGAGGGCGCCACCTACTTCGCCGAGGTAGAAGCCGCTCTCGCCACGGTCCAGGCGGCGCACGGCCTCGGCGCCCCAGCGGCTGCCCCAGATGCGATCCATGGCCGAGGGGCTGCCCCCGCGCTGAACGTGGCCCAGCACCACCACCCGGAGGTCCAGGGGGTGATCCCGCTTCAGGCGCTCGCCCACGGCCATGGCCCGGCCGACTGTGTCGCCTTCGGCCACCACCACGATGGAGCTCCGCTTGCCGCGCAGCCAGCTGGCCTCCAGCTGGGAGACCAGGACTTCATAGCTGTCATCCGGAGACTCCGGATAGAGCACGGCCTCGGCCCCGCAGGCCAGGGCGGTATGGACCGCCAGCATGCCCGAGCTCCGGCCCATGACCTCGACCAGGAAGAGGCGGCCATGGCTGGAGGCCGTGTCCCGGATGCGGTCGATGGCCTCGACGGCCGTGTTGAGGGCCGTGTCGAAACCCAGGGTCCGCTCCGTCCCGGCCAGATCGTTGTCGATGGTGCCCGGTATCCCGGCGCAGGCCACGCCGTGCTCCCGCTGCAGGGCCTCCGCGGCCCGGAAGCTGCCGTCGCCACCGATGACGACGAGCGCCTCGATGCCCGCGGCCTTCAGATTCCCGGCGGCCTTGGCACGGGTGGCGGGTTCGTGGAATTCGGGACAGCGGGCTGTCTGCAGCATGGTGCCGCCCCGCTGCAGGATGTTGGCGCAGGCCCGGCTGGGCAGCGGGGCCATGTCGCCCTCGAGCAGCCCCTGGTAGCCCCGGTGGATGCCCCAGGCCTCATGGCCCAGCGCATCGGCCTGGCGCACCGCGGCCCGGATGGCCGCATTCATGCCGGGGGCGTCCCCCCCGGAGGTCAGTACACCGATCTTCATTGGTTCTTCCCCTTGGCTGCAGGCTTGGCGCTGGATGCAGCCCCCTTGCCCTTCTTGGCGCTGGTCTTCCCCTTCTTCACCTTGCCCTTGGCCTTTCGGCCCTTCCGGCTGTCCTTCACATGGGCTTCCGGCGGTGGCAGCGGGGGAGGTTCTACGATGCCCCGGGGCACCGGCGGCAGGTCCCCTTCCGAGACCCCCTGGGCCGCAGCCCGCTGCGCGCGGGCGCGGAGGACCGGATCCTCCTGAGGCGCAGTCGAGGCAACCAGGCTCAGGGCCAGGCTGCTGATGAACAGGACACGACGCGGCATGATCCCTCCAGGGATCAGATTATCCCGCATCTGGCTGGTTCAGCCCTCGGCCTTCTTGGCGGCGGCCTTCTCCTTGAGGGCCTTGGCGAAAAATTCCGCCACCACGGAATCCGCATCCACCTTGGTCACGTCGGCCATCTGGGGCTCGCGCTGCAGGATGTCCCGGCCCGAAGGGGCCATCTTGGGCAGGTGATCGTCCGAGGGTTGCAGGCGCCCCAGCACGTAGTGGGCCACCTCGATGAGGCTTCGTCCCACCTTTTCCAGCTTCTGCCGCACCACGTCCTGGTACTGGTAGAGGTCGAAGGCGCCCTGGATGTTGTAGGCCCCGTTGTCCGCATGGAAGCCGATCTGCTCGAGCTTGGCGGTCAGCGTCTCCAGCTCGTCGGAGGGAGGGACCAGGTTCCGCAGGATCTCCTGGCATTCCCTGGAGAGGGTCTGGATCTCCTCGAAGCTGTTCTGGACCACCTCGATCTGGTCGAGCACACGCTCAGCGCCCCCCTCCTGCTCACGGGCAATCTGCATGAGCTGATCAGGGATGGCCTGGTTTTCTTGGGGCTTATCCTGCATGGGAGGGCTCCATGCCCCCCGTATCGGCCACCCCTCAATAATCTTTGAATTCGTCGCGTCCGCTCCCTCGCGATAAACTTGTTAATTCGGGATCAATCCTGGCCCGATTTTCCCAAGTCCGGAGTTTTCATGACCATGCAGTCGAATTCCACTCCGGTGCCCATGGATGGAACGGCCCTGGCCGCCTGTCTGATCCCCTTCCCGGCCTCCACGAAGCTCCACGTGGCCGGGTCCCGGCCCGGCGTGCAGGTCCCCTTCCGCCAGATCCAGCTGCACCCCACCCGGGATTTCAAGGACCAGCTCACCGAGAACGAGCCGGTGGTGCTCTATGACACCTCGGGCCCCTACACGGATCCCAGCGTCACCATCGACGTGGCCAAGGGGCTGAAGCCGCTGCGGCAGGACTGGATCCTGGGCCGCGGGGACGTGGAGGAGCTGCCGGGAGCCACCAGCCTCTACCGCAAGCTGCGGGAACGGGACAAGGACCTCGACGCCATCCGCTTCCACGCCGACCGCAAGCCCCTGCGGGCCAAGGCCGGCCGGAACGTCAGCCAGATGCACTACGCCAAGCAGGGCATCGTCACCCCCGAGATGGAGTTCATCGCCATCCGCGAGAACCTGGGCCGCGACGCCGCCGGCCTGAAGAGCCGCATTACGCCCGAATTCGTGCGGGACGAAGTGGCCCGGGGCCGCGCCATCATCCCCGCCAACATCAACCACCCGGAGACCGAGCCGATGGTCATCGGCCGGAACTTCCTGGTGAAGATCAACGCCAACATCGGCAACTCCGCCGTGGCCTCCAGCATCGAGGAAGAAGTCGAAAAGATGGCCTGGTCCATCCGCTGGGGCGCCGACACGGTGATGGACCTCAGCACCGGCAAGAACATCCACGAGACCCGCGAGTGGATCCTGCGCAACAGCCCCGTGCCCATTGGCACCGTGCCCATCTACCAGGCCCTGGAGAAGGTCAACGGCAAGGCCGAGGACCTGACCTGGGAGATCTTCCGCGACACGCTCATCGAGCAGGCCGAGCAGGGCGTGGACTACTTCACCATCCACGCCGGCGTGCGGCTGCGCTACATCCCGCTGACCGCCAAGCGCGTCACCGGCATCGTGAGCCGCGGCGGCTCCATCCTCGCCAAGTGGTGCCTGGCGCATCACCAGGAGAACTTCCTCTACACGCACTTCGAGGACATCTGCGAGATCATGAAGGCCTACGACGTGGCCTTCTCCCTGGGCGACGGACTCCGCCCCGGCAGCACCGCCGACGCCAACGACGAGGCCCAGTTCGGCGAACTGGAGACCCTCGGCGAGCTCACCAAGATCGCCTGGAAGCACGACGTGCAGGTGATGATCGAGGGCCCCGGCCACGTGCCCATGCACCTCATCCAGGAGAACATGACCAAGCAACTGGAAGTCTGCGATGAGGCCCCCTTCTACACCCTGGGCCCCCTCACCACGGACATCGCGCCGGGCTACGACCACATCACCTCGGCCATCGGCGCCGCCATGATCGGCTGGTACGGCTGCGCCATGCTCTGCTACGTGACGCCCAAGGAGCACCTGGGCCTGCCCAACAAGAAGGACGTGAAGGACGGCGTCATCGCCTACAAGATCGCCGCCCATGCCGCGGACCTCGCCAAGGGCCACCCCGGCGCCCGTATCTGGGACGATGCCATGAGCAAGGCCCGCTTCGAGTTCCGCTGGGAGGACCAGTTCAACCTGGCCCTGGATCCCGACACGGCCCGGGAATTCCACGACGAGACGCTGCCTGCGGAGGGCGCCAAGTCCGCCCACTTCTGCTCCATGTGCGGCCCCCACTTCTGCTCCATGAAGATCTCGGACGATGTGCGGCAGTACGCCGAGAGCCATGGCTACAACGAGGAGGAGGCCCTGCAGAAGGGCATGGAGGAGATGGCGGAGACCTTCGTGCAGAAGGGCGCCGAAGTCTACCTCCAGGCCTGACCCGGTCCCGGCCCGCAGGTCCGGGGGTCCCGGACTTGCCCGATCGGGCCCTGCTCAGCCCTGGATACGCGTATCATCGGGGCGGTTCCACCACCCCAAGGAGACTCCCATGGCCGCGAAGAAGATCCTCATGCTCGTCGGTGACTTCGGCGAGGACTACGAGATCATGGTGCCCTTCCAGGCCCTGCTGGCCGTGGGGCACACCGTGCATGCAGTCTGCCCCGACAAGAAGGCCGGCGACTCCGTGGCCACGGCCATCCACGACTTCGAGGGTCACCAGACCTACTCGGAGAAACCGGGCCACCGGTTCACCCTCAACACCAGCTTCGCGGATGTGAAGCCTGAAGCCTATGACGCCCTGGTGATCCCCGGCGGCCGGGCTCCCGAGTACCTGCGGCTCAACCCGAAGGTGCTGGACCTCGTGCGGCACTTCTTCACGGCCAAGAAGCCGGTGGCGGCCATCTGCCATGGCGCCCAGCTGCTGGCCGCAGCCGGCGTGCTGGAGGGGCGCACCTGCTCCGCCTATCCCGCCTGCCGGGCCGAGGTGGAGGTGGCCAAGGGGAAGTATGCCGAGATCGCCATCGACGGCGCCGTCACCGACGGGAACCTGGTCACCGCCCCCGCCTGGCCCGCGCACCCGGCCTGGCTCGCCCAGTTCCTCCAGGTGCTCGGAACCCGCATCACCCTGTGAGCCGCCCCTGACCATGTCGAACACGCTCCGCTTCTCCAAATTCCACGTGCTCGGAAACGACTACCTCGTGGTGGATCCGACCCGGACCGCCTTCGAGCCGGCGCCCCCGCTCATCCAGGCGCTCTGCGATCGCCGGCTGGGCATCGGCTCCGATGGGCTCCTGCTGGGTCCGCTGGAGGTGCCGGAGCATCCGGGCGCCTTCGGGCTGCGCATCTTCAACCCGGACGGCAGTGAGGCGGAGACCAGCGGCGACGGCCTCCGCATCTTCGCCCGCTACCTGTTCGAGGCGGGCCACGCGCATGGCACCGAGTGCCAGATCCACACCCTGGGTGGCCTCTCCGCTGCGCGCTTCCTGGCGCCGGATGGCAGCCTCGTCCAGGTGGATATGGGCGTACCCAGCTTCAAGGCGGGCGACATTCCGTTCACGGGCATCTCCTCCCAGCTCGAAGTCCTGGAAACCCCGCTCTTCCTCCCCACGGGCCCAGTCACCATCACGGCCCTCAGCCTGGGCAACCCCCACTGCGTGGTCTTCCCGGGCGAGGTCTCCCAGGCCAATGCCTGCCGCCTGGGGCCCAGGATCGAGCGACACCCGGAGTTCCCCGAGCGGGTGAACGTCCTGCTGGTGGAGGTGGTCGACCGCAGGCGCATCCGCATCGAGATCTGGGAGCGGGGCGCCGGCTACACGCCCGCCTCGGGCAGCAGCTGCGCCGCCGCCGCCGCCTGCCGGCGCCTGAACCTGGTGGAGGATCGCGTCACGGTCCAGATGCCCGGCGGCACCCTCGACATCGAGTTCGCACCCGAGGGCCACATCCTCATGTCCGGCCCCGTGCAGCCCGTCTTCGAGGGGCAGCTGCACGGTGACTGGAAGGCCTGAGAGGGGACCGGGAATTCTGGCTCTCGTGCTTCATTGAATTTTCTTGGCGATTCAATGGCCCTGTCGGATACTGTCGTTCCACAGGATCTTTGTCAGTTTCATCACGTGATATCCAGAAAGGTGGAGGGACGGGCCCTGTGAAACCTTGGCAACCTGCGAAAGCAAGGTGCCAATTCCTGCCGCGAGTCCTCGCGGAGAGATGCTGACGTGTCGGAAGCTGACATGCGAAGGGGCCCGAGCAATCGGGCCCCTTTGCGTTTTGGATCGCGATGAAACGATGAGGATCCTCCTTCCCTGGAGGTTCTTGTGAGCGAGCAGTTCCTCGATACCAACGTGCCCGGCAACCCGGCCTACCACTTCACCATCCAGCCCCCCGGGCGGGAGGGCAATGCGGGCTGGATCCACCGGCCGGGCCTCGTGCCCGACGCGGGTGTGGCCACGCAGTGCGTCCATGGCGGCGTGCAGCCGGATCCCGCCTATGGTGCCGTGATGCCGCCCCTGTACCTCTCGTCCACCTTCGCCTTCAAGGACATCTGCACCAACGCGGGCTACGACTACACCCGCAGCGGCAACCCCACCCGCGCGGTCCTGGAGGAGGCCATCGCCCTGCTGGAGGGCGGCCACGGCGCCACCTGCACCAGCACCGGCATGAGCGCCATCCTGGTGGCCCTGAACCTGTTTGAGCACGGCAGCCACCTCATCAGCACCGTGGACTGCTACGGGGGCACCTTCCGCCTGCTGGAGCACGCCAAGAAGGCCTATGGCCTGGAGGTCACCTACCTGGACCTGGCGGACCTCGAGGCCGTGAAGGCCGCCATCCAGCCCAACACCCGCATGATCTGGATCGAGACGCCGTCGAACCCCCTGCTCCGCCTCACGGACATCGCCGCCGTGGCTGCCATCGGCCATCGCCAGCCGAACTGCCTCGTGGCCGTGGACAACACGTTCCTGTCCCCCTACCTGCAGCGGCCCTTCGACCTGGGCGCCGACCTGGTCATCCACTCCACCACGAAGTACCTCAACGGCCACAGCGACGTGGTGGGCGGCATCGTCGTCTCAGCCCCCGGCCGGCTCGCCCTCACCCAGCAGATCCAGAGCGTGAACAACCTGCTGGGCACCTCGCAGGCGCCGCACGACTGCTTCCTGGTGCTGCGCGGCCTGAAGACCCTGCCCCTGCGCATGCGCCAGCACGAGGCCACCGCCCAGGTACTGGCGGAGTTCCTCGCGGCCCATCCCGCCGTGGGCAAGGTCCACTACCCGGGCCTGCCCGGCCACCCGCAGCATGAGCTGGCGAAACGCCAGCAACGCGGCTTCGGCGCCATGCTCAGCTTCGAGCTGAAGGAGGGCGGCAACGAGCGCCTGAACTACGTGCTGCGGCGCTTCCGCTGGTTCACGCTGGCCGAGAGCCTGGGCGGCGTGGAGTCGCTGGTGGCCCACCCCGCCTCCATGACCCACGCCTCCATGACGCCCGAGGCCCGCCGGCGGGCGGGCATCAGCGATGACCTCATCCGGCTCTCCATCGGGCTCGAGGACGTCCGGGATCTGCAGGCCGACCTGGCGTACGCGCTGACCTTCTCCTGAGGGCTACTGAACGCTGACCAGCTCCACGTCGAAGATCAGGTCGGCGTTGGGGGGGATGTCCCCGCCCGCGCCCCGGGGGCCGTAGCCCAGGTAGGAGGGAATGTAGAGGGTGCGCTTGCCGCCCACCTTCATGCTGATGACACCCTCGTCCCAGCCCTTGATGACCCGACCCACGCCGATGGGAATGGCCAGGGGCTGCCCACGGTCCACGGAGCTGTCGAACTTCTTGCCGCGACCGTTCCGGCCGTCGTTGAGCCAGCCGGTGTAGTGGACCAGGCACTGCTGGCCGCGAGCCGGCGAGGCGCCCGTGCCCACCACGGTGTCGACATACTTCAGGCCGGAATCGGTGGTGATCATGGCGGGTCCTTTCGTCTTGTCGGGCGTGGCCGCCTTCGCCTTGGCTGACTGGGCGGGGGCCGAGGGCTTCGCGGTGTCCGCGCCGGCCAGGGGGAGGGCGATTGCAAGAATCGCCACGCAAAGGGCTGATCTCATCCGGTCGTCTCCTCTGAAATGGACCGCCCCGCTGACGCGGGGCGGGTGTTGCTGGCTCCGGAGGAGGGATTTGAACCCCCGACCTAGTGATTAACAGTCACCCGCTCTGACCCCTGAGCTACTCCGGAAAAAGGTCGAATGATCATTCTACCGGATGGGGGCTGGGTTTCAAGCGCAGGGCTCGGGGACCTGTGATCGGCGTCGCCGGGCCTAGGCGCGCTGGAGTTCCATGAGCACCTGGCGGGCGGCGGCCTTGAGCGTCTCGATGACGCCCGTGCCCTTGTTGGCCACGGCCTCGATCATGGGCTCGTTCCGGAACCGGAGGAGGCGCTCCATCTCGGGCACCTGGGCCGCCGAGGGCATGTCCCGCTTGTTCAGCTGCAGGACGTAGGGAATGGAGCGGATGTCGAACCCGTTCTCCTTGAGGTTGGTGGCCAGGTTCGCGATGGACTCGATGTTGGCCTCCATGCGGGCCTTCTGGCTGTCAGCCACGAAGATGATGCCGTCGCAACCGCGGAGGATCAGCTTGCGGCTGGCGTCGTAGAAGACCTGGCCCGGCACGGTGTAGAGGTGGAAGCGGACCTTGAACCCCTTCACGGTGCCCATGTCGAGGGGCAGGAAGTCGAAGAACAGGGTGCGGTCCGTCTCGGTGGCGAGGCTGACGAGCTTGCCGCGCTTGTCCGGGTTGGCCTGCTCGAAGATCCACTGGATGTTCGTGGTCTTGCCGCAGAGGCCCGGCCCGTAATAGACGATCTTGCAGTTGATCTCACGCGACGCGTAGTTGATGAAGGTCATGGAACGCCCTGGTAAGAGTGCCTAACAAAACCCCCACGGGGTCGCGCGAGGGCCGCCGGGCGAGTGAGGCGAGGAGCGCGAGGAGATGCGTAGCGGGTACTACGCGCGACGAGCGTGACGCTGCATCGCGACGCCCGCCGGCCCTCGCCCGGAGGGATGGAGCCAGGCTGGCGCCCCGCGGCGTCACGGCCCTTGCACGATGTCCCGCATCGCCCTGCGGGCCCTTCCTTGCGGTGCATCCAGCCTGGCTTCATCGCGGCCTCGTCGGGGTTTTGTTAGGCACTCTTAGTCGCCGAAGAGGCGATCGATGTCTTCGTCGGTGATCTCCGAGAAGGGGCTCTCGAAGCGGCTGCCGCTGTCGGATTCCTTCTGGGCCCGCTGCTCGACCTGGTCGAAGATCTCCTGGAGTTCCTTGCTGGCCTTCTTCACCCGCAGCCGCACCAGAGCCAGGCTGGAGTTCTGGTCGAAGATCACCACCAGGATCCCGCGCTTGCCCACGATGGAAATGTGCAGGTTGTCCTTCTCCCCCTCGTGGAAGAGCAGGCTGAACTCCTTCTCGCCGATGAGCTTGGCCAGCCCGTCCGTGGCCGCCACGTTGCCGGCCGTGAGGGAGGCCAGGCTGGTGGCGTCGATGCTCTTCACGTCCCCGGCCGCGGCGATCTGCTGGCCGTTCTTGTCCACCAGGAAGACCACCTTGGCGGAGGCATCCTTCTCGAGGCGGCCGATGATCTCCTGGAGGAGCTTGTACTCCTCCTCGTACAACATGAGATCAAGCTTCGCCACGACCGCCTCCGGGGGGACTGATGGTTGGAGGATACCGCACTTTTCAGTAGGGTCCGGCGCCAGTGCCGCCCTGGACCACGGCCACGGACGCCGACAGACCCAGCCGGGTGGCGCCGGCGCGGACCATCTGGAGCGCCACGGGATAGGTCCGGATGCCGCCCGAGGCCTTCACGCCCAGGCCTGGGCCCACGGTCTGCCGCATGAGCGCCACGTCCGCCTCGGTGGCGCCGCCCGTGGAGAAACCGGTGGAGGTCTTCACGAAGTCGAGGCCTGCTTCCGCGGCCAATTCACAGGCCCGGACCTTCTCGGCCTCGTCCAGCAGGCAGGTCTCGAGGATCACCTTGAGGACGGCCGGGGCGGGCACCGCAGAGCGCAGGGCCTCGAGGTCCCGGTGGACGGTGGCCCAGTCGCCTGCCTTGGCCGCCCCGATGGCCAGTACCATGTCCACCTCCTGGGCCCCATCCGCCAGCGCCACCTCGGCTTCGAAGGCCTTGGCCCGGGTGGCGGAGGCCCCGAGGGGGAAGCCCACCACGGTGCAGGTGCGTACGGGACTGCCCTTGAGCAGCGAGGCCGCCAGGGGCACCCAGAGGGGATTCACGCAGACGGAGGCAAAGCCATGGGCCAGGGCCTCGCGGCAGAGGACCTCGATCTGGGCGCCGGTGGCATCGGCCTTGAGGAGGGTGTGATCGATCAACGGCGACAGGTCCCAGGGCCCCTCCGCAGGGGCGATTTGTGCGAAGGACCGGTGATGGAGGCCCTTGGCGTCCCGGAACAGGCCGAATCCCTCCACGCAACCCAGGAGCTGCGTGGTGCCCCCGCGGGGCGGGGCCGGCACCCGGGCCCGGATTTCAGCAGTGAGGTCGAGGAGGGGATCGATCATGGCTCCATCATGGCCTGCCCGCCGATCCCGGGAAAGGCGCCCACGAAAAAGCGGGCCGAAGCCCGCTTTTCCGATGCATCCGTGAGGACGATTACTTCTTGGCTTCAGCCTTCTTCTCATCCTTCTTGGGCTCAGCCTTCTTCTCGGCCTTCTTCTCTTCCTTCTTGGGCTCGGCCTTCTTCTCTTCGGCGGTCAGGGCCTTCTTGGCCTCGGCCTTCTTCTCAGCCTTCTTGCAGCACTCCTTCTGGCAGTCCTTGGGGCAGGCGGCCTTCTTCTCGGCCTTCTTCTCCTCGGCGGTCAGGGCCTTCTTGGCCTCTTCCTTCTTGGGCTCGGCCTTGGCCTTCTTCGCCTTCTTGGCCTTCTTCTCGGCCTTGGGGGCGGCTTCAGCCTTCTTCTCTTCGGCGGTCAGGGCCTTCTTGGCCTCTTCCTTCTTGGGCTCAGCCTTGGCCTTCTTCGCCTTCTTGGCCTTCTTCTCGGCCTTGGGGGCGGCTTCGGCCTTCTTCTCTTCGGCGGTCAGGGCCTTCTTGGCCTCTTCCTTCTTGGGCTCAGCCTTGGCCTTCTTCGCCTTCTTGGCCTTCTTCTCGGCCTTGGGGGCGGCTTCAGCCTTCTTCTCTTCGGCGGTCAGGGCCTTCTTGGCCTCTTCCTTCTTGGGCTCAGCCTTGGCCTTCTTCGCCTTCTTGGCCTTCTTCTCGGCCTTGGGGGCGGCTTCGGCCTTCTTCTCTTCGGCGGTCAGGGCCTTCTTGGCCTCTTCCTTCTTGGGCTCAGCCTTGGCCTTCTTCGCCTTCTTGGCCTTCTTCTCGGCCTTGGGGGCGGCTTCAGCCTTCTTCTCTTCGGCGGTCAGGGCCTTCTTGGCCTCTTCCTTCTTGGGCTCGGCCTTCTTCTCAGCCTTCTTCTCGGCCTTCTTCTCTTCCTTCTTGGGCTCGGCCTTCTTCTCCTCGGCGGTCAGGGCCTTCTTGGCCTCTTCCTTCTTGGGCTCGGCCTTCTTCTCAGCCTTCTTCTCGGCCTTCTTCTCTTCCTTCTTGGGCTCGGCCTTCTTCTCCTCGGCGGTCAGGGCCTTCTTGGCCTCTTCCTTCTTGGGCTCGGCCTTCTTCTCGGCCTTCTTGGTCTCAACCTTCTCGGTCTTCTTGGCTTCGGGCTTCTTGGCCTCTTCGGCGAAGACGGGGCTGATCAGAGCGGCGGCGACGAGCAGCGCAGCAAGCTTCTTCATGGGGGTGCTCCCTGGGGTGATCCGGCACGGCCGGAAGTGCATAACCCCAAGCAGGCTTTGGGCCAAATCATATGTAAAGCAAAACAACGACTTGGCTCAATTTGAAACCCTCAACATTCGTCGCATTCTGCAACCTGTAGCAGGGTGCGACGATTCCGACCCCGGAGGTCCACTACTCGCCGTCGTGGAACCCGTAGCGCTTGAGCTTGCGGTAGAGGGTGGTCCGGTCGACGCCCAGAATCTCCGCGATGCGCT
The DNA here is from genome assembly GCF_030219325.1 of Geothrix sp. NCBI lineage: Bacteria > Pseudomonadati > Acidobacteriota > Holophagae > Holophagales > Holophagaceae > Geothrix > Geothrix sp. Next base: position 526,356 of record NZ_CP126625.1, on the reverse strand, counting down.
GTTTTTCCTTGTGCCGGCCAATCAGAACCTGGATGTAGCGGCGCTCCAGCTCATCCAACGTGGGCCAGTCCTCGATCAGGGCCGGGATTCCCTCCCCCGACTCCGGCCTTCGGAGCGCCTTTTTCAGCACATCGGCCTGGATCTTGGCCGGCAGGTCGTCCACGGCGATCTCCAGACCCCGGCTGAGCTGGGTGAGGTTCTCGATGGCATTGCTCAGCTCCCGCACGTTCCCCGGCCAGGAATAGGCCTCCAGGACCCTGCGGGCCTCGGGATGCAGCTGGTAGGCGTGATCATCCTTGCGGCCGAACTCGGACAGGAAATGGTCGATCAGGGCCGGGATGTCCTCCCGCCGTTCCCGCAGTGCCGGCACCGCCAGTTCCACCACGCCGAGCCGGTAGTAGAGATCCTCCCGGAAGGTCCCGGCCTTGACCATGACCTGCAGGTCCCGGTTGGTGGCGGCGATGACCCGGGCGTCCACCTTGATGGTCTTGTTGCCGCCCACCCGGCGGATCTCCTGCTCCTGCAGGACCCGCAGCAGGCGCACCTGGAAGCTGGGGCTGGTCTCGCCGATCTCGTCCAGGAAGATGGTGCCGCCCGAGGCTTCCTCGAAGAGTCCGGGCTTCTCCCCGATGGCGCCGGTGAAGGAGCCCTTCACGTGGCCGAAGAGCTCGGATTCCAGGAGCGTCTCCGTGAGGGCCCCGCAGTTCACCGCCACGAAGGCCCGGTCCCGCCGGTCGCTGGAGAGATGGATGCTCCGCGCCACCAGCTCCTTGCCCGTGCCGCTCTCGCCCGTGATCAGGACTGTCGCCCGGCTGTTCTGCAGGCTCGCGATGGTCTTGTAGACCGCCATCATCTTCGGGCTCGAGCCGATCATCAGGCTCCGCTTCGCCTTGGGCGAGGCCCCCTGGGTGGCGCCTTGCCCACTGGACTGCCGCCGGGCGAGGGCCCGGCTCACCAGGGCCTTCAGCTCCTCGTTGTTCCAGGGCTTGCTCAGGAAGTCGAAGGCGCCTTCGCGCACCGCCTCGATGGCCGTCTCCAGGGTGCCGAATCCGGACAGCAGGATGGTGTCCACCCCCAGGGGCTTGGCCTCGCGCAGCAGGTCCAGCCCGTCCTTCTTGGCCTCGAGGTTGATGTCCGAGAGCAGCAGATCGAAGGCCTCCTTGTGCAGCAGCTCGATGGCCCGATCCGGGTGGGTGGCCTTCGCAACCTCCAGGCCCATGGTCCCCAGGAGTTCCTCCAGGAACTCGCAGGTCTCCTTGCTGTCATCCACCACGAGCACACGGGCCATGACCACCCCCACCCATGAAGGTATCCCAAAGTGCCCTGGCCCCGGAGGGGATGGCGGCGTATGCTCGGATTTCCAATCCACCGGAGAATTCCCATGCGAACCGTTGTGGCAGCTGTCTGCTCGGCCATCCTCTCCACGGCCTGCCTCCTGGCGGGTGACCTCACCATCACCAGCCAGGTCACCGGGAAGGGCGCCTTCGCCAAGGACGGCGTCCAGGTGCAGTACTTCAACGCGAGCCGGATGCGCCTCAACCATGCCGGGGCCCGGACCGACACCTTCATCGACTATGGCCAGGAGGTCATGTACACGATCGACCACGACAAGAAGGTCGTCACCAAGGTGACCTTCAAGGACCTGCAGGCCGCGATGCAGTCCCTGGAAGACCAGGCGGCCGGCATGCCTGAGATGGTGACGAAGATGATGTTCGGCGATGTCTCCGACGTGAAGGTCGAGCAGCTGGGCCCGGACACGGTCCTCGGCCATCCCTGCAAGAAGGTGCGGATCACCCTGGGCAAGATGGTTCAGGAGATGAGCGTGGATCCGTCTCTCCAGATGCCCATCAAGGACTACGCCAAGGCCATGTCCATGCTGAACCGGATGCCCGGCCAGGCCGGCCTGCTCTTCAAGCGGATCTACGAGGAGACCGCGCGTCTCAAGGGCGTCCCCCTCCGCACCCACGTCACCGGCCTCATGGGCATGGACGTCACCACCGTGGCCACGGCGATCTCCACCGCCGCCATCCCCGAATCCACCTGGGCCCTGCCCGCGGACTACACGCTGAAGGACGGTGGGAAGGAGATGAAGCGCGGCCTGAAGGACAAGGGCTGAAGGCGCTAGACTGGTCGGGGCCCTCGCGGGCCCCTTCCCTTGGATTCCCCATGAGCGCCCAACCCTCCTTCGACGATGGCCTGGACCGGCTGGAGGCCCTGGTGCAGCAGCTCGAATCCGGCAGCCTGGGCCTGGAAGAAGCCCTGACGCGCTTCGAAGAGGGCGTGCAGCTGAGCCAGGCCCTCCAGAAGCAGTTGGCCGAGGCCCAGCGCAGGGTGGAGGTGCTGAAGGCGGGTCTCGGAGGTGAGTACCGCGCCGAGCCCCTGGATGACGCCAAAGGGTCCCGATGAGTGAAGCCTCCACCCAGGTTCGCGCCGATCTCGACCGCCTGCTGCCTCTGCTTGACGCCGCCCTCACGACCCCGTTCCGCCAGGGCGAGGCCCTGCGGCTGGCCGAAGCGGTGCGCTACAGCCTCGAGGCCGGCGGCAAGCGCGTGCGGCCCGTGCTCTGCATGCTCGCTTGTGAAGCGGTGGGCGGCACCCCCGCCCAGGCCCTGCCCGGCGCCCTGGCGGTGGAGTATGTCCACACCTACTCGCTGATCCACGATGACCTCCCCGCCATGGACGACGACGACCTGCGGCGGGGCCGGCCCACCAATCACAAGGTGTTCGGCGAAGGGCACGCCATCCTCGCGGGCGACGCCCTCTTGACCGAGGCTTTCGGCGTGCTGGCCACCGCGGACCTGGACCCCGTCCGCCGCGCCGAGGCCCTGGGCCTGCTCGCGGAGGGCGCCGGCTGGAAGGGCATGGCCGGTGGCCAGGCCCTCGACTTGGAGGGTGAGAACATCGAGGCCTACGACCTGGACCACCTCCGCCTCATCCACCGCCTAAAAACCGGCGCCCTGCTGCGCGCCTCTCTGGAGATCGGCGCCGTCCTGGGCGGCGCGACCCCGGCCGGGCGCGCCGCCCTGCGGGCCTACGGCGAGACCATCGGCCTGGCCTTCCAGATCCAGGACGACATCCTCGACGCCACTGCCACCGATGCCGATCTGGGCAAGCGGGCCGGAAAGGATGCAGGCAGGGGTAAGATCACCTACCCTTCCCTGCTGGGCCTGGATGGTGCCCGCAACGCCCTGAGTGAAGCCACCGAGACCGCCCTATGTCATCTAGCCTCCCTACCCAACCGGAATTCCTTGGCAGCCTGGGCACGGTACCTGGCGCTGCGGGCCAGGTAGGCCGGGCCGTGCCGACCCCCAGCAGCCCCTACCCCCTGCTCGATTCCCTGGCCGCGCCCCAGCAGGTGCGGCACTTCACGCCGCCCCAGCTGGAGCAGCTGGCCGCGGAAGTCCGCGCCTTCCTCATCGCCTCCGTGTCGGAAACCGGCGGCCACTTCAGCTCGAACCTCGGCACCGTGGAATTGACGGTCGCCCTCTTCCACCACTTCGACTTCCTGCAGGACCGCATCGTCTGGGATGTGGGGCACCAAGCCTACCCCCACAAGATCCTCACGGGCCGCAAGGACCGCTTCCCCACCCTGCGCCAGCACCACGGCCTCTCGGGCTTCCTGAAGCGGGACGAGAGCCCCTACGACCACTTCGGCGCGGGCCACGCCAGCACCAGCATCTCCGCGGCACTGGGCATGGCCAAGGCCCGGGACCTGCAGAAGCAGGACCACACCTGCATCGCCGTCATCGGCGATGGCTCCATGACCGCCGGCATGGCCTTCGAGGCCCTGAACCAGGCCGGCTACCTGGAGACGAAGAACTTCCTGGTGATCCTCAACGACAACGACATGAGCATCAACCCCAACGTGGGGTCGCTGCAGGGCTACCTGAACCAGATCATGTCGGGCCAGTACTACCACCGCTGGCGCGACCGCATCGAGCACGCCATCAAGGCCATCCCGCTCGAGGGCCTCAGCAAGGGCGTGGCGAAGGCGGCCAAGTGGAGCGAGGAGAGCTTCAAGCGCCTCATGGTGCCGGGCCTGCTCTTCGAGGATCTGGGCTTCCGCTACCTGGGACCCGTCAACGGCCACGACGTGAACGCCACGTCGAAGGCCCTGGCCGAGGCCCGCGAGAAGATGAAGGACGGTCCCGTGCTCCTGCACGTGCAGACCAAGAAGGGCTATGGCTACGAGCCCGCCGTGCAGGATCCCCTCAAGTGGCATGGCGTCACCGCCTTCGACGCCGAGGCCGGGGAGATCATCAAGGTCACCACTGATCCGGCGAAGCCCGCTCCGCCCAGCTACACCAGCGTCTTCGGCAAGGCCCTGGTCGAGCTGGCGAAGACCGACGGGAAGATCGTCGGCATCACGGCGGCCATGCTGGACGGCACGGGCATGAACCTCTTCCAGAAGGCCTTTCCCGAGCGCTGCTTCGACGTGGGCATCGCCGAGCAGCACGCGGTCACCTTCGCCGCGGGCCTCGCGGCCCAGGGCATGCGGCCCGTGGCGGCCATCTACAGCACCTTCCTGCAGCGCGGCTTCGACCAGGTGGCCCACGACGTCTGCATCCAGGACCTGCCCGTGACCTTCGCCCTGGACCGGGCCGGCATCGTCGGCGCGGATGGCCCCACCCACCACGGCCTGTACGACCTGGCCTACCTCCGCTGCCTGCCGAACATCATCCTCATGGCCCCCAAGGACGAGAACGAGCTGCGGCGCATGCTCATGACCGCGCTCTACTGCGGCCACCCCGCGGCCATCCGCTACCCCCGCGGAAATGGCCTGGGCGTGGCACTCGAAGACCCCATCAGCGCCCTGCCCATCGGCAAGGGGGAGCTGCTGCGGGAGGGGGACGACCTGCTGCTGTGCGCCATCGGTGCCATGGTGGCCCCGGCCCTGGCCCTGGCCGAGACCCTGGCCGCGGAGGGACGGTCCTGCGCGGTCATCAACGCCCGCTTCGTGAAGCCGCTCGACGCGCCCCTCCTCCATGCCTGGGCCCAGCGCTGCCGGGGCGTGGTGACGCTCGAGGAGGGCTGCGCCCCCGGGGGCTTCAGCGGGGCGGTCGCGGAGTCCCTGGCGGACGCCGGGATCCTCCGCCCCCTGCTGCGCTGTGCCGTTCCTGACCACCTGGTCCACCACGGGGACCCCAAACGCCTCCTCGAAGACGAGGGCCTCAGCCCGAAGAAGCTGTTGGAACGGATTCAGGCCTTTTCCAGTCAAATCTAAGTAAAAACTTGCGAAGGCCCCAGGGATTTCCTATGGTTGGAATCAACCCACCCAGGTGATTGATCAACCCCGAGGATCTTCGTGAGGAATAGCTGCATCCGCTTATCCATCCTGAGCGCCATGATCGGCCTGTCCGTCCCGGCCCTGCGCGCCCAGTCCTGGGATGCCGCCACCCAGGCCCGCAGCTGGGCCAAGCAGGACAAGGACGACTCCTTCACCTTCTTCGACCCCGCCAGCCGGATGCTCTACACCTGGCTGCGCGACGGGGGCGTGCTCGGCAGCGTGCCCACGGGCAAGTCCGACGAGCCGCCCGAACGCTGGGTGATGGACCCCCGCAACAACGCCTGGATCGCCCGGGGCACCACGATCACCCAGATCGACAAGACGGGGCGCGTCATCCTCAACCTCAGGCTCCCCGCCGAAGTGGGCGATGTCTGCTGGGATGCCAAGGGTTTCGTGCTGTCCTTCAAGGCCCCGGAGCCGTACCTCGAGAAGCGCGACTTCAAGGGGGGCCTGATGTGGTCCTTCGGCGCCAAGCCCAGCAAGGGCGATGGTCCCGCGCCCCAGAACCGCCGCCCGGTCGTCCTGGATGATTCGGGCAATGTGCTGATGGCCGACGGGAATGCCCTGAACCTCGCCATCCTGGAAGGCGCCACCGGCAGGAAGCTCGGGGAGACCAACCTCCTGCTGGGCCCGGGCCAGGCCGCGCCCGCCCTCGAGGGCTACGTGGTGGAGCGCGGTCCCCTGGCGATCTGGCCCGGCAAGGGCGTGGTCTTCGCCGCGGTCCGGGCCTCCCAGATCCCCACCTCCCTGCGCGCCCAGCTCCAGGGCCTGGCCCTCGCGCGCCTCGACTTCGCCCAGTCCCGCCTGGAATTCCTCCCCACGGGACTGGATGAGTCCCACATCCTGGTGGGCCTCCTGGATTCCGATGCCGTCTTCGTCAACCCCAGGGGCGGGTTGATGCTGGTGAAGGTGAAGTAGGCCGCGTCAGCCCGCCAGGCTCAGCACCCGCTCCCGATCCAGGAAGGGGATCGTCCGCCAGGTGTTCGTGGGGACGGGATTCAGCGTGGGACGGCCCAGGACATGCTCGAGGAGGAGGTTCCGCTGGGAGGCCGGCGTGATCAGGTCGGGCGCGCCCGTGAACCGGATGGCGTCCATGTAGCCTCCACCTCCGCGCAGGCGGTAGGTGGAGAGCGCCAGGGTGAAGACCTGGTCCGGCTTCACGGGCTGGCCCTGGTAGCTGAGGTTCCGCACGCGGCTGCCCACGGGCTTGCCGAGGTCCAGCGCATAGCTCACGCCGTCCACCATGTCGTAGTTGTAGAAGGGGACCTCGCGGTTGTACAGCTCCGGCTGCCAGCTCAAGACGTAGTGCCGTGCCCCGTGCTCCAGGTAGCGCTTCAGCTGATCGCCCGTGATGCGGATCCGCGCGACCTGGCTTTCGAAGGGCGCCAGGGCGTAGAACTGGCGCACGCTCGTCGGTCCCTTGGGGATGAAGAGCCTCGGCCCGGGGCTCGCCGCCGCCGACAGCTGGGCGCCCGTCGCCTGCCGTTGCACTTGGTGGATGAGCTGCATGAGCGGCGTATCCTCCATCCGCGACCAGCGGCTGTCGAGGTCCACCAGCAGGTTGGTGGCGGCCGTGTCGAGGTAGCGGTCCGTGGCGGCGCGAAGTTCCGCCGTCAGGCTGAGAACGTCCGGATCGGTGGGCGTCTGGTCATCGGGTTTCATGATCCGGCCGGCGCTCGCCACCACCCGCCAGCGGCCCTTCTCCTGCCGCAGGTCCAGGTCCACCACCGCCAGGGCGCGGCCGAAGCAGCCTGCCTGGACGATGGGTACACCCTTGTGCCCAGTCTGGAGCGCCTGGTGGGTGTGGCCCGTGAAGATGGCGTCCAGACCCGGCACCTGATCTGCCAGCCGGAGCGCGGCGTTCTCGTCGCCCTCCGCTCCCTGCAGCGCGCCCAGCCCGGAGTGCATCAGGACGATGACCACGTCGGCCTTCTCCTTGTCGCGCAGGTAGGGGACCAGACGCCGTGCCGTGGCGACGATGTCCTGGAAGGCCAGGCCGGCGAAATTGGCAGGCTCGGTCATGGCCGGCACCCCGGGCGTGGTGAAGCCCACCAGGGCCACCCGAACGCCCGCCACCGTCACCAGGGCATGGGACTGGAAGCCCGGCCGCCCCTTGGCGTCCACGGTGTTGGCGGACAGGAAGGGGAACTTCGCCTGCTTCTCCACCTCGCGGAGGACGGGAAGACCGAAATCGTAGTCGTGGTTCCCCACCGCCATGGCGGAGAACCCCAGGGCGTTCATGATGGCCACGCTGGGTTCGGGCAGGTCGCGGCGGAGCGCGTTCCGCACGTAGTTGACCGGCTCGCCCTGGATCGTGTCGCCGCAGTCCACCAGGATCGTGTTGGGGTTCAGCGCCTGCTGGCGCCGGATCAGAGTTGTGACCTTTGCCCATCCTTGGTTCGCCGCCTGCAGGCTGAAGGTGTCCTCGGCCAGCACGTGGCCGTGCATGTCGGTGGTCCCAAGAATCTGAATCCGGGCCTCTTGAGCCTGGAGGCCCAAGGTGATCAGCAGGATCCAGAACCAATGACGCATGCGCGCTCCACGGTGACTCCGGCAACCCAGGGTTGGATGGGGCCGACTTCAAGGGTAAACTTTCCCCTCACCCAAGGATGCCCCCTCTTTCGGAGCCCCCCATGCAAGAAGTCCAGATCAAGGCCCCCAAGCACGAATTTACGCTGCTTTGCGACGACATCCGCCAGGAGATGGGCGGCAAGACATCGCTGATGGGCCTGTACGACCACCACATCGTGGTGCCCCAGGTGCCCTTCACCCTGCCCAAGGTGTGCTTCTACACCCGCTTCTCCCGCATGGACGGCCAGTTCAAGTTCGGCTTCTCCATCGTGAGCCCCACCGGCGACCGCAAGGACGTGATTCGCGACAGCGACGTGCAGATCCCCGATGGCGCCAAGGAAGGCACCTTCAACGTCATCGCCAGCCCCTTCGAAGTGGGCAGCGAGGGCGTCTACGAAGTGATCATCGCCCTCACCAAGGGCGGCGACCGCTTTGAATATGTCTACAAGTTCGCCATCTCCGACGCCAGCCGCCTCCAGGCCGAGTACGAGAAGGCCATGGCCGAGGCCGGCCAGGCGGGCAACTAACTTTTAGGACTGAGTCCTCAATCCTGAGTGCGGCGCCCCGTCGGGGCGCCGTTGCTTTTAGACTGAAGCCTGAGGACTGAGGACTCCAAATGAGCGATCGCTACGCCAAGCAGCGCATTTTTCTCGGCCGCGAAGCCGATGATGCGCTGCGCGCCAAGCGGGTGGCGGTCCTCGGCCTGGGCGCCACGGGCTCGGTCATCGCGCCCTGGCTGGCGCGGGCCGGCGTGGGGCATCTCACCCTCATCGACCGGGACCTGGTGGAGGCCTCCAACCTCCAGCGGCAGCTCCTCTACGGCGAATCGGATCTGGGGCGGCCCAAGGCCGAGGTGGCGGCCGAGCGGTTGGCCGAGGCCAACTCCAGCATCGACCTGAGGCCCGTGGTGGCCGACCTCACCAGCGGCAACGCCCGCGAGCTGCTGTCGGGTTTCGACCTCATCTGCGATGGCACCGACAACTTCGAGGCCCGCTTCCTCATCAACGACGTGGCCCTCCTCACGGGCACCCCCTGGATTTACGCCGGGGCCATCGGCGGCGAGGGGGTCGTGTGGCCCCTGAACCCGCCCCACACGCCCTGCCTGCGGTGCCTCATCGAGGAGCCTCCGACCGGCGGCGACGTGGATACCTGCGACAGCGCCGGCGTGCTGGGCCCCACCGTGGGCGTCATCGGCAGCTGGGCGGCCCTGGAGGCCATGAAGGTCCTCGCGGGGAAAGCGCCCCACGCCGACCTGGCCCGCTTCGACTTCTGGCATGACGAGCGGCAGTTCCTGACGCCCCCGAAGACCCGCTGCCGCTTCTGCACGGACAAGGTCACCGAGTTCCTGGATGCGCGCTGGAGCCTGAGGGCCAGCGCCCTCTGCGGTCTGGAGGGCGTGCAGATCCGCGTGAACCCGCCCGGCAAGCTCGACCTCGAAGCCCTGAAGGGCCGTCTGGAGACCCGCACCCGCAGCCCCTGGAAGCAGGCGGGCCTGATGCTCAAGGGCCGCGATGGCGCCGACGAGATCACCCTCTTCGCCGACGGCCGCGCCCTCGTCCACGGCCCCATGACCCCCGAGCGGGCGCGCAGCTGGTACACCGAGGTGGTGGGGTGCTGAAAGTCCTCCTAGCCTCCCGCAACGCCGGCAAGCTGCGCGAGTTCGCGGAGCTGCTTCCTGATCTGCAGTTCGTGCCCTGGCCTGTGGACGCCCCAGAGCTTCCGGAGACTGGCGCCTTTTTTCAGGACAACGCCCTGCAGAAGGCCGAGGGGGCCCGGGCCTGGTGGCTCGAACACGGCACCGAGCCCGTGGACGGTGTGCTGGCCGATGATTCGGGCCTCTGCGTGGATGCCCTCTGGGGCGGGCCCGGCGTGCTGAGCGCCCGCTTCGCCCCGGACCTGCCCGCCTACCGCGACAGGAACCGCCGCCTGCTGGCCATGCTGCCCGAGGGCGCGGCGCGCAGGGCCCGGTTCGTGTGCGTGCTGGCCTTCACGGGGATGCAGGGCGGGCCCTTCACCGTCAGCGGCAGCGTGGAGGGCAGCCTGGCCTTCGAGCCCCGCGGCGAGGGTGGCTTCGGCTACGACCCCATCTTCCTCCCGGAAGGCCACGACCGGACCTTCGGCGAGCTGCCCAGCGACCTCAAGCATGGCCTCAGCCACCGGGCCCGGGCCTGCGCCGCCCTCCGGAACCAGCTGGCGGCCATGAAGTGATATGAAGCCTTCTCATTCAACGGATGGGGGAGTAATCTTTCCCTGGGCGAGGTAAAGACAACCCGTGGGTTATCATTAAACCAGCCATGGGGGTTCTTCCCGACGCTCCTTGGGGAGTAGGGCATGGCTGAAGGTCGGCGCCGCGTTGTTATCGTGGAGGATCAGACCCTCATGCGGGAGGGCCTGCGCATGCTGCTTTCGACGCAGGCGCACCTGGAGATCGTGGGCGAGGGCGTGGATGGGCGGGAGGCGGTCCACCTCGCCGGGCAGCTGCGGCCCGAGCTCATGGTGCTGTCGCTCTCCCTGCCCGGCTTCGAGGGCCCGGATTCGCTCATGGCCGTGCGGCGGGTCAGTCCCGGGACGCGGATCCTGGCCCTGGCCGTCGACCGCGCCGAGGAATCCATTTGCTCGGCCCTCCAGGCCGGGGCCTGCGGCTACGTGATGAAGGATTCTTCAGGAGAGGAGCTGTTCCAGGCCATCGAAAGCGTCCTGGCCGGCGAGAAGTACCTGTCCCCGGCCATCGCCACCACCGTGGTGGCGCACTTCCTGGGGGACCGGAAGCTGCGGCCCGTCCATGCGGCCACCGGAGACCTCTCGGACCGGGAACGCGAGGTCCTGAAGCTGGTCGCCGAGGGCCACCGCTCGAAGGCCATCGCCGAGTTCCTCGGCATCAGCCCCAAGACCGTGGAGAAGCACCGGGCGAGCCTCATGAAGAAGCTCGATCTGCACACGATCCAGGCCCTGACGGCCCTGGCCATCAAGAAGGGCCTGGTGGCGCAAGGCCACCGTCCCGGCCTCGAGGCGGGTTCCCTCGGATGCCCCGATCCCATGGCCACCCTGTCGGGGTAGGATCGACCTCTCCCCTCCGTCCAAACCGCTGGAAGTCCACAGGAGCAAGGTCATGTCCAAGGCACTGGTCGCGTCGTTCCTCGGGATGGTGCTCGTGGCGCCCATCGTCGCTGCGGCCCCCGCTCCCGGCCCGGGCACCTTCGTCTCCCTGCCTCAACCCGGCCGCAAGGTGCCCCTGGGCAAGGACCACTACTTCACCTACGGCTTCACCCAGCAGCCCAAGCTGGGGACGGCGATCATGCGGGTGGAGATCTTCACCCTGGATGGGAAGCGGGACACGACCTTCGCCATCCAGGGCGATGCGGACATGCCCTCCATGCGGGGGGCCCACAGCAGCGGCCCGAAGGCCTTCGTCCTCTCAAACAAGGGGGTCTACCTGCTGCCCGTGCAGCTGGTGATGCCCGGGGACTGGGAGATCCGGTTCTCCTTCCTGAAAAACAACCAGGCGGTCCTCCGCGGCCTCTACCTGTTCGATCTCTAGGGGACGCCCCATGCACCGCCAGCCCGGCCTCCCGTCGAAGCGCCTCCTGCTGCTCCTCCCCATGGCGCTCGTGGCAGCCCCCCTGCCCGCGGCCGTCAGCTGCGAGCTGAACAACCCCGCCGCCGACGTGCCCCGGCTCTTCCCGGAGTCCACCAGCTTCAAGACCATCGCCTTCTCCTTCTCGAGCCGGGGCGGCGAACCCGTATTCAAGCGGGTCGTGGGAAGGCTCGGCGGCGTGCCCGCGCTCTACGCGCCCCTCGACGTGCCCTATGTCCTCTACGAGATCTACAAGGGCAAGGAGAAGATCGGCTACATCCACGGCGTGAACCAGAAGGGGCAGTTCGGGGTGCTGGAGGTCTTCGTGTCCCTGGATCTCGAGGGCCGCATCAAGGCCTTCTACCTGCAGCGGGTGGCCGGTTCCTGGGCGAACAAGTTCACCGCCCGCAAGTTCGGCACCCAGTTCGTGGGCATGACCCTCAAGGATTTCGCGGCCTTCGACTTCATTGCCGGCAAGGGCAGCGGCCGCCTGGCCGCCGTCGTCAACCCGGTGCCCGAGGCCCTCACCGACTTCCTGGGCGTCCTGCGGGCCCTGAACAAGAACCTCATCCTGATGGACGAGTTCTTCTACGCCGTCGAGAAGCAGAAGCCATGATTAGCAAGTTCCAGATCGCCTCCAAGAACCTGCTGCGCAAGAAGACCCGCACCGGCCTCACCCTGGTGGGCATCATCCTCTCGTCCTGGGTGCTCGTGAGCCTGCTGGGGTTCAACCGCGGCTATGAGAAGGCGCTGAACCGCGACATCGACAACATGGGCTACCAGATCATGGTCATGGCCAAGGGCTGCCCCTACGAGGCCGCCACCATGATGCTGCAGGGCGGGGCCGGGCTCCGCTACATCGAAGAGAGCGTGGTGAAGTCCATCGAATCCAGACCGGAGGTGGACAAGGTGACGCCCATCCTCATGCAGGCCTTCTTCGATCCCAACAAGGGAGACGGCGGCGGCATCGCGGGCTACTTCGGCGTGGACCTCGCCACCTTCCCGGCCATGAAGCCCTTCCTGCGCTTCCACAAGGGCGGCTGGTTCGCCGATGCCAACGCCGCCGAGGCGGTCATGGGCTACGAGGCGGCGGAGCTGGAGCAGCGCGAAGTGGGGGACCTGATCCTGGTCCCCCAGAAGAACGTGCAGCTCAAGGTCGTGGGGATTCTCCAGCGCACCGGCACCCAGGACGACGGCACCATCTTCGTGCCCCTGCGCACCCTGCAGAAGATCTCCGGCCTCGACAAGATCACCACCATCGGCATCAAGGCCAGGAAGGACGCGGATCTCACCGGCCTGGAGGCCTCGCTGTACCAGCTGCCGGACATGCAGGTGGTGAGCTTCAGCCAGGTGAAGCAGACCATCATGAAGCTCATCGCCACGGCGCGGGTGATGGTGCTCTCCATCGCCGTCATCGCCCTGCTCATCGCCATGGTGGGCGTGGTGAACACCGTGCTCATGTCGGTGCTGGAGCGCAAGCACGAGATCGGCATCCTGAAGACCATGGGCGCCATGCCCGGCGACATCTTCCGCCTGGTCTGGACCGAGACCCTCATCCTCTGCGCCTGCGGCGGGGTCCTGGGCATCGGGCTGGCGCTCGCCTTCGCCCGGCTCTCGGACCTCCTGGTCCGCCGGGCCCTGCCCTACGCGCCGGGCGGGGAGCTGGTGGCCATCGACCTCCGGCTGTCGCTCCTCACCCTGCTGACCATCGTGGCCGTGGGTCTGCTCAGTGGCATGTATCCGGCCTGGAAGGCGGGCCGCATCCGGCCCCTGGATTCGATCCGGGGTGAAGCATGAGCGCCGGAAGCGGCATCGCGCTGGAAGCCCGGGGGCTCACACGGATCTACGGCCGCGGCAGCGAGGAGGTGCGCGCCCTGGACGGCGTGTCCCTGCAGATCCGCCAGGGTGAGTTCGTGTCCTTCATGGGGCCCTCCGGCTCCGGGAAGACCACCCTCGTGAACCTGCTGGGCTGCCTGGAGAACCCCACCTCGGGCGAGCTGGATCTGGCGGGCCGGCGCATCTTCGGCAACGGCGACGTCCTCGGGGAACGCGATCTCACGCGGATCCGCCGCGAGATCTTCGGCTACATCTTCCAGAACTTCTACCTGATCCCCACCCTCACGGTGCGGGAGAACGTGGCCCTGCCCCTGGCCTTCTACCGCAAGCCGGGCGTGGAGGGGGAAGTGGAACACCTGCTGGGCATGCTGGGCATGGAGCACCGGATGAACCACCTGCCAGGGCAGATCTCCGGCGGCGAGATGCAGCGGGTGGCCATCGCCCGGGCCCTGGTGAACCGGCCCGGGATCCTGCTGGCCGACGAGCCCACGGGCAACCTGGACACCACGCGCACCGGCGAGATCGGCGAGATCCTCCAGCAGCTGAACCGCACCACGGGGCTGACCATCCTCATGGTCACCCACAACCCCGACCTGGCCCGGCTCGGCAGTCGCCACATCGAGATGCGCGACGGCCGGGCCTGCGAGGCGTGAAGCGGACGAATGCCCGCGACGGAATCCGGAGGCGGAGGCGTGGCCCTCTCCGGTAGGGTGAAGGAATGACCTGGAAGCGGGGACCCCGTATCTGGTTCAGTCCCCTCCAATGACGCGGTCATTGATATCAATTCGGAACCGGAAGCCCTCGATTTCGCCGGGTGAACTGAATTTCCTGGGTAGACCTGCGGGAGTGGGCTCCCGGGTTACTTGGCCACCGACGGGATCAAGATCCCACCATTCCAGTTCTGGGTAGGTCGAGACACTCATCCTTCGCCCCTCCGCCAGGGAGGCATTCTTTGCGAGGGTTCCGCGGTCATGGACATTTCGGATGGGTTCGACCTGCTTTTCGAAGTCTCGCCCATGCAGGACGGCCTGCTCTGAACGCGCAGCGATGAGGAAATGCCCATTCTTTCTGGGTTGGATGCCCAGAATCCCCATTTCCAGCCCCCTCCCAAAGGGTCGATCGAGATAGCTTTCATCAATGCCCGGGTATAGGCGGACCAATCGCAGGCTTGGACTCTGTTTTCGTGTTTCCACAATCCAAATCCACCCTAGTTTCCCATCGGCCATCAGGATGGCGTCTTCAGATCGTGCGACAAGATAGCCAAAACCCGTGGAGAGCGCCGCACATCCTGGGTGGACCTCCCAGGCACCCAGGCGATCTCGCTGAAATAGAGGCTTCTTCAGGTTCGGATCAAGTATGTCCTTAATGGATAGTTTCTGATCCTTCGAGAGTGTGGCCGTGGCAAGGAAGGAGTGCTGTCTCCCTTGATGGAAGCCGTGCAACGATTCCACCAGGAATAGGCCCGTATCCAGTGGCATGATGCGGCACGGCACACTATCTTTGGGTGCATCGAGAACTGCAGAGAGAAACCACTGGGACCCTGAAGGACTCCAGAAAACATCCAGGATTCGTCCCCCATCGCCCCGTTCCCGCTTTGCAGTGGCCCAGTACACTCCGTCAAAACAATCCAGACTGTCGGGAAGCAAGTAATCGGGAACCTTGTGGATCACCTTCCCGCCCTTGCCAGGCCCCTGGAAGGTGTATTCGGCCCTGTCCCATTCCTGGTAGACCACACCGTCTTTGTGCCAATACATGATTTGCTGGGGCCTTGGCATGATTTGCCCCAGCAGGGCGACTGGCGCCAGAATCGTCACGACTGCGAGTGCCTGGATACGCCTCCACAAAATCATCGGACGCTCAGCAGTCTGATTTTTGTTGGATTTTCTTGGCTTGTGCCGGCGAGACATTTTCACAATTCCAGATTCCACCGCCGGAACTCGTGCAAACCGTGCAGAAGGACGAACTCACACAGTTTACCGTCACGCACTCCGCTGGGAGGTTTGCGGGGGCCAACCCCAGTGCAGACGCTGCAAGAAAACGAAAAACCCTCTTCATGATTTTCTCCTTTGGCTGAGATTCGGAAAAATTCTTTCACACACACACATGGGTAGGTCAATACGTTTCGAAAAATCACCCAAATTTCACCCGTGTGTGCTCGCGAGGATAAGGTAAGAACCATGACTTGGAAGCGCGAACCCCGTACCTGGCTGGCCATCGCCGGCCTGCTGCTGCTGTGGGCTTCGGCCTTCGCGGGCATCCGGGCGGGCATGCGGCTCAGCCCGGCGGGCGCCGTGGGCCCCGATGGCTACGGCCCCGGCGAGCTGGCCCTGCTGCGCTTCGGGACGGCCTCCACGGTGCTGGCCCTGTACGCCCTGGCCAAGCGGATGCGGCTGCCGGAGCGCTCGGAGCTGCCGCTGATCGGCCTCACGGGCTTCCTGGGCATCAGCGTCTACCACGTGGCCCTGAACTTCGGCGAGATGACGGTGCAGGCCGGTGCCGCTTCGTTGCTCATCTCCGCGGCCCCGGTGTTCACCGCGCTGCTGTCCGTGGCCGTGCTGAAGGAGCGCCTGACCAGGCTCGGCTGGCTGGGCATCCTGCTGGCCTTCGCCGGCGTCGCGCTCATCGCCCTCAGCGGCGGCCGGGGCCTGCACTTCACGCCCGGGGCCCTGCTCATCCTGCTGGCGGCCACGGTGGCAGCCGTCTACTCGATCCTGTCCAAGAAGCTGCTGCGCCGCCACGCCGCCCTGGAGTTCACCTGCTACTCCATCTGGGCGGGCACTCTGCCCTTGCTGGTCTTCCTGCCGGGCCTGCTCCGCCGCCTGCCCGTGGCCGCGCCCCCGGCGACCTTCGCCGTGATCTACCTCGGCATCTTCCCGGCGGCCATCGCCTACGTGCTGTGGAACTACGCCCTGGCCCGGATGCCCGCCTCGCTGCTGTCGAGCTTCCTATATCTGTCGCCGGTGCTCGCCAGCCTCATCGCCTGGGTGTGGCTGGGCGAGCTCCCCGCCCTGCTCACCCTCGTGGGCGGCGCCATCGCCATCCTCGGCGTGATCCTGGTGCAGACGAAGGGCTATGCCAGGGCCGAGGGCTAGGCCTTCTCCTCGCTCCGCGTGAGCAGGCCGATGAAGGTCAGGGGTTCTTCCGAATCGTTGATGAGGCCGTGGCTGCCGCCCGCCTTCACCAGGAAGAGGTCGCCGGGCCCCACGGGGAAGCGCTCGCCATCCAGGAGGCCGGTGCCCCGGCCCTCCACGATCAGGTAGAGGTCCTCGGTATTGGGGTGGGCGTGCTCGCCGATGCTGGCGCCTGGCTCCAGCGTGATGCGGCCCAGGCTGAGCACGCCCGCCATGTCGCCCAGCTTCAGCAGGCTCACATCGAGGGCCCGGCCCTTGCCGCCGCGGATGTTCGCCTTGGCTTCCGCCGGCAGGTCGCTCAGCCTCCGGATCATGGGTGGCCTCCCAGGAAGATCCGGGGATCCACCCGGGCGTTGTTGAGGCTCAGCGACCAGTGCAGGTGCGGCCCCGTGGCGCGGCCCGTCTTGCCCACCTCGCCCACCACGTCGCCGGCCTGGAGCACCTGGCCCTCCTTCACCGTGATCTTCGACAGGTGGCAGAGCAGGCTCACCACCCCCTCGCCGTGGGCGATGAACACGGCGTTGCCGCTGTAGAAGAAGTCGCCCGTGAGCACCACCCGGCCCGGCGCCGGGGCTCGTACCGCCTGGCCCTGGGGAGACCGGATGTCCAGGCCCGAGTGGGGCGAGCGGGGCACGCCGTTGAAGATGCGGCGCATGCCGAAGGAGGCGGTGAGGGCCCCCGGCGTGGGCTGGCGGAAGCTCAGCGAAGGAATCAGCGCCTCCGGCCAGGCCTTCCAGACCGGCGCCATCAGCACCTGCTCCCTGGCGATGCGGGCCTCGTCCTCGGCGTTGGGCGTCACCTTCCGTTGATCCTCCACATGCACCCTCTGTTCGGGGTAGTGCTTCGCCTTGATGGCAAAGGGCACCCCACGACCATCCACTTCGAGGGCCTGCTCACCCGGCTTGGCGCTCAGGGGAATGCCCACCACCGCCACCCAGCCCTGGCTGCTGCGCCGGGTGATCACGGGCTCGCCGCGGTAGGTCACCGCGGGCGCCGTGGCCTTGGCAGGCAGGGCGACGACCGCCACCCCACCGGGCACGGGCGAGGGCTTGAAGGGGAGGCTCTGCGGCTCGGCGCCGTGGCCGGGCGACCCCGCCAGCGCGGCGAGCGACAGGACCAGCGTGCCGAGGCGCAACCTCACAGGCTGTCCCGCACGTGCTCGGCCATTTCCTGGACGACGTCACTGGGCGTGGCGAAATTGCTTTTGGCGTTCTTCTTGTGGGTGAAGAAGGCGATGACGGAGCCGTCCGCCACCCGGAGGATCCGGATGGAGACGCCCGCCCGGTCCACGCGGAAGGTCATGGGGGCCACATCGTAGAAATCGATCACTTCGCCGTTGATGACGTACTTGAAGCCCTTCTCCTTGGCCAGGGCCACGGCCGCGTCATCGGACAGCGGCGCCTTGGGGCCCACGGGCCGGGACAGGGGCACCGCGCGGAACTTGGCCGACTGGGAGAAGACCTTGGCGAACACATTCGCCGCCAGGTTGCCCGAGCCCGTGCAGTCCTCCTGATCCGGGATCAGGCAGTCCTGGAAGAGGATCACCCCAAGCTCCGACCCCGCCGGCAGCTCGCCCCGCCGCGTCACCTCCGGCATGCGCATGCATGAGACAAGAAGCAGCGGAGCCAGGAACAGGAAGTTTGAGATGCGCAAGGTGATGTCTCCAGTTAGGGAATGCCTAGATGTACAGCCTATCCGCATCGCTTAAGGTGCGCTAACCAGCCCTGCCTGTACCGAGGCTCCGAGCGAACCCGAGTAAGCAAGGAGACAAGAAAGGGCGGTAGGCAATGCAGGCTGGGGCCGAGTTGAGCAGAGGGTCAGACCGCAGCGGCGCATCCAATGATCAGCCGCCGTATTTTGAGAAACTGCGAGAGGTAATCATCACCCGGGTTGTTGTCCTCCAACGAATCCAACCTACGGCCTTGGGATCCCAATGAACCAAGAGGCCGCTGCCAGCAGTTACGTCCCCGCCGGCCGGCACACCTACCTCCCAAGTGGGATTCGTTGATAGTGAGACTTTAAGCCATTCACCCTTTCTCTGGAGGACTTTGATAAAGGCGCATTCGATTCGTATGGGCTCCCGAACGACATTTGTGTATTTAGGATTTGAAATTGGCCTTTCAGAAAGCGAAGTGGTTTTCCACTTGCATTTCCCCAGCAGGGTAATAGGGATGTGCTGGGATGGAGCGTCCTCAGATGGAGATTCATGTATTTGGGAAAGACGTGGATCTACTTGAAGCACCAAACCTTCGAAGCTCCAACCATTGGTTTTGGCGTTGGGTGAGTAGTGCCGAATTTCGTCAAACCATTCCTCGATTGGCGTGAATCGAATGTCGGGCCTCTCTTTGTAGGGTCGCAAGTCGAACCAACAAAACCGGCCTTTGTACTTCAATAGAAGCCAGGGGCCCTTCTTTTCGTAGACAGCGATCATTCCAGCGTCGCCTGATTCAGCACCCGCTCCTGGGAAAGGGAAGATATCTAATCCCGAAGAGTCCATTGATTCGACTTCAACGGATTTTCCACGACCAAGCTGAAGCACTGTTTTGACGTCGTAGCCGAATAGCCAGCCGATACATGGTTTTTGAAGGTCCCTTGGAACAGAAGGGGGGCCGTCTTGTCTCGAGACCAAATCAATAATGGAGGGTTCGCCATACGGAGCCTTGGCACGGATCGGGAATGCAGCAATGACGACAAGGCTCAAGGTGAGAATCCACATTGGTTTCCTCAGGTTTTGTCGACTCATCGCTCTATACCTAACGAGGAAGCAAGGCGGCCACGCCTGCTCCGAGATGATGAGTAGGCCTGGATAGCGAAATGATGAGGGAGAACGAAAGGCAATGCAGGCGGGGTGAAACTTGAGCGAAGCGTTAGGTCGCCGTCAGTATTCATTTTTCATTTCTGATTGACGCCTAAGATCTTCCACCTGATAGAACCAATATTCGATAATTTCGGCCACCTCCTCAAGAATACTACCGAAGACTTCGACATTGATAATGCTGGCATCCTGAAGGAAGAGCGCTCCATTACGATCCTCGGGGAAGCGAAACACCTCTCCGCTTGGATCAAATTCCAAATAGTCCTTGAGAACCTTATCTAAAAATGGAATCAGCTTTCTGTCTTCGTCGAATACATCCTGATCGAGTTGAAGCATGTCGCGAACAATCGCCCAATTATCCGCGAGTCTATGAGTGAGCTTGATTTGGCCTTCGGTTTTGTGGAGTGTCGACAGATCTCTCGCCAGCCCCTTCAGAGATAGTTCGATAGCATGACGAAGTAAAAATGTTAAGGGATATACAAGCGTATCAACATACGAGTAGTCCTGCCGAAGGCTTTCAAGAAGCCGTTTCCCGGCAAGAAAGTAACCGTGCGCATAGTCTCGGAAGTCGTAGGGACCGCCATTCGTACCGACACAGGCGTTTAGGTGGTAATTCGAGCCAACCGAGAAGAGATCGTTCGTCTTGTAGTCACGACTCATGGTTAATCCTCGGTGAGCGGCCTAACCAGGTTTATCCATCCCACCCGCAGATGGAATCGCTTCGGTTGCCGTGGCCTGCGCATTCTCTGGAATGGGTCCTTCCCCCAGCGCCGCTTCGCTGAACCCGACCTCCCGCATCTTCACGGCGTCCTGGTAGGCGGCGAGGATGGCGGTGCGGATGCGGAGGTACGAGGTCTCGGTGACCTTGGTGTTGAAGGTGAGGGTGGCCACCAGGTAGTCGCGGCCATCGGGCATGGTCTGGGGGGTGCTCACCTGCACCTGGGGCGCCATGATGGTGCCGGAGCTGCCCTCCCGCAGGCGGATGGACACGGCCTCGCACCAGGCCTGCAGCTGGGGCGTGAGGGCCAGCCCCTGCTCCGGCGAGGCCACCATCACGCGGCCGTACAGCGTGAAGAAGAGGCGCAGCTGGGGCGGGTCGAAGGAATGGTTCAGGTAGCCCGACATGCTGGCGATCTGCTGGAAGTCCTTCAGCAGGGCCTGCAGCTTGGGGCTGGGCGCGGCGACGGCCATCAGCGCACCGCGCCGTAGCCGTACCGGGCCACCAGCAGGTCCAGCCGCTGGCGGGCCTCCGGCGTGACGGCCTCGGGCGCGGTGAACAGCGCCGTCCTCAGGGCCTCGCCGCAGGCGCAGGACCGCGGCGCGCCCGAGAGCTGGGGCACCACCTGGCGCAGCAGCCGCTGGGCCTTGTCCACGTTGGCGTGCATGACCTCCAGCACCGAGGCGGCGTCAACGCCCTCCTCCTCCTCGCGCCAGGCATCGTAGTCCGTCACCAGGGCGATGCAGGCGTAGCAGAGCTCCGCTTCGCGGGCGAGGCGGGCCTCGGTCACCTGGGTCATGCCGATGAGGTCCGCGCCCCAGCCCTGGTGGAGTCTGCTTTCGGCGCGGGTGGAGAAGGCCGGGCCCTCCATGCACACATAGAGCGCGTCGCCTTCGATGGGCAGGTCCAGGGCGCGGCCCGAGGTGAGCAGGGCCTCCGTGACGTGGGCGCAGGTGGGCTCGGCGAAGCTCACGTGGGCCACCATCCCTTCGCCGAAATAGGTGTCCTTGCGGTGCTTCGTCTTGTCGATGAACTGGCTCACCAGGCGCAGCTCACCCGGCTTGTGGCGGGCCTGCAGGCTGCCCACGGCGGATACGCAGATCAGCCGCTCGACGCCCACGGACTTGAGGGCCCAGAGGTTGGCCCGGTAGTTCACCTCGCTGGGCGTGAAGCGGTGGCCCTCGCCATGGCGCGCCAGGAAGGCCACGGGGGCGCCATCCAGCGTGCCCAGATGCACGGGGCCCGAGGGCTCGCCGAAGGGTGTCTTCACCTCCTGCGCCCGGTCGAGGGCCAGGCCCTCCATCCGGTAGAGGCCACTGCCGCCGATGATGCCGATGGGTGCGTTCATGCTTCCCATTCTACTTGCGCCGGGCGCACTGGCCGTGCTTCTCTGGTGGTCCTGACAATTCAGTGTTGGATGTTCGGGAAGCAGGTGAGATTCCTGCACTGCCCCGCAACGGTAAGCACCACGGCCCCCCATTTCCGGGATCAGGGGCGTGAGACCTCAAGCTCAGACCACTGGGAATCGTCCTGGGAAGGTCTGAGGGGAGCCGAAAAGCCCCTGTCGCGTGCGAGTCCGGAGACCGGTCCTGCACCTCACCCCCCGTCGCGGGAACGGGCCGGGCCATGGTTCCCACCAGGGGAATCCGCCCCGCCGCCGCGACCTCATGCGTGGAGGCATGATGGGCATTTCCCGGATCTCATCCCTGTTGGCGGCCGTGTCCGCCCTTTCCCTGGCGGCGGCCTCGGGCGCCGAGCCCGAGCGCAAGCCCGGCGAGGCCACGGTCACGGTCAGCGCCGAGGCCCAGCCCGTGGAAGTCACCCGCACCCCGGGCCCCGTGCGCATCGTGGAAGCCGAGGAGCTGGCCCGCCTGGGCAGCCGCACCCTGGCCGAGTTGCTGGAGGTGCTCCAGCCCGGCGCCGTGATGGCCAGCGGTGGCCCCGGCGCCACCGCCTCGGCCTTCCTCAACGGCACCCTCAGCCGCAACGTGGTGGTGCTGCTGGACGGCCTGCGCCTCAACGATCCCACCGCCACCAGCCCCGACCTGGGCACCCTCAGCCTCGTGGGCATCGGCCGCGTGGAGCTGGTGCTGGGCCCCTCCTCCGTCCTCTATGGCAGCGACGCCATCGGCGGCGTCATCGCGCTCACCAGCGTGGGCCGGGGCGCCGACGGCTGCCACGGGCAGGCGGGCCTGAAGGTGGGCACGGATGGCCAGACGGGCTTCAAGCTCGGCGGCGATGGCCAGCTCGGGGGCACGGCGCGGGTGCAGCTCGCCAGTGCCCTGGGCTGGGTGGCCGCCGGGGCCGAAGCGCAGAAGCAGGCCAGCGGTTTTCCGGAGGATTCCTTCCGCCAGGCGGGTGGGTTCCTGCGCCTGGGCACCACCCTCGGCCCCGTGGACCTCACGGGCTTCTACCGCAACAGCGGCCAGACGGCCTCCGTGCCCTTCACCACGCTGGCCTGGCCGGGGTTCGGGCGCAGCTATGAGCCGCAGCGCGAAACCCACGCCCGGCAGGAGAGCTTGGGCGTCTCGGTCCGCTGGACCCTGGCCGCCGACCTGGTGCTGGAAGACACCCTGCAGGGGCTGTCCGGCAGCACCGGCGATCCCAGCGGTCCCCTGCGCCAGCAGACCGACCGCAGCTTCCGCCGCGTGGAGGACCAGCTCACCCTGCACTGGACGCCGTCGAAGGCCTTCCGCCTCTCGGGCCGTCTCGAAGGCCGGGAGGATGTCGCCCACGCGAAGAACTACTACGACCCGTCCACCTTCGCCGCCGTGTCCTACCGCGGCGAGGGGCGCGACCTGGCCGGGGCCATCGAAGCCCGCTGGACGCTCCTCGAGGGCCTCGACTGGGTGGCGGGCCTGCGCCACGACGCCGGGCATCGCGATCTGACCCGCCAGGACACCGGCCAGCGCAGCCGCGCGGGCAGCGCCGAGGCCGGCACCTGGCGCTCGGGCCTCAACTGGGTGGTGGCGCCGGAACTGCGCCTCTACGCCAGCGCGGGCCAGGGCTTCCGCATGCCCAACACCACGGAGTTCGCCCTCAACGCCCAGGCAGAGAGCCAGGATGGGAAGACCTATCCCATCGCCCCCGAGCGCAGCCGCACCATCCAGATCGGCGCCACGGGCCTGCTGGCGGGCCACTGGGAGTACCGCCTGGAGGCCCAGCGCACCCACATCAGCAACCTGCTGGCCTATGTCTACGACACCAGCTTCTCCTTCCCGCCCCTCTTCACCTCGCACTACGCCAACCAGGGCAGCATCCGCGCGCAGAGCCTCGAAGGCGCCCTGGGCTGGCGGGGCGGCGCCGACCTGGCCTACGGCTGGGACCTGATCCTGCGCAGCCAGGAGACCCGGGACCTGGACCACAACGTCGAGGGCCAGGAATTCGGCCAGCAGAACACCGCCATCGTGCGCCATCCCTTCTTCACGGGCGCCGTGGCCGCCTTCGTCCAGGCGAAGCGCTGGCGGGCCGATGTCCGTTTCGATCGCGTCGGTGCCCGCTACGACATCCACGACACCACCTACCAGGTGATCTCCACCGGCAGGCCCTACCGCGACCTCAGCGTGGGCGGCTCCTTCGAACCCGTGAAGAACTTCACGCTGGCCCTGCGGGGCGAGCACCTCCTGCAGCCCCGCCAGAGCGTCCAAGACTGGCTCAGCGGCCGCTACGACCAGAACGGCGATGCCGCGCTGGTCTACGGCTTCCCCGCCCCCGGCCCCCGCTGGACTCTCAGCGCCACGTGGAGGTGGTGATGGCCCGTTCGTCTGTGACCCGCCTCTTCGCTTTTCTCCTGATGCTCGCGCTGCCGCTTCTGGCCGCGCACCCCCAGCGGGTGGTGAGCCAGACGGTGGGCACGGACGAGCTGCTGCTGGCCCTGGCGGATCCGGGCCAGATCGCGGCCCTCAGCCACATCAGCCACGACGCGCAGTTCAGCCCCGTGGCCGCCGAGGCGGGGCGCTTCCCCGCCATCAAGGACAGCGACGCCGAAAGCGTGCTGCGTTTCCGCCCCGACCTGGTGCTGGCCGCCAGCTTCACCCGCCCCGAGACCCTGGCCCTGCTCCGGCGGGCCGGGGTCCGGCTGGTGGTGCTGGACCGCTTCGACACGCTGGAGGACATCTACGGGAGCCTGCGCCTCCTCGGGCGCGAGCTGGGCCAGGAGGCCCGCGCCGAAGCGGTGATCGCCCAGTGCCAGAGCCGCGTGGGGGCCCTCGCCGCGAAGCTGAAGGGGGTGAAACCCGTGCGCGTGCTCAGCGCGGGGATCTATCCCTTCACCTCAGGCAGCGGCACCACCTTCCAGGATCTCTGCGACCACGCCGGGGCCCTGAACGTGGCGACAGAGGTGGGCCTGAAGGGCCACGCGCCGACGCCCTCCGAGAAGCTGCTGGTCTGGAACGTCGAGGTGCTCGTGGCCTCCGGCGGTGAGAGCACCCGCGCCCAGCTCGCAGCCATCCCCCACTACCGGGCCCTGCCCGCCTTCAAGGCCGGACGCCTGGTGCTGCTCCCAGGGCCCATGATGTCCAGCGTGTCACACCACCGCATCGCCGCCTACGAGGCCCTGGCCCGCGCCCTGCATCCGGAGCGCTTCCGGTGAAGCCCCGCCTCGCCGTCCCGCTCCTGCTGGCGCTCCTGGCCCTGACCTTCCTGGCCTCGCTGGCCTTCGGGGAGCTGCGGCTGAGCTTCGGGCAGGTGCTGGGCGCCCTCACGAACGGCACGGATGAGGTGGCGCGTACCGTGGTGCGGGACTTCCGCCTGCCCCGGGCCCTGGTGGGCCTGGCCGTGGGTGCCGCCTTGGGCGCCAGCGGCGTGGTGATGCAGGCCTTCTTCCGCAACCCCCTGGCCAGCCCCGGCCTGTTGGGCGTCAGCAGCGGTGGGGCTCTGGGCGCCGTGGCAGTGCTGGCCACGGGACCGATCTTCGGTTTTGCGGCCGCCACGATGTGGGCCCTGCCTCTGGCTTCTGTGGTGGGGGCCTTCGCCGCCACGGGGATGGTACTCATGCTGGCGCAAAGGGGCGCGGGCACGGAGCGGCTGCTGCTCTCGGGCGTGGCCCTCAACGCCCTGCTGGGCGCGGGCACCAGCTTCCTGCTCACCACCACGGCGGGCCACTTCGAGGTGAACGCCCAGATCCTGTTCTGGCTCATGGGGGGTCTGGAGAGCCGCAGCTGGGAGCACGTGTGGATGGGCGTGCCCGCCATCCTCGTGGCTTGCCTGCTCCTGCTGCCCCTGGGCCGCGCCATGGACCTGCTGAGCCTGGGAGAGCAGAGCGCCCAGAGCCTGGGCGTGGACGTGCGCCGCCTGCGCCGCCAGCTCATCGTGCTGTCCACCGTCCTCACGGCCCTGGCCACCGCCGTGGCGGGCATCGTGGGCTTCGTGGGCCTGGTGGTGCCCCACGTGCTGCGCCTGGCCTTCGGCCCCGACCACCGGCGCCTGCTGCCGTATTCCATGCTGGGCGGCGCCAGCTTCCTGCTGGCCTGCGACCTCGTCACCCGCACCTTCCCCCTGGGCCTGCGCCTGGGCGTGGTCACGGCCCTCATCGGCGGCCCCTTCTTCCTGTGGCTGCTGCGGAGGCCGCGATGAGGGGAGGCTTCAGGCCTCAGGCCTCAGGCCCCAGTGAGGCCGCGCCATGACCGCGGCCCTGCACGCTTCCAGTCTCGCGGTACCCGGCCGTCTGGAGGCGGTGTCGCTGGACCTCGGCCCGGGCGAACTCGTCGCCCTGGTGGGCCCCAACGGGGCCGGCAAGTCCACGCTGGTCCAGGCCCTGGCGGGGCTGCTTCCCGCGGAAGGGCTCGTCCAGTGGTATGGACAGCCGCTGTCCCGCATCACCATGCCGGAGCGGGGCCGGCGCCTGGCCTGGGTGGGCCAGGAGGCCCACTTCGAGTTCGCCTTCCCCGTGCGCGAAGTGGTGGCCCAGGGCCGCTACGCCTGGGGCGACGACCTTTCCGGCGTGGCGGAGGCCCTGGCGGAGCTGGACCTCACCCACTTGGCGGAACGCCCGGTCACGCGGCTCTCCGGCGGCGAGCGCCACCGCGTGGGACTGGCCCGGGCCCTGGCCACGGGCGCGCCCATCCAGCTCTGGGACGAGCCCGTGGCCCAGCTCGACGTGCGCCACGCGCTGGAGGTGATGCGTCTGGCGCGGCGCCTGGCGGATGGCGGCGGCACCGTGCTGGTGAGCCTCCACGACCTGCGCGCCGCCTACCGCTTCGACCGCGTGCTGGTGCTGGACCGCGGCCGCCTGGTGGGCAACGGCAGGCCCCACGACGTGCTCACGGCGGACCTCATCCGCGAGGTCTTCCGCGTGGAAGCCACCTTCGTGGAGAGCCTCGTGCCGGAGCTGCCCCGGGGATGATTCCCCCGGGCGGTTGTCATTGCTTCTATTTGAAGCCCCGGCCCATTCAAATTGATCTGCCGCACCGGGGTTCGCCTGCTCCCGACGGATCCAAGATGCCAAGGCTCAATCAATTGCTGGCTGGCTCAGATCATGCAGGTTTCATGGCTGTTCCATCCTCGGCCCCGTTTCTTGGGCTCGCCGACTCGCGCATGATCCAGACCGACATCACCCGGCAGCTGGGCCCCCTCGCCCTGCCTGTCCTCGGCCGCCAGGACCGTGGCGCCGGTCCGGCAACCTCCCCGTCCTGCATCACCAAAGGAGATCGACATGAACCGTCGCTTCATCTGCATGGCAACTGCTGTGGCCGCCCTTGGCCTGACCCTGGGCTGCCTCTATCCGGACCATGACCGCGGACGCGGACCTGGACGGAGGGATGAGCGACGCGATGATCGTCGCGATGACCGCCGCGACAAGGACCACGAGGACAAGCGAGAGCACATGTCCGGCTTGAGCCGCTAGGTCCTGCTGGCCGAGCATGGCTGGACCTGGAACCCCCACATCACCGAATCCGACATCACCGGGGTCGGACCATCATGCATGAAGGGCCCGTCCGCCTGGATACCGCCAGGTGCCTGCGCGGGCAGGTGCACGGCTGAGGGACGGCGCGCGGCTTTCGGAAGGTGCAACCCTTTCACAGGGCCGTCATCCCCGGCACCCACCCTTGGGGTGGAATGGATTCCAACCCGGGTGGAGACCCATGGCCCTGCAGCTGTCGACCGACCCCTTTGTGCCGGCGCTCCCGGCCCCCCGACCCGCCTGGTGGCACCTCTCCCAGGATGAGTGGCTGAACAGCCTGACCCACCTCCTGGGCCTGCTCCTGGCCCTCCCGGGTACCGCCTTCCTGATCGGCCGTGCGGTCATGGGTGGCGACGCCCTCAAGCTGGTCAGCTTCGGCATCTTCGGCCTTTCCATGATCGCGCTCTATGCGGCCTCGACGCTCTTCCACAGCGCCCAGGGCCCCGCCAAGGAACGCTGGGCCAAGGCCGACCACTGCGCCATCTACCTGCTGATCGCGGGCACCTACACGCCCTTCGCCCTGGTCACCCTGCGCGGACCCCTGGGCTGGGGACTGTTCGCCTTCGTCTGGGCCCTGGCGGCCCTGGGCATCGCCAAGGAGCTGTGGTGGGACCGCAGTTCCCTGCCCGCCGTCCCCCTCTACCTGCTGATGGGCTGGTGCGGCCTCGCCGCGGGCCTGCCCCTGGCGCGCCGCCTCCAGGGCCAGGGCCTGAAGTGGCTCCTGGCCGGCTGCCTGCTCTACAGCATCGGCGTGGCCTTCTACCTCCTGGGCCGCCGGGTGCGGCATGCCCATGGCATCTGGCACCTCTTCGTGCTGGGCGGAACCGCCAGCCACTTCATCACGGTGCTGCGGTTCGTCTGAGGGACTTGGCCACCGTCTGAATCACTGCAACTGCTGGTTCCCACGGAAGGGAACGTGCCTTCCGGAAGCGTCAGAACGTGAACTCAGCCTAGCGGAGCCGCGCCTGTTCCGTGGCACGGCGGGTTTTGGTGCGAAAGAACTTGGAACCACCGATAAACACCGATGCACACCGATAAAAGAATGAGAAGGACAGTCAGATTTAGGCGAATCGCTTGGTGCCGTTGATGGGCACGGGCATGTCCACCTTCATCGCCCGTTTTCTTCATCAGCTTTTCATCGGTGTTCATCGGTGTTCATCGGTGGCTAAATCCATTTTGCTTTTCTCTGCGTCCTTTGCTTTCCGGCTCCCTAGCCTCATGGCCGATCTGGGAACCTTTCCTACTGCTGTCCTGCCCCGGCCAGACACTCCAGGGCTGCCCTCTTTAGCAGGCCCCCATTGCCGTAGCTCAGCATCGCCGCCTTCTCCAGAGCCCATTGCTGCTCAGCTGGGAGGCTAACCCCAGCCCGCTCCAGATCCTCGCGTCGTGGACTACGAAAGGAGCCGTGACCCCCGTTCATCGGCACCAAGAGTTTGCGACTCCCTGGCCAGGCTCGCACAACCCGCTGGGCGGTTTCAGGCAGACACACTTGGTCGTAGCGGCCCTGAATCACGACCAAGGGAACGGAGGCCAGGCGCCTAGGAAACTGCAGCCGAAGGCGCCATATCCCTCTCTGGCCGCGGCACATCATCTCGGACTCGATGTAGGCGAATCGAATGGTCTCGTCGGATTCGGTCTCCATGTCCACTGGGGTCGGCGATGAAACGCGCGGAATTGGCCCTGGCAGGGGCTGGCGGGGAATCTGGCCAGAACCAGCCTGTTCGGACTCCGCCGCGTCGTAGGCTTCCGCCAGGGTCCCGCCGCCCGCACCTTCGCGGATGGCCCGATGCAGGTCGCAGGCGGAGCCGTGTCCATTCGTGAAGACACTGAACTGCTCCGTCCAGCCGGGCATCCAGGCTCGGGCACCATCGGCATCAAGGTAGGCCCGGACTTCCTTCCTTGTGTTGGTCCACATACCACCGATGACGATCCCCCGCACCAGGCGCGGATGCCGCTGCGCGAAAAGCAGGGCCATGGTGGAACCCCAGCTCCATCCCTCCAGCAGTACCGGCTCCGTGATGCCCCGCAGGCGGAGAAACTCGGCGGCGTCATCCACCGTGTCCTCAGGTTTCCAGCCGGGTATCCAGGCGGAGCCGCCGGTTCCTGGCTGGTCCACAGACACGTGCCGCAGGGCCACCCCCACGCTATGCCCGGAGAGGTAGTGGTCGGGTCGCAGTTCCAACCCAGGGCCTCCGCCCCAGTGCAATACCACCGGGGCTGTCGGTGCCCCCACATCCCAGCCCCGGACAGTCCGACCCCGCCGTCCTGTGAATACATGGGCCCATCCCGGATCAAAAGGAGCAGGGTTCTCGGTGAGTTGGAGCGCTAGCTGGTCATGGCGCGCCCACACCTGCTGCAGGGTGGGCTGGGCAGCCAGGATTCCGGTCCAGAGGAGGGCCACGACGACCGTTCTGAGGCTCGAGGAGATGGTGGTCATCGCAGCGACTCCTTTAGGCGGAAGGGGACGATCGCAGCACCCACCCCAGCCCCACGGGCCCGGCCACGGTGGTGAGCAGCAGGGCGCCGATGATGCCGGCCTGGACCTCGGCGCTGAGCAGGGGCACGCCGTTCAGATGGAGCTGGGCGCCAGCGGCCACGAAGATGAGGCCCACTTCGCCCCGGGGGACCATGCCCCAGCCCACCACGGCGGCGCGGATACCCCGACCCCCGCCGTAGCCGGCGACGTATTTCCCCACCACGCCGAGCAGGGCCAGCACCAGGGCGAAGCCCAGGGTCGCGGGCTTGAAGAGCGCGCCGGGATCCACCTTGGCGCCCATGAGCACGAAGAAGAGGGGCGAGAGCACCGTCACCAGCGGATGCACCAGTTCCTCCAGCGTGTGCCGCTCGCGGTGCTCCAGATCCACGATGTGCGCCGGCTCGAGGATGAGCCCGGCGGCGTAGGCCCCCACGATGGAGGCCAGCCCCGCGAGGTTGCCCAGCCAGGCGAGCAGGAAGGCAAAGCCCAGTCCCAGCGGCAGCAGCACCTGCTCGCCCCGGAAGCGGCTGGCCAGCTGGAAGAGCCTCGGCGTGAGCAGGCGGCCGAGCGTCAGCGCCGCTGCCAGGAAACCCAGGGCCAGGGCCAGGGTCTTCGCCAGATCCGGCCCCACGGCGCCGCCACCAGCGGCCGCGCCCACCAGGCCGGACACGGCCACCAGCACGAGCAGGCCCAGAACGTCGTCCACCACGGCGGCGCCCACGATGATGCGGCCCTCCAGGGAATCCGAGGCGCCCTTCTCCCGCAGCACCTGGGCGGAGATGCCGATGCTGGTGGCGCAGAGGCAGGCGCCGATGAAGAGGTCCAGCACGAAGGGCGAGCGCTGGGGCAGCAGCAGCCAGGCCCCGGCGAGGCCCGCGGCCATGGGCACCACCACGCCGATCAGCGCGACCCGCAGGGAGGCCACGCCCACCTTCAGCATCTGCGGCACCGTGGACTCCAGGCCCACGGCGAACATCAGCACCACCACGCCGAGCCCGCCCAGCAGCTCCGTGGCCGGGGAGGCCGCCACGTCCGGGAACAGGGGCCAGGAGCGGTGCAGCGCCGTGAGCGCGAGCCCCACCGCCAGTTCCCCCGTGACCGCCGGAAGCTTCAGGCGCACCGCCAGCTCGCCCCCCACCTTGGCCGACAGCCACAGCAGCGCCAGCAGCATCAGCGTGCCGGCCAGGGGGTCGTGCATCAGGAGGGCGAAGGACATGCTGCCTCGGGGGTGACCCCTCAGGCTAGGCTGAAGCATGGTCTGGCTGGAAGCGGCATCCTGGGGTTCGGCGGGCAGCATCCTCGCCGCGCTGGCCCTCCTGCGCCGCCACTGGGCCCGGCTGCCCGAGCTGGAGCCGGATCCGGCGCTCCCACCACAGCCACCCACGGTCTGTCTCTGCA
Source organism: Geothrix sp. (assembly GCF_030219325.1). Taxonomy (NCBI): domain Bacteria; kingdom Pseudomonadati; phylum Acidobacteriota; class Holophagae; order Holophagales; family Holophagaceae; genus Geothrix; species Geothrix sp. The sequence goes on along the minus strand of NZ_CP126625.1, from coordinate 495,649 downwards.
TCCCCGTGCGCAATGAGGCGGCGGAGCTGCCCGCGGCCCTGGATTCCTGGCTGGCCCAGGACTACCCGGCCCTGCAGATCCTCGTGGTGGACGATGGCTCCACCGACGGCAGCACGGAGATCCTCCAGCAACGCCAGACCGCCCAGCCGGAGCGCCTGCGGGTGCTGCGCAACGATGCCCTGCCGCCGGGCTGGCTGGGGAAGAACCATGCCCTGGACCTGGCCTCGCGTCAGCCCGAGGCCCTGGCCGCGGCCTGGCTGCTCTTTGCGGATGGCGACGTGCAGGCGGCGCCCGGTCTGCTGCGCCGGGCCATGGCCTTCGCCCAGGCCCAGCCCACGGACATCCTCGCCCTGGTGCCGGCCATCGACGCCATCAGCCCGGCGGAGCGCGTGATCCTGCCCATCGCGGCCTCGGCCTTCCTCCTGCTGGTCCCCCCGCACCAGGTGCCCAACCCCCGGCATCCGGCCTTTTGCGGCGTGGGTGGCTTCACGCTGGTGCGTCGCGAGGCCTACGACGCCGTGGACGGCCACGCGGGGGCGCCCCTGGAGGCCATCGACGACATGATGCTGGCCCGCCGGGTGAAGGCCGCGGGCTTCATCAACCGCGTGGCCAAGGGCGGCCCGGACCTGCACCTGCGGATGTACCACGGTCTTCGGGAGCTGGTGCGGGCCATGCGGAAGAACTCGGCGGCCCTGCCCTTCTGGTGGCTGCTGCCGCCCCTGCTGCCACTGGCCCTCATGATCGGCCTCGCGCCGCTCTGGCTGCCCTGCGCCGGCCACCCGATCCTCGCGCTCCTGCTCTGGCTGCTGGTCCCGACGTTGGCTGGGGACGTGCAGCAGCGCATGACGGGGCGCCCCATGGACCTGCTCTGGGCCCTGTGGCCCCTGAACGCGCTGGTCTTCGCGGCGGGCACCGCCTGGGCCCTGTGGGACCGCGTCCGCGGCGTGAACCACTGGCGGGGCCGGGACGTGGCCCTGCGGTAGCAGCCAGCCCATTGGAGCTCAGACCCCCTCGAAGAGCCTGAGAGTCTCGTCGAGCCTGCGCAGGATGCCGAGGATCTTGAAGGGCTCCACGACCACGTAGTCCACGCCGCCTGCCGCCACGGCGTGGTGGCGCTTCTTCGCCTCCTCCTCCTCGGTGCCCAGGAGGATCACGGGCACGGGGCAGCCCTCCTGCTCCACGAGCTGGCGGCAGAGCTCCAGCGGGCTGGCCAGGCGCAGCTGGTTGTGGATGAGCACCATGCGCACGCGTCCCCAGCCGGTCTCTCCGCCGGCTTCCCCCAGCTGCGTCTTCACCGGCCCCTTGATGTGATCCAGCGAGGCCAGCCCGAACTTGCGGCTGAGGGCCTCGCCGAGCCGGCGGGCGAAGTCCTCCTTCTCCGTGAGCAGCAGGATCATGGGATCCCGGTCCACGATGAGCTTGAGGGTGGGCAGGGCCGCCGTCCGGTTGATCCGCGCCGTCGCCTCCTGGAACCCGCGGGGCGTGAACTCCTCCTTGTCCTGCTGGGCCTGGAGGACCTGCTGGTCCTGGATCCAGGTGCGGTACTGGTCGAGCATCTTCGGATCGGCCTGCTTGGTGAAGCGCAGGCCCACCAGGTTGTCGCCGAAGTAGGCCACGGTGGTGGCCGCACGCAGGCGGAAGTCGTCTTCCAGGGGCACGTCGAGCAGCGACTCCTCCCCCATGCGCAGCAGCTCCCGGATGTCCTGCTTGGTGTTGCGCAGGACGAGTTCCAGCCCCTCTTCGCCGAAGCTCTGCACGGTGCCGTCGATGAGGGCGTTGCGGGTGTTGGTGAAGGTGGCCGCGTGGGCCTGGCTGGGGGGGCGGTCCGGGATGAAATCCGCCAGGCGGTGCAGATCGGATCGGCGCAGCACGCGGGGAATGCTGGCCAGGCAGGCCTCTACGCCCTCCAGGATCTCCTGTCCGGCGCAGGCCACCACGCAGTCGTACTCCAGCCCGCGGTCCTTGAGCTTCACCGCCAGGTTCTCCCCCGCCTTCAGGCCCCAGGCTCCGATCTCCTCATGGGGCATGCGGAAGGCGAAGCGCTCCCCGTCCTCGGTGAGGATCGGGTAGGCCGACCGCTGGGCCTTGTAGGCCACGTCCAGGCGGGCGCCGGCCACGCAGAGCCGCTGCAGGGCCATGCGGATGCCCGTGGCGTCCTCGAGCAGGGCGGTGGAGCGACTCATCTCGACCCCCCGGCCAGGGGCGCCACCGCCCCCACGGGCAGCCACTGGGAGAGCGTCCGGTGGAGCGCCTCGGCGCGCACGGGCTTGGCGATGTAGTCGTCCATGCCCGCCTCGAGGCACTTCTCCCGGTCCCCGACCATGGCGTTGGCGGTCATCGCCACCACCGGGATCCGGCGGCTGCCCCGCTCCCGCTCGCGGATGCGCCGCGTGGCCTCGAAGCCATCCATCTCGGGCATCTGGCAGTCCATGAGGATCAGGTCGTAGGAGACGCCCACCAGGGCATCCAGGGCCTCGACGCCCGTGGCCACCACGTCGGCCTCGATGCCGAACTTCTGGAGCATGATCAGGGCGACCTTCTGGTTCACGAGGTTGTCCTCCGCCAGCAGGACGCGCACCTTCACGGGGCCGTCTGCGGCCAGGACCGGAGCGGCGGGGGCCATCCGGCCGATGTTCAGGCCCTTCGGTTCGAGGAGGCCCCGCAGCTGGCTGGGCCGGATGGGGAGGGTGAGGTAGCTCTGGACGCCGCGCCGAGCGGCGGTCTCCCGCAGCTCGGGCCGGTAGAGCGGGCTCGCGAAGACGAGGGCGCATTCCCCGGCCTCGGCCAGGGCCGCGTCCAGCGCCTCGGGGCCCACGAGGATCACGGCATCGGGACTGCGGACCTCGCGCAGCCACGCGCCCACCTCGGCCTGCGGCGGGGCGATCCGGAAGGGCACGCCCCAGGCATCGAGCTGCTCCCCGACCAGGCGGCCCACCCCTGCGGACAGGCCCGCCAGCAGGACGGTGGTGGCCCCGGGGCGCACGGGCGCCTGACAGCCCCGGGCATCCAGGCCGAGGGTGAACCAGAAGGTGCTGCCCTGGCCCGGCGCGCTGGTCACGCCGATGCTGCCGCCCATGAGCTCGGCCAGCCGCTTGCAGATGGTGAGTCCCAGGCCCGTGCCGCCGTACTTCCGCGTGGTGGAGGTGTCGCCCTGGAAGAAGGAGGTGAAGAGCCGGTCCACCACCTCGGGCTTCATGCCGATGCCCGTATCGCGGACCTCCACGCGGATGAGGGCATGACCATCATCCTGGGTCTCGGGGCGCACGCGGACCTCGACGGAGCCCTCCTGGGTGAACTTGAGGGCATTGTCCATGAGGTTGGTGAGGATCTGGCGCAGCCGCGTCGGATCGCCCGCCACCTGGAGCGGCGTGGCGGGATCGACGAAGATGCCCAGCTCCACGCCCTTGGCCTGAGCCTTCACGCCCAGCACCGCCTGGACGTCCTCGACCACGGACAGCAGGTCGAATTCCAGGGTCTCGAAGACCAGCTTGCCGGCCTCGATCTTCGAGAAGTCGAGGATGTCGTTGATGAGCGTGAGCAGGGCCTCGCCGCAGGACCGCACGGTCTCGGCGTACTGGCGCTGCTCGCCGCCCAGGGGCGTATCCAGCAGCAGCCCGGTCATGCCGATGATGCCGTTCATGGGCGTGCGGATCTCGTGGCTCATGTTGGCCAGGAACTCGCTCTTGAGGCCGGAGAGCTCGAGGGCCCGGTCCCGGGCCACCGCCAGTTCGCGGGCCGCCTCCTCCAGCTTGATCTCGGCCCGGCGGCGGTCGGTGATGTCGTGGAACTGCCAGAGGTGGCCCAGGTACTCCTCGCCCACCGCGATGGGCACGAAGTCCATGGCCATGATGCGGCCGTCGCACAGCTCGAACTCGTCGCCCTGGGATGGACACCGGGCCACGCCCAGGGCCTCGAGGCGGGCGAGGAAGCCCGCCTGGTCCACCAGCAGGGGCAGGCACTCCTTCAGCAGGTCCCGGGAGTCGCTCTCCACCAGCACATGGGCCGGCACCGGCACCTGGAACATGCGGCAGAAGGTCTCGTTCAGCAGGGCGATCTTGCGCCCCTCGGTCTCCACCAGGATGCCCGCCTGCATGTTCTCGATGAGGGCCCGCAGCCGGCTGGTGGCCACCCGGAGGACGATCTCGGTGTGCTTGCGCTCGGTGATGTCGCTGAGGGTGCCCGAGACCCCGAGGACCACGCCCCCCTCGTCGAAGGCGATGCGCTGGTGGGCCGTCACCCACTTCACGTCCCCGGTCTTGGTGGGGATCCGGAACTCGCCCTCGAAGACGGCCTGCCCGGTGTCCACCGCGTAGGTGAGCATGTTCAGGTAGCGGGGGTTGTCGGCCGGGTGCAGGAACTCCAGGAAGGACTGCCCCAGGCACTCCTCCACGGCGAAGCCCGTGAGTTCGGCCCAGGCGGGGTTCAGGAAGGCCCACCGGCCCTGGCGGTCGATCTGGAAGATCACTTCTTTCAAGTCTTCGACCAGGGTGCGGAAGCGGTCGGCCTCCGCCTGGACGGCGGCCAGCCTGGCCTCAAGGGCGGCCATGGGCAGGGTGGACTGGGGGACTTGGGCGTCGGTGGACATGCCAGTTCCTCTTCGGCCGGCCTGGACCGGGACCTGAAAAAAGATTTCTTGTTTTTTTCGCTTTTTACCTCAAACTGGGAGTCACCCCTTCCGGAGGACCCCATGGCCGCGTCCGAGCAAGACGATCGCCTCAAAGCCCTGACCCGCACCGTCGCCGACATCGAGCGGGCCTTCGGCAAGGGTTCGATCATGAAGCTCGGCGACCGCATGAGCAGCGCCGAGGGCATCGAAGTCATCAGCACCGGCTCCATCTCCCTGGATTCCGCCCTGGGTGTCGGTGGCGTGCCCAAGGGCCGCGTCGTCGAAGTCTACGGACCGGAGGCCAGCGGCAAGACCACCCTGGCCCTGCACATGGTGGCCCAGGCCCAGAAGAAGGGCGGCCTGGCCGCCTACATCGACGCCGAGCACGCCCTGGATCCCGAGTACGCCCAGAAGCTGGGCGTGGACGTGGCCAACCTCTTCATCTCCCAGCCCGACAGCGGCGAGCAGGCCCTGGAGATCTGCGACCAGCTGGTGCGCAGCGGCGCCCTGGACATCATCGTCATCGACTCCGTGGCCGCCCTGGTGCCCAAGGCCGAGATCGACGGCGAGATGGGCGACAGCCACGTGGGCCTGCAGGCCCGCCTCATGAGCCAGGCCCTCCGCAAGATGACGGGCACCATCAGCAAGACCCACACCTGCGTGGTCTTCATCAACCAGATCCGCATGAAGATCGGCGTGATGTTCGGCAACCCCGAGACCACCACCGGCGGCAACGCGCTGAAGTTCTACGCCTCCGTGCGCCTCGACGTCCGCAGCATCCAGAGCATCAAGGGCAACACCGGCGATCCCCTGGTGGCCGCCAAGGACGAGGACTCCTCCGTCATCGGCAAGAAGACCAAGGTGAAGGTGGTGAAGAACAAGGTCGCCCCGCCCCTCAAGGTCGCCACCTTCGACATCATGTACGGCGAGGGCATCAGCCGCACCAGCGAGCTGGTGGAGCTGGGCACCCAGCTGGAGATCATCCAGAAGAGCGGTTCCTGGTACAGCTACAAGGACAGCCGCCTCGGCCAGGGCGCCGAGAACGTGAAGAAGCTCTTCAACGACAATCCCGAACTGGCGGACGAGGTCGAAAGCCTCATTCGCGAACGCCTCGGCATGAAAGCCCTGGTCGAAGCCTAGAACGCATCAGCTGCGGCCTTTTGGAAGGGGTCGGCAGGCGGCGGTGGTGCCCTTCGGGGGCCGCCGCCGTTTTTTTGGCCTGGGTCGCGCGGGAGGAATTCCCGTCGCGTCAGCCTTGATGGCCAGGCCTTTTTGCTCCCGCGCCAGCGGAAGAACGACCTGATCTGACCCGGCTCAGCGCGGCCCGCAGCCGCTCCGCCAGTTCGGGATTCATCGCGTCGAGCCTCGCCCCCACCTCCCGGGCTTCGTCAAGGCGCGCCAGGTCCACCAGCAGCAGGCCGAGATCCAGCCAATGCTCGCCGACGAGGGGCCGATAACGGAGGGCGATCCGCAGGCTCGCCAGGGCAGCTTCCCGCCGCCCCGCGCTCCGCTGGCAATGGGCGAGCCGGAGCCAGGCATCCGCCTCGTCGGGACGCAGGGCCAGCCCCTTCCGGAAGGCCTCGGCGGCTTCGGGAAACCGGTGTGCGTTCATCCGGGCGCAGCCCAGGTTCAACCAAGCCAGGGCGTAGCCCGGTTCCATGTCGAGGGCCTCATGGAAGGCCAGCTCGGCGTCCTCGAAGCGGTTGAGCAGATCCAGGGCGACGCCCAGGTTGTTCCAGGTCTTGGGGCTCCGCCGCAGGGCCAGGGATCGGCGGTAGGCCTCCACCCCCTCCGGCAGCAGGTTGGGCGAGGAGCCGGAACCGGCCGAAGCCCGGGCCGCCCGGTCCAGGGCCAGGCCCAGGGCCAGCCAGGCGTTCTCGTCCCTGGGCAGGTCCTGGACCCACTGCCGGGCCGCGACTTCCCAGGCGGGCCAGTTGCGGGGATCCTCGCAGAGCCCCTCCAACCAGTCGTCGCTCCGTTTGCGACGGCCTTCCTCGATCCGGTTTTCCAGCACCGCCTCCGGCTGGAGCATCAACGCCTCAAGCCGGTCCAGGGGCACGGAGAAGTTCAGCCGGGGGCTCGGCGTAAAGGTCAGGGTCGTGAGGCCCAGCAGGCGGCCGGCCTCGTCGAACAGGCCACCGCCGCTGCTCCCGGGCAAGGTCATGGCATCACTCTGGAGCAGGTGCCCCTCACCGTGGTGCCAGATGCCCCGGAGGCGCCCCCGGGATACCACGGGACCCTGGCCGCCTGGATAGCCCACGGCCAGCACCTTCTGGCCCGGTTCGACGGGGAACGGGGCGGGATCGGCCGGGGGGAGGGTCAGGCCGGGCACCGTGAGCAGGCAGAGATCCCGGCTCCGGTCCAGCCGCACCTCGCTCACGGCCCAGGTGGACTGTCCCTGCCTGACGGTGAGTCCTTGGGTCCGTTCCACCACGTGGGCATTGGTGGCCACGAGGAAGGGCGCGATCACCACGCCGCTGCCCTGCTGGACGCGGGAGCCGCCCAGCCGGCCCTGCACCAGGACCACGGAGGCCTGGGCGCGGACCGGGTCCGGATTCGCTGGCGGAGGCGGCGCGACCTGAAGCATCAGGAGGAACGGCCACCCCGGCAGGATCACTCCGGGTCCTGCACACCCAATCCCGCGCCCTGGAGGTGGCGTGGCAGCGGCGCGGCGCCCTGGGCGTTGAAAGGCGCACCGGGACCAGGCCCCGGCCGGGGCGCTGCGCCGCGGTTGCCCGTGGGGGTCTGGAGGGACTTCATCTGCTCGGCCGTGGCGAACTGCTCCAGACGGGACAGCTGCTCCGCGGACGGGAAGCCCTCATAGCGCACCCGGCGCGGCCCCCAGATGGCGACGGCCTCGCCCCTGATCTCATGGATGCGGGGGAGGGTCTGGCGCGCGAAGATGCCCAGCGGCTCGCCATTCCTCGCCGAGAAGGCGATGAGATCGGTCTCGGGCAGCAGGATGGGCGCGCCTTCGTTCCAGAGGGCCATGGTGAGCGGCTTGCCCTGGCTGGTCTTCACCAGGGAGACCGTGGCGGGCAGGCCCAGGGCCGGATCCAGGTCCCGCTCCTGCTCGCGCAGGGCCTGCAGCAGGTCCATGTGCTTCAGCTCCCGCTGGGGCGCCGACATGGGGTGGGGGTCCTGCAGGCGGGCGGTCATCAGCTGGTCGCCGATGCGCTCGATGACCGCCAGCTGCAACGGCTTCGCGCCGGACTGGAGGCTGCGGCCCACCTCATCCATGAGCTTGGGCAGCAGGATCTGCGGCACGGCGAGGAGGGTGTCGGCGGAGGGGATGGCGAGGAAGGGATGCTGGTCCTTGAAGAGCCCGTGCCAGAGCTCGGGAAGCAGCAGTCGCGCCGCATCCAGACCATCCCGCCAGGGGCTGCGGTAGGCGCCCGACGGCAGGCGCTCGAAGCTGCCCTCGCTCCGGTGCCGGAGGTGATCCAGGGCCAGTTCCATGGCGTCATCGGCGGACTGGTCCCAGAGCGTCAGCCAGGCGGCGGGCATGATCATGTCGCCCACCCGGATCCGCTGGCTCAGGCCGTCGATGAAGCCGCGGCACCAGCGGCCTTCGCGCTCCGCCTGCCAGGAGGGCACCAGTTCGGGAAGAAGGTGGTCCTGGGCATCGATCCAGGGCTCGGGCAGGGGGAGGTTCTGGCCGTGGAGCTCGGCCACGGCCGCGACCCAGGCCTCCCGCTCCCCAGCCTTGCGGTGGGCTTCGAAGCCCGGGGCCAGCGCCGCCAGTCCGGGAAGCTCCGCGGGCAGACCCCGGGCCTCCAGCAGGGCCGCCAGGCCCGGCAGGGGCGCCTCGTCGGCGCGGGAGAAGAATCGATCAAACAAGCCCATATCTGCGTATCCACCCAAACAATCCATTGTGACCGCACGGGGGGATTTATGCTTGTGGGATATGCAGCCCCTCGACTCCCTGGGCCGACCCCTCAAGGCCCTCCGCCTCTCGGTCACCGACCGGTGCAACTTCCGCTGCACCTACTGCATGCCCAGGGAGGTCTTCGGGCCGGACTACGCCTTCCTGCCCCGGGAGGCCCTGCTCAGCTTCGAGGAGATCGCACGCCTGGTGCGGATCTTCGCGGAGCTCGGCGTCACCAAGCTCCGCCTCACGGGGGGCGAACCCCTCCTGCGCCGGGAGCTGCCGGCCCTGGTGCGGATGCTGGCCGCCGTGCCCGGCATCGAGGATCTGGCCCTGACCACCAATGGGGTCCTGCTGCCGGAGCTGGCGCCGGCCCTGCGAGCCGCCGGGCTCAAACGCCTCACCGTGAGCCTGGACACCCTGCGGCCGGACCGGTTCCAGGCCCTCAGCGACACGGACCTGCCCCTGTCCCGGGTGCTGGCGGGTATCGAGGCCGCCCGGTCTGCCGGGTTCGGCCCCCTCAAGCTCAACTGCGTCCTGCAGCGCGGCGTGAACGAGGACGAGATCCTGGAACTGGCCACCTTCGCCCGGGAGGGGGGCCACACCCTGCGCTTCATCGAATTCATGGACGTGGGCACCACCAACGGCTGGCGCCTGGAATCCGTGGTCCCCGCCGACGAGGTGCATCGCACCCTCCACGCCCGCTGGCCCCTGGCCCCCCTCCACACCACCCAGGGCGCCGTGGCCCGGGGGTGGCAGTACGCCGACGGCAAGGGCGAGGTGGGACTCATCGCCTCGGTCACGGCCCCCTTCTGCCGCAGCTGCGATCGCGCCCGCCTCTCCGCCGACGGGCACCTCTACACCTGCCTCTTCGCCAAGGGGGGCCTGGACTTGAAGGGCTTCCTCCGGAGCGGCCACGGGGATGCCGACCTCACCTCGCTGCTGGCCTCCCACTGGAAGCGCCGCGGGGACCGCTATTCCGAGCTGCGGCGCAGCGCGACCCCGGGCCTCCCCCGCATCGAGATGTCCCACATCGGCGGCTGATCCAAGGAACCCCATGAACGCACTTCGTCCCTTCCTGTTCGCGGCCCTGGCCGCCCTGCTCGCCGCCGCGCCGCCCGCCGCGGTGGTCCATGGCGGTGCCGGCAGCCCCCGCGCCCGCATGGACGGCACGGACCGCGCCGCGGCGAAGGCGCTGGCGGAGTTGAAGTCTGGCGGCGCCGCGCTCGACGCGGCCCTGGCCGGCGTGGTGGTCCTGGAGGACGACCCCCGCTTCAACGCGGGCACCGGCGCCAACATCCGTCTGGACGGCAAGACCATCCAGATGGATGCCGCCTGCATGGACGGCAGCACGGGGGCCTTCGGCGCCGTGGCCGCCCTCGAGCGGGTGAAGAACCCCGTGCTGGTGGCGCGGAAGGTCATGGACACGCCCCACCTCCTCATCGTGGGCGAAGGCGCCACCCGCTTCGCCCGCGCCATGGGCTTCCCCGACTACGACCCCACCTGCCCCGAGAACCTGGCCCGCTTCAAGCGCGTGAAGGACATCCTCCAGGGCAGCGACCCGCGCCAGATCGAGGCCTGGAAGCGCTACGACTGGCAGAAGGGGTGGAACTTCCCCACGCCGCTGAAGGAGGCCCTGGGCTCGCCCGACACCGTGGGCTGCGTCACGCGCGACGCGAAGGGTCGCTTCGCCGCGGCCATCAGCACCGGCGGCACCACCATCACCTTCTACGGCCGCGTGGGCGACGTGCCCATGTACGGCGCGGGCATCTACGCCGGGCCCAAGGGCGCCGTGGCCTGCACGGGCAACGGCGAGGACATCGTCAAACACCTGGTGGCCAAGGCCGCCTACGACCTGCTGGCGAAGGGCCTCTCCGCCCAGCAGGCCGTGGACCGCACCCTCGCCGCCTTCCCCGCGCGCATCGACCTCGGCCTGGTCGCCATCGGCCCGGACAGCACCGGCGGTGGCTGCAACTTCTCCGCTGAGACGAAGCAGTTCGTGAAGGACTACCGAAACCAGATGGCCTGGAGCCTGGCGAAATAAGCCGTCACGACTCCCGGATCATCTGCGCGATGAGGAAGGCCATCTCCAGACTCTGGCTGCGGTTCAGCCGGGGGTCGCAGCCGCTGCGGTAGGCCCGTTCGAGGTCCGCCTCGTTCAGCTTTTCCATGCCGCCGGTGCACTCGGTGACGGGCTCGCCGGTCAGCTCGAAGTGCACCGCCCCCATGCGCGAACCGTGGACCCGATGGAGGGCCGCGACCTCCTGCAGCTCCTGGAGGATGTCCCCGAAGGCCCGGGTCTTAAGTCCGCCTGCGGCCTGGCGGCCGTTGCCGTGCATGGGGTCGCAGCTCCACAGGACGGGATGGCCCTCGGCGCGGGCCGCCTCGATGAGGGCCGGCAGCACGGCTTCGGCCCGCCCCGCGCCGAAGCGCGTGATGAGCGTGAGGCGGCCGGCCTTCCGCTCGGGATCCAGCTTCGCCAGCACCTGCCGCAGCTGGTCGGGCGTCATGGAGGCACCCACCTTCAGGCCGATGGGATTGGCGAGACCCCGGATGTACTCGAGGTGGGCGCCATCGAGCTGCCGGGTGCGCTCGCCGATCCAGAGGAAGTGGGCCCCCAGGTTGTAGTGGCGGTCGAACTCGGGCACGAAGCGGGTGAGGGCCGCCTCGAAGGGGAGGTGCAGGGCCTCGTGGCTGGTGAACAGCTCGCCGGTCCGCAGGTGCTCCGGCAGCCCGCCCAGGCGCTGGACGAAATCCAGCGAGTTCCGCACCTGGTCCAGGGTCTCCAGGTAGTGGCCCGCATCCTCCCGGCTCCAGGACAGGTCCCAGTGCTCGGGATGGTGCAGGTCCGCGAAGCCGCCATCCACCAGGGCCCGCAGGTGGTTCAGGGTGGCCGCGGCCCGGTGATAGGCCTCCAGCAGCCGGCCGGGATCCGCCTCCCGCTGGTCCGGGGCCAGCCCGTTGATGAGGTCCCCGCGGTAGACCGGAACCTCCTGGCCGTTGACCTGCTCGGTGAGGCCGCTGCGGGGCTTGGCGTACTGACCCGCGATGCGCCCCAGGTGGATGACCCCGGTGCGGCCGCCGTGGGTGATGAGCACGGACATCTGCAGCAGCACGCGCAGCTTGTCCTGGATGATGGGACCGCGGCAGTCCCGGAAGGCCTCGGCGCAGTCGCCCCCCTGCAGGAGGAAGCGCCTACCCGCCGCGGCCTCCGCCAGCAGCTTCTGGAGGGAATCCACCTCCTCGGCCACCACCAGGGGCGGCAGCTCGCGCAGCTCCGCCAGCACGGTGTCGACGGCGGCGGGATCGCGGTAGACGGGCTGCTGGGCGGCGGGCAGACCCCGCCAGGAATCGGGGGTCCAGGGCTTCATCGCGCACCTTCCATGGGGGCCTGCGGGTAGCTGCCCAGCACCTTCAGCGAGGCGCAGGCGGTCTGGAGTTCGACGAGGGCCTCGGCCATGGGGGCATCCTCGGCGTGGCCCTCCACGTCCAGGAAGAAGGCGTACTCCCAGAGCTTCCGCCGGGTGGGCCGGCTCTGGATGCGGCTCAGGTTCAGGCCGCGGCGGGCGAGGGGTTCCAGCAGGCGCAGCAGGGCACCCGGGCCATCCTGCGCCATGGCCAGCAGGGTGGTGCGGTCCCGGCCCGTGGGCTCTGCGGCCTTGGGCCCCAGCACCACGAAGCGGGTGGCGTTGGCGGCGAGGTCCTGGATCCGCGTCTCCGCCACGCGGAGGCCGAAGAGCTCCGCGGCCAGCTCCGAGGCCACGGCCGCCCCCTCGCCGTCCTCCCGGGCGAGACGGGCGGCTTCGGAGGTCGAAGGAGCCTCGATGCGGTCCGCCTGGGGCATGTGGGTCTCCAGCCAGCGTCGGCACTGGCCCAGGGCCTGGGGATGGGAATAGACCCGCCGGACGCTGCCGAGATCCAGGCCCGGGTGCACCAGCAGGGCCTGGTCCACGGGGAGCAGGATCTCCGCGCAGATGCGCAGCGGGCTGTCGAGGAAGGCATCGAGGGTGGAATCCACGGCCCCTTCCGTGGCGTTCTCCACGGGCACCACGCCATAGTCCGCCCGGTCCCGCTCCACGGCCTGGAACACGGCCTGGATGGTGCCCTGGGGCAGGGCCTGGCTGGAGCCGCCGAACTGGTGCCGGGCTGCCAGGTGCGTGAAGGTGCCCTCGGGCCCCAGGAAGGCCACCCGCAGCGGCTTCTCCAGGCTCAGGCAGGCGCTCATGATCTCCTGGAAGATCGTGCGCACGGCGGCATCCGGGAAGGGGCCGGCATTCGCCGCCTCCAGCCGTGCGAGGATCTCCCGCTCGCGCTTGGGCGCGTGGAAGAGGGCCTCCGGAGCCGCCTCGGATTTCAGGCGCCCCACCTCCGCGGCGAGGCCCGCCCGCCGGTTGAGGAGGGCCAGCACCTGGTCATCCACCGCGTCGATGGCCTGGCGGAGGCCGGCGAGAGACTGGGGATCAGGCTGAATCATGGTTACTCCTGAATGCGAAAACCCCCGAGCCGTGAGGTCTCGGGGGCGATGGCGGAAGCGGTTTCGTTCTAGACGCCGCCCGGCCTCGCACCCGAGGTGCGAAAGCTGAAGGCGAAAAAGCGGCGGGAGATCAGCATGGCGGTCCTGACACCTTACTTCAGGTGCCGAGGTGGGTCAATGTTTCCGCCAGGCAGGCGGCCCACACGTCATCCGGGGTCTCCTCCAGGAAGAATTCCACGGCGTGGCCGGCCGGCCGGGCTTCGGGATGCAGGGACCAGGCCTCGAAGAGGGCCTCCAGAGGGGCGGCATCCAGGGGGTTGTGGCGGAACTTGTGGGCCTTGCGGGTGCGATCCGGCTCGGGGCCGCGCAGGCAGACGCCCTCGCGCCGGGTGGCCACGAAGGTGAAGGCCTGGACCCACTTCCCGCCCATGAGCTGGTTGAAGTGGAGGTAGGCCCCATGGTGGCTGCGGGAATAGTCGAAGAGCCGCTGCTTCCCCTGCCACTTGGCGGCCCACTGGGTGAGGATGACCGCCAGACGGGCCCGCTCGGAGGGGTGCCTCAGGCAGCTCTGGGCGTAGGGCAGGAATTCATCAAGCAGGTCCACGGCGATCTCCGGCGTCCTCCACCCTACCGCAGGCAGGAAGGGTGGACATCCTTCCGACCTGCCGCTACACCTCTCAAAGACCGCTAACATGAACCGATTCCCGAGCCCCTCGATGCCCGTTTTCTCCGACCCATCCGATCCCGAAGCCGACGCCCAGCGCCCCTGGGTGCCGACGCTGGCGGTCCTGCTGCTGAGCCTGGCCGTCACGATGGTGGCCTGGCTGAATTCACGGCAGAACCAGCTGCTGCGCGACCAGGCCCGCTTGAACCGGTTCGTGGGACGCACCGAGCAGAGCCTCCGGAACCGGCTGGGTCGCTACGAGGACATCGCCCGCGGCGCCCAGGGATTCTTCGTGGGCGGGAATTCGCCCCTGGCGGTCGAGCAGTGGCGGACCTACGTGGACAGGCTCGACCTGCCCGGCCGCCACCCGGGCCTGACGAGCCTCGCCTTCATCACCCCGGTCCCCTCCGCCGATCTGGACGCCTTCCTGACGCACAGGCCCCAGCTCGCGGGCCGCTACCACCGGCCCATCTCGGACCCGATGCCACTGCACGACCCCGGCCAGCATGGGGACCACCTGATCATCGAGCTCTGCGAACCCGGCGAGCGTGCCGCCGCGGGCCTCGGCCTGGACGTGGGCACCAGCGCCACCCAGCGGCTGGCCGCCGAGCGGGCGCGGGACACCGGCCAGCCAGCGCTGTCGGGGCTGCTCTACTTCACCCGGCCCCTGGGCCGGGAGGACGCCGTGGCCCTCTTCGTGCCCGTCTACGAGGGCACCCCCGGCAGCCCGGCCCTGCGCCGCCAGCTGCTCCGCGGCTGGATCTCCGCCGGCATCCTCATCAAGCCCCTCATCGAGGACGTGCTCAGGGGTGAGGATCAGGGCGTGGCCTTCGAAGTGGTGGACGCCTTCGCCGCCCAGGGCCCCCGGTGGCTCTACGCGACTTCCGACTGGCCCAAGGGCGGCGGGGCCGACGTCATCCGCACCTTGGACATCGGGGGACGCGGCTGGCAGGTCCGCTACGCGATCAAGCCCGACTTCTACAAGGTCGAGGGCCGGAACCAGCCCCTCATCCTCCTGGTGGGCGGGCTCCTGGTGAGCGTCTGCCTGGCCGCCGTCGTCTGGTCCCTCGCCGGCACTCGCCGGCGGGCACTGGAGCTGGCCCACTCGATGAACGCCTCCCTCCGCGAGGCGCTGCACCGGAACCGCAGCCACCTGATGTACACGCCCCTGGCGGTCATCGAGACGGACTCGATGTTCAAGGTGAGCGAGTGGAACCCCGCCGCGGAACGCATCTTCGGGTTCTCCAGGGAGGCGGCGCTGGGCCAGGACCCCCGGGCCCTGATCATCCCGCCGGAGGGCCAGGACGAGGTGCCCTCGCGCCGCGAAGCCCTGCTCGCCAGCGAGACCGGCACCCGCGTCACCATGGAGAACCTCACCCGCACCGGCCAGCGGATCCTGTGCGACTGGTACAACACCGCCCTCCGGGACGAGCGGGGGCGGTTCATCGGGGCCATCTACCTGGCCGATGACGTCACCGAGCGCCGCCGCGCCGAAAGCGCCCTGCGCCAGGCCCAGAAGCTGGAGAGCCTGGGCGTGCTGGCCGGCGGCATCGCCCATGACTTCAACAACCTGCTGACGGCCATCCTCGGCAATGCCGAGGTGGCGCTGGACCGCATCCCGGACGACCCCGCCCTGCGTAGCGCCATCCAGCGCATCGAGGCCACCACCCAGCGCGGATCGGATCTCGCCCGGCAGCTCCTGGCCTACGCCGGCAAGGCCCACTTCGCCGTCCGGCCCCTGGACCTGAACGCCATCATCCTCGAGATGGGCGACCTGCTCTCCGTGTCCATCTCCAAGAAGGTCACGGTCACGACCGACCTGGAACCGGGCCTGCCACCCGTGGACGCCGACAGTGCCCAGTTCCAGCAGGTGGTCATGAACCTCGTGATCAATGCCTCCGAGGCCATCGGGGACCAGCCCGGCCGGGTCGTCGTCCGCACGCGGAGCGTGTCCTACGGCCGGGCCGAGCTCAGTTCCACCTTCCCCGGCCAGGTGCTGGACCCCGGCCCCTACGTGCGCCTGGAGGTCGAGGACGATGGCTGCGGCATGGATGCCGAGACCATCGGCCGCATCTTCGACCCCTTCTTCACCACCAAGTTCACCGGCCGGGGCCTGGGCCTCTCGGCCATGCTGGGCATCGTCCGCGGCCACCGGGCCGGGATCCGGGTGGAAAGCAACCCGGGTGAGGGGACCCTCTTCATCCTTCTGTTCCCGGCCTCCGAATCCACCGTCGCCCAGCTCATCCCCGAGGCCGAACCGCCGGTGCCGATGTCCGGCACGGTCCTGGTGGTCGACGACGAGAGCATCATCCGCGACCTGGCCCGGAGCGCCCTGGAGACCGCCGGCTTCAGCGTGCTGGAGGCCCGGGACGGGCTGGAGGCCGTGGAGCGCTTCGAGCAGGAGCGTGGGTCCATCGACCTGGTCCTGCTCGACATGACCATGCCCCGGATGGGCGGCGCCGAGACCTTCCGACGCATCCGGAGCCTGGCGCCCGGCATCAAGGTGCTCCTGACCAGCGGCTACACCCAGAAGGAATCCCTGGAGTCCCTGGCGGACCTCCCTCCGGACGGGTTTCTGCAGAAACCGTTCAGGGTTCGCGAACTGGTGGGCAAGGTCCGGGAAATCCTCCGCGGGCCCACCGGCAAATCTAAGAATAAATAAACAATAAGGAATATTTAAAATATGGGCTAAATCCTTGCCACAACAGCGTCCTGTGGCATGAGTCACAAGTGGTACTTGATTAAGTTTTTAAACACTGAAATCGCACCTTGATCGTCGCATGCTGAACGGATCTGGAGGCATTCATGTCCGAGTCCGCTCCTCTGCTGATCAGTGCCGGCAACCTGCCTGCCCCCAACTGGCATGCCACCCACGAGGAGGCCCAGGCCCGGCTGACCCGCATGGCCGAGGCCCTGGGGGCCGGGGACTGGAAGGAGGTGGACAAGGGCGCCAAGTGGATCTACGAAGTGCTGCGGCCCCACAACGAGGCCGAGGAGCGGGAGCTCTTCCCGCTGCTGGAGGAGCTGGGCGCCGAAGCCCTGCACCTGCGCCTCCACGAGGACCACCGCCAGATGTGGGACCTCACCCTCCAGCTGCTCACCGAGATCAGCGAAGGCCAGGTGCGGGCGCCGCGCTCCCTCACACTGCTGGGCCAGCGCCTGGTGGACCTCATCCGGGACCACATCGAGGCGGAAGAATTCCTCATGCTGCCCCTGCTCAGGGGCAAGTCCCTCTACTGCTCCGACGACGAGACCCAGGACGGCTACCTGATCCTGGAGAAGAAGCTCGTCGCCCCCGAGACCTGGTCCTTCATCGTGCAGGCGCCCCAGGTGGCCCGGGGCCGGAAGCCCGGCCAGTTCTTCATGGTGGCCCCCTTCCCCGAGAGCGAGCGCATCCCCCTCACCCTGGCCGGCGGTGACGCGCGCAAGGGCTACATCCACTTCATCATGCAGGAGGTGGGCTCCACCACCCAGGCCATGGGCAAGCTCAGCGCGGGCGACCGCCTCTACGCCGTGGCCGGCCCCATGGGCGCCCCGACGGAACTGGTCGAGGAGGGCACCATCGTGCTGATGGCGGGCGGCTATGGTTCCGCCGCCATCCTCCCCGCCGCCGAAGAGCTCCATGCAAAGGGTCGCCGTGTCATCACCATCCTGGGCGGCCGCAGCAAGGAGCGCGTCCTCCTGGCCGATGAGCTGGGGGCGGCCTCGGCCGAACTGATCGTCACCACCGATGACGGCAGCCTGGGCCGCAAGGGCCTGGTCACCGACGCCCTCGCGGACGTCATCGCCCGGGAATCCGTCGCCGAAGTGGTGGCCGTGGGCCCGCTGCCCATGATGCGCGCCGTCTCCGATCTCACGAAGCCCCATGGCATCTTCACGCTGGTGAGCCTCAACGCGCTCATGGTGGACGGCACCGGCATGTGCGGTGGCTGCCGCGTCAGCGTGGGCGGCGAGACCAAGTTCGCCTGCTTCGACGGCCCCGACTTCGACGGCCACAAGGTGGACTTCGCCATGCTGCGCAACCGCCAGGACTGGTACAAGGCGGAAGAGCAGTGCGACCCCAGCGAGTGCAAGATCGGGCGGGTGGCCGCCACGGGCCCCGTGGACTACTCGCAGTACCTGAACGCCCCCGTCACCGACCTGGCCGACTGGAAGACCCTGGACCTGGGCACCATCAAGCCCAGCCAGAAGATGAAGATCCCCCGCCAGGAGATGGCCTGCCAGCCGCCCGAGCTGCGCGTGTGCAACTTCGACGAGGTGAGCCTCGGGCTGTCGCCCGAACAGGCCAAGCTCGAAGCCGCCCGCTGCATCATGTGCAAGCACCCCGCCTGCATCGACGGCTGCCCGGTCAGCATCAACATCCCGGCCTTCCTGCAGCAGATCGTCAACGACGACCCCCAGGCCGCGGCCCGGGTCATCAAGGAGAGCTCCTCCCTGGGCTCCGTCTGCGGCCGCGTCTGCCCCCAGGAGAAGCAGTGCGAGATCAAGTGCGTGGTGGGCATCAAGGGTGATCCCGTCTCCATCGGCCGCCTGGAGCGCTTCGCCGCCGATTCGATGCTGGGCTCCACCGAGCTGCCCCCCGTCGAGGCGTCCACGGGCAAGAAGGTCGCCGTCATCGGCGCCGGTCCCGCGGGTCTCACGGTGGCCGGCGAGCTGGTCAAGAAGGGTCACCAGGTCACGGTCTACGATGCCTTCCACAAGCCCGGCGGCGTGATGCTCTACGGCATCCCCGAGTTCCGCCTGCCCAACAAGATCGTGGACCAGGAAGTGGACAACCTCCGCCGCCTGGGCGTGAAATTCATCATGAACACCCTGGTGGGCCGCAGCATGACGCTGGAGGACCTGCGCAAGGAGAATGACGCCCTCTTTATGGGCACCGGCGCCGGCCTGCCCAAGATGATGGGCATCCCGGGCGAGGAGTACAAGGGCGTCTACACCGCCAATGAGTTCCTCACCCGCATCAATCTCATGCGCGCCGACCTCTTCCCCCAGTACGGCACCCCGGTG
Organism: Geothrix sp.; assembly: GCF_030219325.1. NCBI lineage: Bacteria > Pseudomonadati > Acidobacteriota > Holophagae > Holophagales > Holophagaceae > Geothrix > Geothrix sp. The sequence continues at coordinate 477,030 of NZ_CP126625.1, read as the reverse complement.
ACCGTCGGGAAGAACGTCATCATCGTGGGCGCCGGCAACACCGCCATGGACGCCGCCCGCGCCGCCCGCCGCATGGGCGCCGAGCACGTCACCATCGTCTACCGCCGCACCATCAAGGAATCCACCGCCCGCAAGGAGGAGCTGGAGCATGCCCACGAGGAGGGCGTGGAGTTCAAGTTCCTCACCACCCCCGTGCAGCTGCATGGCAACGACAAGGGCTGGATGACCCACGCCGAGTGCGCCGTCATGGAACTGGGCGAGCCCGGACCCGATGGCCGCCGCAGCCCCAAGATGACCGACGAGCGCATCATGATCCCCTGCGAGACCCTGGTGGTCGCCCTGGGCTTCGACGTGAACCCCCTCCTGGCCATGACCGACAAGGGGCTGAAGACCCTCAAAGGTGGAGTTGTTGTGGTTGACAACGAAACCGGTGAGACCTCCATTCCCGGCGTCTTCGCCGGTGGCGACGTCATCACCGGCGGCGCGACGGTGATTCTGGCCATGGGCCAGGGCCGCCGGGCGGCCGCAGCCATTCACAATCGCCTCATGGGGGAGCCCCAGGCGGCGGTCTGACCACTGGACCGTTTGTGATCAAATCGACCGTTTCATCAGGTATGATATGGCAGGCACGAATCCTGTCCTGATACCCATTGCCGGAACCCCGTAGAGGGCCCCCGGGAGGAGCCAACCATGAGCACCCGCATCATGAAGACCCTGGATGGGAACGAGGCCACCGCCTCGGTCGCCCATCGCCTCAGCGAGGTCATCGCCATCTATCCCATCACGCCCTCCTCCAACATGGGCGAGTGGGCGGACGAGTGGAGCTCCCAGGGGAAGACCAACGTCTGGAAGACCATCCCCTCCGTGGTGGAGATGCAGTCCGAGGGCGGCGCCGCCGGCGCGGTCCATGGCGCCCTCCAGGCCGGCAGCCTCACGACGACCTTCACGGCGTCCCAGGGCCTGCTCCTGATGATCCCCAACATGTACAAGATCGCCGGCGAGCTGACGCCCTTCTGCATGCATGTGTCCGCCCGCACCCTGGCGACCCACGCGCTGAGCATCTTCGGCGACCACTCGGACGTGATGTCCTGCCGCATGACGGGCTTCGCGATGCTCAGCTCCGAGAGCGTCCAGCAGGCCCACGACTTCGCGGCCATCTGCCACGCCGCCACCCTGCGCAGCCGTGTGCCCATCCTGCATTTCTTCGACGGCTTCCGCACCAGCCACGAGGTCGCCAAGATCGAGATCCTCACCGATGAGGACCTGCGCCACATGGTGCCGGACGAGCTGGTGGCCAAGTTCCGCAAGATGGCCCTGACGCCGGATGCCCCCGTCCTCCGCGGCACCGCCCAGAACCCCGACACCTTCTTCCAGGCCCGCGAGGCCGGCACCCCCTACTACGAGGCCTTCCCCGCCATCGCCCAGCAGGAGATGGACCGCTTCGCCGCCCTGACGGGCCGCCAGTACCGGCTCTACGAGTACTTCGGCCACCCCGAGGCCGAGCGCGTGGTCATCGCCATGGGCTCCGGCTGCGACACCACCCACGAGTACGTGGAATGGGCCATGAAGCAGGGCGAGAAGGTGGGCGTCCTGAAGGTCCGCCTCTTCAGGCCCTTCGCCATCGCCGAGTTCGTCCGCGCCCTGCCCGCCTCCGTGAAGAAGATCGCCGTCCTCGACCGCTGCAAGGAGCCCGGGTGCCCCGCCGAGCCCATGCACATGGACGTGGTCTCCGCCCTGCGCGAAGGCCGTGAGGAGGGCTACACCACCCTCGATCCCATCGTCGTCGGCGGACGCTACGGCCTGTCCTCCAAGGAGTTCACCCCGGCCATGGTCCAGGGCGTCTTCGAGAACCTGACCAAGGACAAGCCCAAGAACCACTTCACCATCGGCATCGTGGACGACATCAGCCACAGCTCGCTGACCTACGACGCCAACTTCGACATCGAGGGCGCCGACGTGACCCGCGCCCTGTTCTACGGCCTGGGCGCCGACGGCACCGTGGGTGCCAACAAGAACTCCATCAAGATCATCGCCGAGGAGACCCCCAACTACGGCCAGGGCTACTTCGTCTACGACTCCAAGAAGTCCGGCGCCATCACCATCAGCCACCTGCGCTTCGGCCCGCGCCCCATCAAGAGCCCCTACCTGGTGACCAAGGCGAACTTCATCGCCTGCCACCAGACCAGCTTCCTCGACAAGTACGAGATGCTCGAGGCCGCCGTGCCGGGCGCCACCTTCCTCATCAACACGCCCCACAACGCCGAGAACGTGTGGGAGACGCTGCCGAAGGAAGTGCAGGAGGCCATCGTCGAGAAGAACCTCCGGTTCTACGTGATCGATGCCTATGAAGTGGCCAAGAACACCGGCATGGGCGTCCGCATCAACACCATCATGCAGACCTGCTTCTTCGCCATCTCCGGCGTCCTGCCCAAGGACGAGGCCATCGCCCAGATCAAGAAGGCCATCAAGAAGACCTACGGCAAGAAGGGCGACGCCGTCGTCCAGCAGAACTTCAAGGCCGTGGACGAGACCCTGGCCAACCTCTACGAAGTGAAGGTCCCCGCCACCGCCACCTCCACCCGCGTGCGCCCCCCCATGGTGGCCGCCGGCGCCCCGGACTTCGTCCAGCGCGTCACGGCCGTGATGATGGAAGGCAAGGGCGACCTGCTGCCCGTCAGCGCCTTCCCCATCGACGGCACCTGGCCCATGGGCACCACCAAGTGGGAGAAGCGCAACATCGCGCTGGAGATCCCCGAGTGGGACAGCGGCATCTGCATCCAGTGCAACAAGTGCGTCCTGGCCTGCCCCCATGCCGCCATCCGCGCCAAGGTCTATGACCCGGCGGAGCTGGCCGGCGCCCCCGCCACCTACAAGTCCGTGGACTACAAGGGACCCGAGTACAAGGGCCAGAAATACACCATCCAGGTGGCGCCCGAGGACTGCACTGGCTGCACCCTGTGCGTCGAGGTCTGCCCCGCCAAGGACAAGAGCAACCCCAAGCACAAGGCCATCGACATGGTGGCCCAGGCCCCGCTGCGCGAAGCCGAGGCGGCCAACTACAGCTTCTTCCTCGACCTGCCTGAGGCCGACCGCACCACGGTGAAGATGGACGTGAAGGGCACCCAGTTCCTCGAGCCCCTCTTCGAATACAGTGGCGCCTGCTCCGGCTGCGGCGAGACCCCCTACGTCAAGCTGCTCACCCAGCTCTTCGGCGACCGCGCCCTCATCGCCAACGCCACGGGCTGCTCCAGCATCTACGGCGGCAACCTGCCCACCACGCCCTACACCACCAACAAGGATGGCCGCGGCCCCGCCTGGGCCAACAGCCTCTTCGAGGACAACGCGGAGTTCGGCCTGGGCATGCGCCTCTCCGTGGACAAGCACCAGGAGTTCGGCCTCGAGCTGATGCACCGCCTGGGCTCGAAGCTCGGCGATGAACTCGTCGCCGGCCTCGCCACCGCCGACCAGACCACCGAAGCCGGCATCAAGGCGCAGCGCGAGCGCGTCGGGATCCTCAAGCAGAAGCTCTCCGCCATGGCGGAGCCTGAAGCCAAGATGCTCCACGACGTCGCCGACTACCTGGTCGACAAGAGCGTCTGGATCGTGGGCGGCGACGGCTGGGCCTATGACATCGGCTACGGCGGCCTGGACCATGTCCTCGCCTCCGGCCGCAACGTGAACGTGCTCGTGCTCGATACCGAGGTCTACTCCAACACGGGCGGCCAGGCCTCCAAGTCCACGCCCATGGGCGCGGGCGCCAAGTTCGCCATGGCCGGCAAGAGCATGCCCAAGAAGGATCTGGGCATGATCGCCATGTCCTACGGCGGCATCTACGTGGCCAAGATCGCCTTCGGCTTCCGCGACGCGCAGACCGTGAAGGCCTTCCAGGAGGCCGAGTCCTACAACGGACCCAGCCTCATCCTGGCCTACAGCCACTGCATCGCCCACGGCTACGACCTGTCCCACGGCTGCGACCAGCAGAAGCTGGCCGTGGACTCCGGCCACTGGCCGCTGTTCCGCTTCGACCCCCGCCGCCTGGACAAGGGCGAAGCGCCGCTCCAGATGGATTCAGGCGCCCCCAAGGTCCCCATGCTCCAGTACGTCCGCAACGAGACCCGCTACCGCATGATCGAGCAGCAGAACCCCGAGCACTTCAAGAAGCTCATGGACCAGGCCCAGCTCGATACCTCCAACCGCTATTCCGTCTACGAGCAGCTCGCCAAGCTGTCCGTCACGGCCAAGCACAGCTGAGGGTGATGACATGAACCTCTCGACCACCTACCTCGGCCTCAAGCTCGCCCACCCCCTGATGGCGGGCGCCTCCCCCATGGTCGACGACATGGGCATGGTCAAGCGCCTGGAAGACGCCGGCGCCTCGGCCATCGTGATGCACTCCCTCTTCGAGGAGCAGATCACCCGCGAAGAGCAGGGCACCATCATGGACATGCAGCTCAGCTCGAGCACCAGCGCTGAGGCCCTGTCCTTCTTCCCCCAGCCTGATGACTTCCGCCTGGGTCCTGAGAAGTACCTGGAGCAGATCCGGCGCATCAAGGACGCCGTGTCTGTTCCCGTCATCGCCTCGCTGAACGGCACCACCCCTGCGGGCTGGCTGCACTACGGCAAGCTGATGCAGGATGCCGGCGCCGATGCGCTGGAGCTCAACGTCTACTACATCCCCACGGACGCGAAGGAATCCGCCTCCGAGGTGGAGAAGCGCACCCTCGACATCGTCCGGGCGGTGAAGGCCGAAGTGAAGATCCCCGTCTCCGTGAAGCTCTCGCCCTTCTTCTCCGCCCTGGCGCACTTTGCCGTGGAGTTGGAAGGCGCGGGCGCCGACGGCCTGGTGCTCTTCAACCGCTTCTTCCAGCCCGACATCAACGTCGAGGAGCTCGTCGCCGAGCCCAGCCTGCAGCTGTCCGGCCCCTCGGACCTGCTGCTCCGCCTGCGCTGGCTTGCCGTGCTTCACGGGCACATCAAGGGCAGCCTCGCCGTCACCGGAGGTGTGCATGACGGCATCGGCGCCCTCAAGGCCGTCATGGCCGGCGCGGACGCGGTCCAGATGGTCTCGGCCCTGCTGATCCACGGCCCCGACCGCCTGGCCCAGAGCCGGGCCACCCTCGCCGAGTGGCTCGAGGAGCACGAATACGAGTCCCTGGCCCAGGCCCGGGGCAGCATGAGCCTGGTCAAGTCCCCGAACCCCCAGGCCTTCACCCGCGCCAACTACATGCGCATCCTGAACGGATGGAAGCCCTGAGTGGGGATTTTTCCCAAGGAACCCCCGGGCGACCGGGGGTTTCGTGTATTGTGCGCAGAATCACAGTCTTTGAATGTGATTGACCTGAAGATCGTCTATTATCTGTAGCATCCATCCAACCTCATCAGCGCAGGTGACCATGCTTCCTCTGTCCCAGTCCTCCGGTTACGCGGTCCTGGCCATGAGCTGCCTCGAAGACCCGGGTGGCAAGCCCACCCTCGTCGTCGACGTCGCGGCCCGCACGGGTTTCCCCCGGCCCTACCTCTCCAAGATGATCCACAAGCTCGCGAAGGTCGGCCTGGTCATGGCCAAGCGCGGCAACAAGGGCGGCGTGGTGCTCTCCCTGGCTGCCAAGGAGATCTCGCTGGACCTCATCGCCGAGGCCGTGGATGGCTCCGAGTGGCGCAACCAGTGCCTCCTCGGCTTCAAGGACTGCTCGGATGAGCGCGCCTGCCCCTCCCACACCTTCTGGAAGGCTGAGCGCGACCACATCTACCGCTGCCTGAAGGACATCACCCTCGAGGAGATCCGCACCTTCGAGCAGCAGAGCCGGGGCTGGCGCCTGGCCGATGCCCTGCCCGAGAAGAAGGTGAAGCCCCGGGCCAAGAAGGCCGCCAAGCCCGCCGCCAAGAAGCCGGCCGCCCCCAAGAAGGCGCCGGTCAAGAAGGCGTGATCTAGGGCCCTTCAGAAGCCAACAGGCCGCCCCCAGGGCGGCCTGTTGCGTTCAGGGGGATGGAAAGGTCAATGCACGCTGGCGTGCTCACACTCGCAAGCCGCTGCATGAGGCTCATTCACAAGACCGTGGGTGGCCCGGAAGCTCTCCACACCGGGATCGTGGTTCTGCGCCAGGTCCGCCAGGGTCACCGAGCGCAGCCGCGCCATGATCTGATCCAGCGTGGTGTGCCAGAACTCGTGGAGGACGCAGGGCGTGTGATCCGAGCAGCCCAGCAGGCCCATGAGGCAGCGGTTCCGCCAGGCCGAGCCGTCGATGGCATCGGACAGATCCTCGAGGGTGATCTCGGTGGAAGGCCTGGCCAGCACCACGCCGCCATGATGTCCCCGGCGGGCCACCACCAGCCCCTTCTTTGCCAGCTTGTGGATCAGCTTGGAGAGGTACGACCGTGGGATGCCCGTGTACTCGGCCACCTCTTCGACCAGCACTGGATGGCCACCGGGCTCCTGAAGGCAGCGTAACGCCCGCACTGCATAGCCCGTGGTCTGGGACAGTGGGAGCATCTGAACCTCCATGAAAGAGCTTGCCAGAACAGGCCTTGTTAATGAAGATGCTCCGGTAATCTAACGAGTCAACTCCGTTGTGACCTGCGTCACCTCAGTCGCGGACGGGGGCGCCGGATGGAAAAAACAAAGCCCCCGAAGGGGGGCTCTGAAACCAGGATCTGCCCCGGGATGTGGGTCCTACTTGGCCACGACCAAGCTGTGGAGGCCCTGGTAGGTGCCCTTGGGGATCGCATTCTTGGTCACCAGCTCGGCCTTGGACTTGTAGGGCCGCTTGGCGATGATCGCGGCAGCGAATTCCGCCGGGATGCCTGGGAGCTTCATCAGCTCCGCCTTGGTGGCGTGGTTGATGTCCACGGCCTTGGCCTTGAGCTCGGCATCTGCCTTTTTCTTGGCCTGCCAACGCTGCTGGCGGACCTTGGCCTTGGCCTCCAGTTCCTCCTTGGATGGGACCCGCTTCTTGCTTGGGGCGTCCTCCTGGGCCGTGACACCGACGGAGTGGACGGCCAGGGCCAGGCCGAGGAACAAACCAACTATTTTTCCAGTCATGAATTACCTCTTCGGAACAGGATCATCCTCGGGCCAATCCTGGCGAGAAGTTTACCAGGAGGCCAAAACAAGGGACCCGGCAGCCTGGGGCGGCCGGGTCCCTTGATCATGCGGTGGTGATCGGTGGGGCCCGGCGGACCGGGCCCCAGGGATCAGGCTACTTGAAGCTCAGGTGGACGACGCGGATGTCCGCGACCTTGCCGTTGCCGTGGCAGATCAAGCACTGCTCGACGTTGGCAGGCAGCGCACCATCGGCCGGGCGGGGCGCGTAGAACGAGCCACCGTTGGCACGGAAGTGCGCAACAGCAACCGGGGTGTCATGGCAGGCGGAGCAGGCGCCCGTGATCGGAGAGATCACGAGAGAGCCAGCCTTGGCCTGGGTGACGGCGCCGGTGGCGGCAGCGTAGGACCAGCCCGCGGGATAAGCCGTGTTCAGGGGCAGGACAGCAGGGTTGCTGTTGACCGTGCCGGTGAGCGCGGGGTTGAACGCGGGGTTCATGGTCGGGTTGATCCAGGGAGCGATCACCTTGTCCGTGGCGAGCACGGTCTCGGCGCCGGTCACGATGGAGTAGGCCGTGGCGGTGGTCTGGGCGCCGGCGGCGACGCCGGTCCAGAGCAGGTTCGGCAGCGCGGAGGCGCTGGCGCTGTTGGTGAAGTCGAAGGAGCCGGTGACGTGGCAGGCTTCGCAGTTGTTCAGGACGGCGGGGTAGGTCGTGTTCCAGTACTTGTCGCCGGCCGTGACTTCCCACGAGTACTTGTTCACCCGCTTGGCGGAGGCGTGGATGCCGTGGATGGCTTCCTTGATGTTCACGGCCCAGCCGCTGTTGATGCGGTTGACGTTGTGGCAGAAGGAGCAGGTGGGCACATCGTTGCGCTGGCCCGCGTGGTAGCCCTTGTCGGTGAATTCGCCGAGGGCCGCGTGGCAGTCATTGCACTTGGCATTGGTGACGATGGCGCGGCGGCTGGCCGTCGCGTTGGCAGTGAAGCCGGCGGGCAGGGTGCCGCTGACCTTGACCCAGGCGTTGGGAGCGGGAACACTCAGGCCGCCCTGGCCGGAGGGGCCAGTCCAGGTGCCGGGGCCGGTCCACGCGATGGGCGTGTAGGGGTAGGCAGCCAGATCGGTCTGGGTCAGGGGCTGGGTGGTCTGCAGGCCGTAGGTGTAGCCGATGCCGCCGGTGACCATGGTGGCGGTGGCGGGAACGGTCACGCCGGTGAAGGTCAGGGTGTAGTAGCCATTGGCATCGGGGGTGGCGGACAGGGTGCCGTCGGCCGTGGCAGCCAGGGCCTTGCCGTCGGCGGTGAGGTGATCCGCGCGCCAGATGTTGGGGAAGTAGACACTCAGAGTGGTATTCCAGTCGGCGGGAGCGGTGATGCCGTCCTGCGACATGCCGAAGGCGACGTAGAAGCTGGGGCCGCCCACGTACTTGTCCCAGAAGGTCGGCACGGTGCCGGCCGCGTAGGTGCGGAAGTCCTTGCGGAGGCCATCTTCCAGGAAGCGGAAGAGGAAGACCGGGTGGCCGGTGGCATCCAGGGTGAAGCTCTTGATGTCCCAGGTGGGCTTGTGGGCGCCCAGGGGCAGGCTGTTGGTGTAGGCCGCCACGAAGGAGGCGTTGGTGTTGTTGTTGCCGGGGCTGGGAACAGCCGCGGTCTGGGTGGTCAGGAAGATGTTGTTCGCGTTGGGGGCCACGACCGGGGTGTGGTAGAGGTCGATGGCGGTCGCGGTGTGGCAGGTGGTGCAGAGGTGGTCGTCAAGCTGGGGGCCACCGTTGCCGATGGTGCCGTGGTTGGTGCCGGTGGCGAAGTCCACGGCGTCATGGCAGGCGCCGCAGGCCTTGCGGTTGGGCACGTTCTTCCAGTTGTCACCCTCGGGGCTGCGGGCGCCGTCATGGCACTTGACGCAGTTCCGCTGGTCCTGGGGGTAGGTGACTTCGTTGAACAGGATGTTGGCGTAGTTGTAGCCCGTCTTGGTCAGGCCCTCGCCCATGTGCATGCGGTGGATGAAGGCGGTGAACTCGCCCACGGCCAGGCCGTTGATCTTGTAGGTGTTGCCGGAGTAGCCGCCGGCGACGGTGGTGGCTTCGGCATTGCCGTACTTGCGCTGGTCGGTGTGGCAGACCACGCAGTAGTTGGGATCGACGCGGCTGCCGCCGTGCACGACGAGCTCGGTGTGGCACTGGTTGCAGGCGGCCATGTCCACGATGGTGCGGGTGGCGGCGGGAGCGGCCACGAGGCCCGTGGCGGGCACGAAGTCGTAGAGGATGTTGGCGGGGTTCTTGACGGGCACGCCGGGGATGGCGGTGTTGGAGCCGTCAGGCGTGTTGGAGCCGGTGCCGCGGGCGTTGCCGCCGATCTGGATGCTGACGCGGTGGACCAGGGTGCCGTCGAAGGTCACGTCGCCGAGATCGGCGCGCTTGTTGTTGCCCGTGTAGGTCGCCGCGTCCAGGAAGGCCTGGGCAGCGGTGATGTCACGGAAGAAGGTGTACTTGTAGCTGCCATCGCCGTTGTCCACCAGGGTGCCGACACTGTCGGTGCTGGGCTTGGAGGGGGCGGCGGCGGTGGTGGTGCTCGGCGTCGAGGTCACGATGTAGTTGACCCAGATGCTGGGGCTGCCATTGGCGCCGGGCACCAGCTTGGCGATGCTCAGGGAGAGGTTCTGGTAGGCGGGAAAGAGGGCCGTGGCGGACTTGGCGGTGAAGCCGAGGCCGATGACGGGCACGCCGTACTTGTCGGTGACCTTGAAGTTCACGACGGGCTTACCGGCGGCGGCGGATACCGTGGCGCTGGTGATGGTCCCGGTGAAGGACTGGGCAGCCCATTCGTCGGGGGTCATGGCGGCGGCGTTGATCAGGGTCGCGCCGGAGGGGCCGGTGGGGCCCGTGGGGCCCGTGGGGCCGGTGGGGCCCGTGGGGCCGGTGGGGCCGGTGGCGCCAGTGGCGCCGGTGGCGCCGTTCTGGCCGGCCTTTCCGTTACAACCGATCAGCACAAGGGCGATCGCTGCGGTGGCGAGAAGCCCGCAGAGCTGTTTCAGAGGACGATGCTTCATGTTCAGTTCTCCTTGAATTGAGGTGGTGAAGCGGTGGAAAAAGGCAAAGCGTGAAAGTCCTGGTTCACTAAAGGAAATGGGGCACCTCCTTTGGCTTCATGAGTCGGAACGGTCCGCGACTGGAACTTACGGACGGGCGATGTTGGTGCCGTGGCAGAGGGTCTCGTTGAAGCAGCCCGGTGCGGTTCCGGCAGGCGGCGTCGTCAGGGGCTTCATGGTTGAATTCGCGCCAGCGGTGTGGCACTTGGCGCACTCCGGAGCGTTCGAGACATCCGTCTGCGTGTGGTTGGGCAGCGAGAGGGTGGTGCTGGTCCAGGGCTTGGCCGGATGCGGGGCCTTGGTGTGGCAGGTCTTGCACGAAATGGCCGGGCCATTGTCGTAGTTGGAGCCGTGGCACTTCGCGCAGCGCGCGAAGCCGGCCATGGCGAACATGTCGGAGGTGTTCACCGCCAGCTGCGCCGCATGGCGGCCATGCGCCATGGGATCCGCCCAGCCGGCAGGGTGGTTCACGCCGCCGGGGTGGCAGGTGAAGCAGCTCACCTTGGAGATGCCACCGGCCAGGGCCGGATCAGTGGTGGAGCCGTGGCAGGTCTGGCACTGTTCGGGCGTCGCGGCATAGCCGGCGTAGTGGACCTGGATCCAGTTGGCCGGATGCTGGCCCTTGACCTCTTCGAACGGAACCGCCTTCTGGGCCTTCCCGGCGCAGCCCCAGGCGAGGAGCGCCAGGGCCATCGCGAAACAACTGCCGGCCATCCATTTAACGTTGCTCATCGTATTCCCCTTCGAGACTCAGCGGATGACTACCGATGACAAGCGCGGCACTTGTCGTTGTTGGCCCGGCCGTGGCAGGTGTAGCAGCTCGACGGATCCATCTTCCCTTCCATCTTGTGGAGGGTCAGATAGTCGCCCCGGTGCGGCGCCAGGCGATCCGGACTGTCGCTGAGGCGAATCGCGGGCTTCATCGGCACCTTGCCGCCGTGGCAGTCCGAGCAGAAGGACTGGGCGTGGCAGGACGCGCAGGCGTTGGCGTCCTGGTTCGCCTGGTACTTGTGGCTCTTCACGAACGTCTGTGTGTGATCGAAGGAGGCGTAGGGCTTGAGGGCGCCCTTCGACACATCCGTGGTGTGGCACTCGGAGCACATGGGCCGGCCGGCACCCAGTCCTTCCGGATGGGTCGCCGCGAAGCTGGTCTCAGGGGAGATCAGGCTGCAGGCCATGAGCAGGCCCAGGCCGAACAGGACGCCGAAAAACTGGAGGACGGACTTGCGGGCCATTACTGACCTCCCTTCTTACCAAAGCCGAACCGGTACTCGGCACGCAGCAGACCACGGGTCTCATCCTTGGCCACCGGCGTGCTGCCGCGGCTGATGTCTCCGCTTACCTTCAGATTCTCGGTCGCCTTGAATCCCACCGAGGCCACCACTTCATAGAGGCTGGTGAGCCCGTTCAGGTAGGGGTTGCCTTCCTTGAACTGCTGGACGATGCCATCGAGACTCAGCGAGAGCTTCTTCCGCTCGATCATGGTCCAGGCCCGGAATTCCGTGTGGGACAGGCTGCGACCCGGGGCAGTGGGATCCACCTGGATGGTCTTGCTGGCGCTCACGGAGCGGGCGCCCAGGCCGGCCATGTAGTGCTTCTCGGTGGAGGCGTAGCGGACCTCGCCGCCGACCCGGTTCACGTCCCCGAAGGACTCCCGGTTCATGTGGCGGAAATCGCCGATCAGCTGGAGGTTGTCCGTGGCGCTCACCGTCAGGGCGCCGCCGTAGCCCTTGTACTTGTCCTTCTCGTCCTGGCGGAACAGCGAAGGCAGGTTGGTGCCCGCGAAGTAGGCGTAGAAGTTCCGCTCCGCGACGTTGGCGCTGAGGGTCACCTTGGAACCGAACTTGAAGATGGCGGTGTAGTCATGCTCGGCGATGTTGGAGGGCTTCTCGGTTCCAGCGGGCAGCGCCAGGTGATCGGCCAGGTCGAAGATCGTGCGGCCACGCAGCTGGAACGCCGGGGCGGGCGCGATCAGGAGATCGACGCCCATCTGCTTCCGGGTGTAGTCCACGGAAGAGGGGATGGTCAGATCCTTCGCGGCCTTGGTGCCGTCCTGGAGGTAAGAGAGGCCGATCTCGCCGATCTTGGGAATGCGCCAGCCCAACCGGGTCCCGAAGATGAAATCGCGCTGGAGGTCGTAGTCCTTCTGGGCGGTGGGATCCACCGTCTTGTAGAGGACCGGCTTGCCGCCGAAGGCCGAGAGGGTGAAGCCGCCGCGGAGGTCGGTCCGCAGGCTGACGCCGTCCACCTGCTCGAAGCCCGTGCCCTGGTTCACCGTGAACCGGCCGGCCTTGACCTCGGCATTCGCCTGGTTGAACCGGTACTGCAGGTACCCGAAGTTCAGGTAGCCCGCGGTCTTCGAGCCATCCAGGTTGCTCGAGTCCGATAGGTCCGTCCGCCCCCACCCGAAGAGGTGCAGCGACAGGTTGTCGGAGCCCAGCTTGTTGGCATCGATGCCCAGGTACTGGGTCGCGGGGGTGTAGGTGGCCTTGTCCAACCCGACCTCCGACTTCCACATCTGGGCCATGGTGGTGCCGTAGAGGCTGACCTCCTGGCCCCAAGCCGTGGCTGACATCAGGGTGGCAAGCAGGGCCACAAGATTGTGTCGTTTCATGGTTCGCCTCATCTCGCAGTGCGCTGTGCGTTTGGCCGTTTCAGAAGACGAGTGGTGCGTGGTGCGGGGGACTCGGAATGGCGGTCTAGCTGATCGTCAGGTCAGGATCGACAGTAGGCCGCTATTTAGCCGACCTCAAGAGAGAGAATGCACAAACAGATATGCCCGAATGGTTCTACAGAGGGGCATCATCACGCATTCGTGACAATTCAAAAAAAATTTTAAGTTTATTTTTTTCATTAATTTAATGGATGAAATAATGGTAAAAAATATGCATTAACATTGTTTTGAATTCGAATCACGCACCCCTCGGGGGACAAAGTTGTGACCTGTGGCACTGGGAAAGGTTCCCGGGACTTCCGGCTGTTTTTTGGGGGGGCCCCCGAAGGGGCTGTGACCCCGTGCACACCGGGAGGCCCAGGCACTCCCGTGTGACCCCTGACACGGGCCAGCCCCCACATACTTCCCCGCTGGAATGAAGGTGGAGGTTGACATGGCTCAGGGCACCCTGGCGCTAGGCGTGGAGGCGGTGGGCTGTGCGGCCTTCGATGCCGGCATCAAGGGCGCGTTCGGATACCCGGGCACGCCGTCCACCGAGGGCTTCGAGTTCGTGGAGGCCATGATCCACGCCGCCCCCGAGGGCCGCGTGGCCCAGTGGGCCGCCAATGAGAAGGTGGCCTACGACCTGGCCCTGGGCGTGAGCTACGCCGGCCACCGCACCCTGGTGACCATGAAGCACGTGGGCCTGAACGTGGCCATGGACGCCTACGCCAACTCCGCCCTCACCGGCGTCCGGGGCGGCCTCGTCCTCCTCGTGGCGGATGATCCCGGCATGCACAGCAGCCAGAACGAGCAGGACAGCCGCCGCCTGGCCAAGTTCGCCTGGCTGCCCGTGCTCGAGCCCAGCACCGTCCAGGAGTGCTACGACTTCACCTGGCGCGCCTTCGAGCTGTCCGAGTCCCTGCAGGTGCCCGTGATGGTGCGGCTCGTGACCCGCCTGGCCCACTGCCGCGCCCACCTGGTCCGGCGCGACGTGCTCACGCCCACCGGCCTTGGCGTCGCCCCCAGGGAGACCATCCAGGATTGGGTGCTCATCCCGTCCAACGCCCGCCGCCGCTATGTGGACCTGCTGGCCAAGCAGCCGCGCATGGTCGAGGCGCTGGCGCCCATGAACCGCCTCGTGGCAGGCAGCGGCCGCCAGGGCGTGGCGGTGGCCGGCATGGGCCGCGCCTACTTCGAGCAGCTCTCCCTCGAGCACCCCGAGCTGAAGGCCATGCCCCGCCTGGAAGTGGCCGCCTACCCCATGGATCCCGGCCTCGAGCCGGCCTTCCTGGCCCAGGTGGACGAGGTCTTCGTCTTCGAAGAGGACTACCCGGTGCTGGAGGAGCGTCTGACCTTCCAGCGGGCCGGGAAGATCCACGGCCGCATGGATGGATCCCTGCCGCGCACCGGCGAACTGACCCCGCGCCTGCTGAAGGAGGCCCTGAGTCTGCTCACCGCCGACGGCAAGCCGGCCAGCAGCCTGGATCTGCCGATCCGCGCCCCGCGCTTCTGTGACGGCTGCGGCCACGTGGATGCCTATGAGGCCATGCAGGAGGCCCTGCGGAACCTCGGCGTGCCCGACGCCCGGGTCTTCGGTGACATCGGCTGCTACACCCTGGCCGCACAGGAGCCCATGAGCGCCATCCACGCCGTCGTCGAGATGGGCGCCAGCATCAGCATGGCCGTGGGTGCCGCCATGGCCGGCCAGACGCCCTCCGTGGCCGTCATCGGCGATTCCACCTTCGGGCACAGCGGCCTGCCGGCCCTGCTGACCGCCGCCGATTCCGGCGTGAACGTCACCGTCATGATCCTCGACAACCGCGTGGTGGGCATGACGGGCCAGCAGCCCAGCCAGGCCCTCGACCAGGTGGAGCGCATGGTGCTCGGCATGGGCATCCCCGCCGCCCAGGTCCAGGTCCTCACGCCCCTGCCCCGGCAGCACGAGGCCAACGTGAAGGCCATGGAAACCGCCCTTCAGCACCCCGGCCCCTCGGTGGTCGTCTTCCGCCGGGAATGCATCCAGTCCATCCGCCGGGGCGTCCTGAAAGAACACGACCAGGAACTGAAGGCCTGCGCGGAGCAGGCCTGCTGCAGCACGGAGGCCCGCCCATGAGCGAACCCCGCATTCACGGCATTGTCTTCGGCGGCGTCGGCGGCCAGGGGGTCCTCTCCCTCGCCCAGATCGTCCTCGAAGCGCTGCGCCGCAGCGGCCTCCATGCGCTGCAGTCCGAGATCCACGGCATGAGCCAGCGGGGCGGCAGCGTCCATGCCCAGGTCTGCTTCTCGGAGGTTCCCCTCAGCTCACCCATCATCGACGAGGGCTGTGCTGACCTGCTCATCGCCCTCGAACCCCTGGAGGCCCTGCGCTACGTGGCCATGCTGCGCATGAACGGGCAGCTGGTGGTGTCCGAGGAACCCCAGGTGAACATGGAGGGCTACCCGCCCCTGGATGATGTCTATGCCGCCCTGAAGAAGGTCCGCGGCTGCCACCTGGTGGACACCGAGGACCTGGCCCGCAAGCTCAACCACCGCCAGGCCGGCGGCATGGCCCTGCTGGGCATGGCCTCCAAGTTCCTGCCCGTGCCGGATGCCGTCTGGCACGACGTGATCACCGAGCGCTTCGCCGCCAAGGGCGCCCGGGTCACCGAGAAGAACATCGAGGCCTTCAACGCGGGCCGGGGCCTGGTCCAGGAAGCAGTGGGAGTCTGACATGCACACGGCCACGGGATTCCTCCACGAGGGGCGGGCCTACGGCCTGCTCGCCGCCGCGGGCCTGCGGGTCCCCCGGCACGGCTTCATCGAGTCCGGCAACCTGCCCTTCGCCCCCGGCGAGCCCATCGTGCTCAAGGGCATCGCGGACCAGCTCTGGCACAAGTCGGACCGGGGCGCGGTGCGCTTCGGCGCCTTCGAGGTGGAGGCCCTGAGGGCCGAGGCGGCGGCCATGCGCCAGCGCGTCCCCGAGCATCCCTGGATCGGCGGTCTCGTCTGCGAGAAGGTGGCCTTCAAGAAGCTGACCGGCCTGCCCACCGAAGCCCTCATGTCGCTGAAGCGGGATCCCGACGCGGGCTGGCTGGTGGTGTGCGGCATCGGGGGGCTCCAGGCGGACGCCTGGGCCGCCATGGCGCCGCCCCTGATCTGGCCCATCGCCCTGACCACGCCGGAACAGGCCCTGGTGGACCTCTGCGGCCACTGGCTGGGCCGCACCTGGCTCGGCCGGCAGCGTGGCACGGAAGCGCTCACGGACGAGGCGAAGCTGCTGGCCTTCCTCCAGGGCCTCTGGCGCGCCGTGCAAGGCCTGGAGCGCGAGGGCGTCACCCTGCTCGAGCTCAATCCCATCGTGCTGGACAGCGAGGGCCTGCCCACCGCGCTGGATGGCGTCGGAACGCTGGATGCCACCGCGCTTCCCGCTCCGGCCTCCCCGGACCCAGCCTGGTACCAGGCCCTGCTGAATCCCCGCAGCCTCGTCATCGCCGGCGTCTCCAGCCGCGAAGGCACCGTGGGGCGCATCATCCTCGAGAACGTTCGGAAGTCGAAGCTGCCGGAGTCTTCGCTGCGGCTCATCAAGCCGGGCTCTTCCGAGTTCCTGGGTCTGCCCTGTCTCGCGTCCGTAGCCGAGCTTGCAACGGCCCCCGCGGATCAGCTCATCCTGTCGTTGCCCGCACCGCAGACCCTTGAAGTGGTGGAGCAGCTCTGCCACCAGGGCGGCGGTGCCACCGTGGTCTACCTGGTGGCCGGCGGCCTGGGCGATGGCGCCGATACCGAAGGCCTCGGCAAGCGGCTCGTGGCCTGCCTGGAGGAGCATCGCCGCGCCGGGAAGTGGGCGCCCGCCGTCGTGGGTCCCAACGGCCTGGGGCTCTTCAGTCCCGACCTGGCCCTCAACACGCTCTTCATTCCCGAGGTGAAGCTGCCGCTCACGGCCAAGCCCGGCCACCTGGCCCTGGTCAGCCAGAGCGGCGCCTTCCTCATCACGCGGCTCAGCCGCCGCCCCGAGCTGGGCCTGCGCGCCGCCATCGCCATCGGCAACCAGATGGACGTGCGCTGCTCGGATTTCCTGCACGGCTTCGCCACGGATGCCGCCGTGAAGGTGGTGGGCGCCTACCTGGAGGGCTTCGCTCCCGCCGACCTCCAGGCCACCGCCCAGGCCACCCGGACCCTCCGGAGTGCCGGCCGCCGCGTCCTCCTCTACAAGGGGGGCCGCAGCCAGGAGGGCATGGCCGCCGCCAGCAGTCACACCGGCGCCCTCGCGGGCGACCACGCCCTGCAGGCCGCCCTGCTGCGCCGCGCGGGCGCGATGCTCGCCGAGCGGATGGAGACCTTCGATGCGGCCCTCGCCTGGCTCGGTGCCTATCCCGAGGGCCGACCCACCTCCGTGGCCATCATGACCAATGCGGGCTTCGAGTCGGTGGCCTCGGCCGATCTGCTGAGCGGGCCGTTCCGGGGCGCCAAGCTGTCGGAGTCCGAAACCGCCACCCTGGCGGCCACGATCGAGGCCGAGGGTCTGGCGGGCCTCGTCAGCGCCCGGCTGCCCCTGGACCTCACGCCCATGGCCAACGAGTCCGCCTACCTGGCCGCGGCCAGAGTGCTCCTGGGTTCCGAGGCCGAAGCCGTGGTCGTGGGTCTGGTGCCCCTCACGGTACGCCTCGACACAAGACAGCCAGAAGCCATCCGGGCCTTTGCCTCCGAATTGACCCGCCTGGCTCAGGCCTCCGGCAAATGGCTGGGCGTGGCGGTGGAGGGGGGCGCCCTCTTCGACCTCTACCGTCAGGAGCTCCGCGCGGCCGGGCTACCCGTCTTCCTGACCATGGAGGAGGCCCTGGAGGGCCTGCGCCTCATCGCCTCCGAGGTGTGACGGGACGCATGGCCAGAGGCCCGCAAAGGGGCCACACTCTATTTCGGAGTTTAGATACCGAAATGACCAAATGGTTGCCGCCCCTCCGCTCCATCCTGCCCGCTGAACACGGCAGCTGGTTCATGCTCGGATTCCCGCTGGTGCTGGGCCTTCTGTTGCGTCCCAGTCTCGCCGGGCTCTGCCTGGGTCTCGCGGCGCTCTCCATCTTTCTGGGCCGACCGCCCCTCCGGCGCGTGCTCCTCGGGCAGAGGGATCCCGCCCAGATCCGAGCGCTCCTCCTGCTGGGCGCCCTGGCCATCGCCTTCGGTGTCCTGGCCCTGGCGATTGCTGATGCCCGGTTCCTCATTCCCCTGGCCTGCGTCGCGCCGCTCGTCCTCCTCGCCCTGCGGGCCGACCTGACCCGGACGACGCGGTCCCTGGCCGTGGAGATGGCGGCCCAGGGCGCCTTTGCCGGACTGGCGGCCGCCATGCTCGCGGCGGGCGGCGATCCGCTGCCGGGAGCCCTCCGCGCCTGGTGGTTCGTCACCCTCGTCGGCAGCGCCAACCTGGCCCACGTGCGCCGGTGGCTGGGCCAGGCCCACGGGATTGGGCATTCGGACCTGCGGCGGCGGATGATCATCGTCCATGTCCTCCACGCCCTGCTGGTCGGCTCATCGGCCCTCCTGCTGGCAACCCGCGGGGTGGCGGGAATCCTGTGGACCGCCTGGACGGTCCTGCTCTACCTGCGGGCCCTGGCCCCGTACCGCCTGGTCCCGGCCCGCACCCTCGGCTGGCGCGAGGGCGGCCTGAGCGTCATCGGGCTCGCCCTGCTCTGGCGCGCGCTGCTTTGACCTGGATCCCTGACATCGGTCACAAGGGGGCTGGACTCCTGAATCATTGAGTCGGATGCTCGATTCAGAACAAGGATTCCTGAATGCTCTACTCCACGGCCACCGGCTATGCCCTCCGCGCCCTCGCGGCCCTGCCCGAAGACGGGTCCTTCAGCCTGGCGAAGGATCTGTCCTCCAAGCTGGACCTGCCCGGCCCCTACCTCGCGAAGATCCTGCAGGGCCTCGTCCAGGCGGACATCCTCGAATCCGTGCGCGGTCCGAAGGGCGGCTTCCGATTCACTCGCCCCTCCCACCGCATCACCGTCGGCGAAGTGGTGGCGGCCCTGGAGGGCCCGGACGCGATGGAGGGCTGCATCATGGGCTTCCCCACCTGCGGCGGCGATCACCCCTGCCCGCTGCACGATGCCTGGGCCGCCGTGAAGACCCAGGTGACCTCCTCCATGACCGAGGCCACCATCCGGGACCTCCAGCTCATGGACATCCGCCATCAGAAGGAAGCGGAAGGGCGTCCCTCGAAGAACGGCTGAGGCTCCCCCAGTGGCCGAGGGAGCCCGCGGCGGACCGGGCGGAAAAACTCCGTTGAGCCTGGAACCCCTATGATCGAGGCATGGCGATGAGCTGCGACCACCCCGACCTGCTGCCTCTGGAGGAGGCCCTCCAGCGCCTATGGGAGGCCCTGCCCGCCCCCTCGCTGCCGGAGGTTCGCGCCGAGCGGGACGACCCCGCCACGGACCGCGCCAGCATGGACGGCATCGCGCTGAAGGCCTCGGAGGGCCGCGCGCCACGACGGATCCTGGGCACCCTGTTCGCCGGCAGCGATCCCGCGGCCTTCACCGTCACGCCCGGCACAGCCGTTCGCATCATGACCGGCGCCGCGCTGCCCGCAGGGGCCGATGCCATCGTCCCGGTCGAGCAGCTCGAGCCCGTCGGGGGGCTGGTCCTCCCGGCCATCGACCCGACGTCCGGGGACCATGTCCGCCGCCAGGGCGACCAGGCCCGCGGCGGAGACCTGCTGCTGCCCGCGGGAACCCCCTTCAATGCCGCCCGCATCGCCCTCCTGGCGCAGGAGGGCCAGCCCATGCCCGCGCGGTCCCGGATCCGGGTGGGCGTGGCCTCCACCGGCGACGAGCTGGTGCCATCGCCGGCCCCGCATCAGATCCGGGATTCCAACGGCCCCATGCTCGCGGCCCTGGCCCACATCCTTGGTGCCGAGGTGGACCTCCGCCCGGCCCTGGCGGACGACCCCGCGACCCTGGCGGCGGCCCTGCGAAACCCAGGGGACATCCGCATCCTGCTGACCTCCGGCGGCGTGAGCATGGGGGACCACGACCACCTGCCTGCGGTGCTCAGGGATCTCGGCGCAACGGTCCTCTTCCACCGCATCCGCCTCAAGCCCGGCAAACCCATGCTGGCCGCCCTGCTGGGGGACCTGCTGGTGCTGGGCCTGCCGGGGAATCCGGTATCGGCCTACCTGAATGCGCTGCTCTTCCTGCGACCGGCCCTGGCCCGGCTGGAGGGCCGCGACGCGCCGGATCCGTGGCGCAGGGGCCGCCTGAGCGCCCCCGTGAAGCACAAGGGCGACCGCCCCCTGCTCCATCCCTGCCGCCTGGTGGAGGGGCGCCTCGAGCCACTGCCGGGCAAGGGCTCCGCAGACCTGATCACCCTGGCCAGGGCCGATGGCTTCGCCTGGATCGACAGCCCCGGCCAGGAGGCCGGGGCCAAGGTGAGGTGGTTGCCCGTCATCTAGCCGTTCCCTGCTCCAAATCGCCTGCGGCGATTTGGAGATAGAAAGAGAGCTTTTCCTAGCTCCAAAAACGCGCAGCGTTTTTGGAGCAGAGGCTAGCCCTTGGCGTAGCGCTGCAGCTTCCCGAGATCGAGGATGCGCACCACCGGGAAGGTGCTCTGGATCAGTCCGAGGTCCGTCAGCAGGCGCAGGGCGCGGCTGAAGGCTTCGCGGCTGGCGCCGATGCACTGGGCCAAGTCCTCCTGCGTTTCCTGGAACTCCACCAGGGATCGCATGGGATTCGCTTCGTGGGCCTCCAGCAGCAGCTGGGCCACGCGCTCGGGGACGCTGTGCAGGCTGAGGGTTTCGACCAGGGTCACCAGGTGGCGCACCTTGGCGGTGAAGTGGTGGATGATCATCTCGGCCACTTCGGGATGGCGATGCACGATCTGGCGCAGCGGTGCCGCGGGAATGAGCCAGCACTCGGTCTCGCCGTGGGATTCGGCGCTGGAGGGTGTGGGGCCGCCGTCGAAGACCGGCACTTCACCCACGCAGTCGCCCACCTTGAGGAACTGGAGCACCTGAACCCGCCCCCGGCCATCGGTGCGGAAGACCTTCAGCCCGCCCTTGACCACGACGTAGATCCCCGAGACCAGGTCGCCCTGGGTGTAGACGCGGGCGCCATCCGGGAAGCGACGGAGTTCGGCGATGCTGGCCATCTCCTCGGCCGCGTTCATCGGCAGCCCGGCCAGGAACTCGATCCTTCTCAGGTTGAGGACTGCTTGAGGCATGGGGCTCCACCGGGTGAATCAGTCTGTTATCGCATAATTCCCGTCCGATTGTGACCTAGGTCACGCCCCCGGGAACCAACCGACCAGTACTTTACCGCGGGGTTGGAATTTCGTCCGGGGAAAATCATAAAGGACAAGGTCCCGGCGGCTTCTGCCTACTGCTCTGTATCGGCATTTGATCAGGTCACCTTGAGGGTGGCTGATTCCGTTCCGAAGGGCGCCGACCCTCCCCATCCAAACCCGGAGATGAGGCGTGGCCCGGTCCGGGAACCAGCCTCGTCAGGCTCGAGATCCAGACAGCTACTTCACCCGCTCCATGAAGGTGCGGTCGACGGTGTTCACACGAATCTTTTGCCCCGCTTCCATGTAGGGGGGTACGCCCACGCTGATGCCGTTGTTCAGCTTGGCGGGCTTGTACGAGCCCGTGGCGTTGGCGTTCTTCATGACGGGATCGGTCTCCACGATCTCCAGGACCACGCTGGGGGGCAGGGTGGCGCCCATGGGCTGGCCCTCGTAGAACTCGATCTCCACCTGCATGTTGGGCTCGAGGAAGACCATGTCCTCGCCGAGGATGTCCTTGCTGACTTCGAGCTGCTCGTAGGTCTCGTTGTTCATGAAGACGAGGTTGTCCCCGTCCTCGTAGAGGAACTCGAGCATGTGCTGCTCGAGGCTGGCCTTGTCCACCTTGTCGGAGCTGCCGAAGCGGTTCTCGCGGTTGATGCCGTCCTTCAGGCGCTTCATCTTGACCTGGACCCGCGCCGGCAGGTTGCCGGGGGTCTGGTGCTCGACACTGATGACGCGGCAGAGTTCGTTCTCGAAGTTGACGATCATCCCGGCGCGAACCTGGGTGGCGAGGATCAGTGGCATGGAGGCTCCCGAGGGATGGAGGACTGACGGGGAAAAGAGAACAGGCGGGAAGAAGAAAAGGCCCCGATCACGATCAGGGCCTTGGCTTGGAGTGGTGGGCGTACCAGGATTCGAACCTGGGACTTCTACCGTGTGAAGGTAGCACTCTACCGCTGAGTTATACGCCCGCGGTCGATCAGAATACCCCAGGATGGGGGCCTTTCCAAGTCCGAATCAGCGAACCGACAGGACCTGCCGGAGCGCCTGGGCGAAGCGCGGAGCCTCCGAGGCCCGCAGGCCGCAGAGGCCCACGCGCAGGCCCTCGGGCAGGGGCACCGTAAAGACGCCCTGCGCCTTCAGCTGTGTGCAGACGGCCTCGGGGTCGGGCGCGGACACGCAGACGAAGAAGCCCCCCATCCAGTGGACCGGCGGCATGGCCGCCTCGACGAGGGCCGCATCCAGGGCCGTGGCCCGGGCCGACAGCAAGTCGGACCAGTGGCGGTGCTCGGCGGCCAGGCGTTCCTGCGCCTTGCCCTCCTTCGCCAGACGCAGGAGCAGGGCCTGGGGAGCCTTGGCGCAGTTGGACCAGGTGCCGCGGCAGGACTGGGTGAGCGCGGCCTGCAGGGCCGGGTCCGTGCACCAGGGGAAGGCCAGTGCGCCGCAGCGCGCGCCATACAGCGTCATCGACTTGGACAGGGACATGGAAGCCCCGACCAGGATGCGGCCTTCGGCTCCCAGCACCGCGTAGTCGGCCAGTGCGGCCGCCACGAAGGCCGGGTCACGCGTGTAGTCCAGGTAGGCGAAGTCCAGGAGCAGGGTGATGGGCCCCAGGGCGGAGCAGGTGCGCAAAAGGTCCGCGAACGCCCGGCGATCCGCGACGCTCAGGCTGCGCCCCGTGGGGTTGTGGCAGGGATCATTGAGGATGATCAGCGCCCTCCCCTGATCCCTCAGCAGGGCCTGCAGGGCCCCGGTCCAGGCGGCCGCGTCCAGAGCCTGGTTGGCCTCCGGCCAGGGTGCGGTGACCAGGCTCAGGCCGTTCTCCGCGGCCATGGTGGCGTAGGGCCCCCAGTACGGGGCGGTGGTGAGCACCTTCTGGCCGGCCTCCAGGAAATTGCGCATGGAGAGGGAGATCGCCCCGCTGCCGCCCGGGGTGGCGCAGGCGGCGCCGGCGGAACGGAGCGAGGGCCAGTGCCGCTGGACCAGGGCATTCAGGAACGTGGGGTCCCCGGCGATGGGGGCGTAGGGTGCCACTTCCAGGGCCGTCAGCTCCCGCCACAGGTCCATGACCGAATCGAGCACCACCAGCTGCCCGGATTCATCCAGCAGGGCCCCCACCGTGGCGTTGAGAATCGACTCGCCCGTGGCCTTGCGGGCCTGGGCTTCGGCATTCAGGGCGAAGATCGGGTCGTCCGCGGGGAAGGCACGCCGGGTGGGGATGAGCTGATCAGTCATCCCCTCAGGGTACTCTGAAGCCAGGGACCCGTCCGCGGCCGCTTTCCCAGGCGCCCGGGCGGGCTCCGGGAGGCGGAGATACCCGGCCCCAGCTAGACTCAGACCCCGGAGAACGCGCATGATCCGTCCTTTCCAAGGCATGGTTCCTCAGATCGGAAGCCGCGTGTTCATCCCGGACAGTGCGCTGATCCTGGGTGACGTGAGCATCGGCGACGACGTCAGCATCTGGTTCAACTGCGTCATCCGGGGCGACGTGAACTGGATCCGCATCGGCGCCCGCGCCAACATCCAGGACGCCTGCTGCCTGCACGTCTCCAATACGATCCGCCCTCTCCTGATCGAGGAGGAGGTGAGCGTGGCCCATAACGTCATGCTGCACGGCTGCACCATCCGCAGGGGCGCCCTCATCGGCATGAGCACCACCATCATGGATGGTGCCGAGATCGGAGAGGGCTGCCTGGTGGCCGCCGGCAGCTTGGTCCGCGAAGGCTTCCAGGCGCCGCCCCACAGCCTCGTGGCGGGCTGGCCCGCGGTCGTGAAGGGGCCCCTCAGCGACCGCCAGCGCGAGATCGCGACCAGCGTCTGGGCTCGCTACGTGCGCTACAAGGAGGCCTACTTCGCCGATGGCTGGCCCATCGCCGAGGCCCCGAAGATCGATGCCCCCCGGCCCGGCTTCGCCGAGGGGCATCCGTATCCGTGATCGTCAATTCTTCTGCGCTGGGGGCTCCGCCGGCGGCTGGACCACCTCCCAGCCATCCTCGGTGCGGCCGTGGACCTTCTCCTGGGTGTGGGTGATGACCTCGGCCTCGATCAGTCGCTCCTGCCCGCCGCGTCGGATGGTCCCCCGGAACTTGACGGACCAGGTGGTGACGCCACCCACCTCCTCCATGTCCGGATAGACGGTCACGGTGCCCAGCACCCCTTCCTTTCCCCGCTTGAAGGCCGGCGCCGCGGGATTGTAGGGGTTCTTGAAGGCCAGGATTCCGGGATCCCGCGACAGGGCCTGGATCACCACATCCTGGGAGGGGACCTGGCCCGGGGCCTTGGCATGCAGGTCCGTCACGATGAGTTCCGCCTGCTGCCGGGCCGCCTCGACCATGGCCTGCACGGCCACCTCCCGCGCCCGCTCGCGCTGGCCGAGAAGCGCCGGGATGGCGATGGCGCTGACGATGCCGACGAAGGGGAGCATCAGGACCGGGAGCACCAGCCCGATGATGCCCGTGACCAGGCCCGTGGCCGGCACGGGCTGGTAGGTCTGAGGCTCCGCCTTGGCGAGGCGCTTGGCCTTGGCCTGCTGCACCAGCGCGACGATGCCCAGGGCGATGGCGATGGGGAAGCCGACGCAGGTCAGGGCGAAGACGATGGCCAGGATGCCGCAGAGCTTGGCAGCCTTGGCGCCGGGGGCGGGCGTCAGAAAAGCATCGGACATGTCGATCTCCAGTGGATGCCTCCAGCATTCCACGAATCCCAGGCCAAGAGCATCCCCTTCCCCCTCCATTGAAAGGACGGGTAGACTCTCCGGATCATGTCCCCCCTGCTGATCCTCCGCGTCCACGCCGATCTGCGCCTTGGGCTGGGCCATGTGGCCCGGGCCCTCGCCCTGCAGGAGGCCTGGCGCGGCCTCGGCGGCCAGGTCTGTCTCGCCATCACGGGCGATGACCGCGCCCGCCGCGTGGGCGGCGGCACCCATCCCTTCCTGGACGAGCCCCTCGCCTGCGAGGTGAGCGACCTCGGCGAGGCCCTCCACGCGCCGCTGCCCGAAGCGCTCAAGGCCCGCGCCGCCGTGGTCCTGGTGGACCAGTGGGACACCACCGCGGCCTTCCTCCAGGCCCTGCGGCCCCTGAAGGTGGCCGTGATGGAGGACGACACCGATGCCCATGAGTCGGCGGACCTCCTCTTCCAGCCCTTCCTCGAGGGCGTGCGCTGGCCGGACCATCCCGTGAAGGTGGTGAACGGCTGCAAGGTGCGCCCCTTCGAGACCACCTCCGGCCCCTGTCGCGTGCTGCGAGGTTCGCACTTCATCGTGGTCGACAAGGCGGCCCTGGGCCTGCGGCCCAAGCGGATGCCGCTCCAGCCCCTGGCCGTCCACAAGCTGCTGGTCACCTTCGGCGGCAGCGACGGACCCAACCTGGCCCAGAAGGCCTACGACACCCTGGCCCGGCTCGCGGCCGAGGACCGCTGGCGCGGCGCCTGCACGGTACTCGCCCCCAACGGCATCCAGGGAGATCCCTTCCCGGGCTGCACCGTGGTGCGCAGCCTGCCGGGCCTCACCCGCCGCATTCCGGAGTTCGACGCCATCTGGTGCTCGGCCGGGGTGACCCTCGCGGAAGCCCTCTGCATGGGCGTCCCCGCCACCGTCTGGGGCCAGAACGAACGCCAGCACGGCATCCTCTCCGACCTGGCCCTGGCCAATGGCTGCTTCGACCTGGGCATGGGCCCCGAGGCTGACCTGGCCATCGTGCGGGAGGCCCTGGCCCAGTGGCTGGGCCCCGAGGGCCAGGACAACCGCCAGGAGCAGGTCCGGGACGGCATGGCCCTGGTGGACGGCATGGCCGCCTCCCGCATCGTTCAGGAGCTGTGGCGCCTCGCCGGCGGCCAGGCCTAGAAATCCCGGCTTGACCCTCCGGGCCGCCAGCGATAAGCTTTCCCTTCTGTGAATTCTCCACCCATGGGGTGGTGTGTTTGCGGATCGAACGTGATTCCGGAGCAGGCCATGAGCACGTACTTCCCGAAAGCCAATGATGTCAAGCGCCAGTGGTTCCTGGTCGACGCCACCGGCGTCGCCGTGGGCCGCCTGAGCACCGCCGTGGCGGACGTCCTCTCCGGCAAGAACAAGCCGACCTGGACCCCCTTCCTCGACACCGGTGACCACGTGATCGTCATCAACGCCGACAAGGCCGTGCTGACGGGCAAGAAGGGCGTGCAGAAGTTCTACCGCCGCACCACCACCCAGCCCGGCTCCATGAAGGAAGTCCGCGCCGAGGTGATGAAGGCGACCTTCCCCGAGCGCATCATCGAGAGCGCGGTCAAGGGCATGCTGCCCAAGGGCCCCCTCGGCCGGGCGATGTATCGCAAGCTCAAGGTCTACGCGGGCCCCGAGCACGATCAGTCCGCCCAGCAGCCCCAGATCCTGACCATCCAGAAGTAGAGGCGAGGACCCCATGGCCATTTCCCAGAACTACGGAACCGGTCGCCGCAAGAGCGCGGCCGCCCGCGCCTTCCTGCGCCCCGGCACCGGCAAGATCACCGTCAACGGCCGCAGCCTCGAGAACTACTTCCCGAACGCCGTGCTCCGCATGATGGTCCACCAGCCCCTGGTGCTGGCCGACCTCGACGGCAAGTTCGACATGATCATCAGCGTGTGCGGCGGCGGCCCCGCCGGCCAGGCCTCGGCCATCCGCATGGGCATCTCCCGCGCCCTGCTCGGCTACAACGACCAGCTCAAGTCCCTCCTGCGCGGCGCCGGTCTCCTGACCCGCGACCCCCGCATGAAGGAGCGCAAGAAGCCCGGTCGCAAGGCCGCCCGTCGCCGCTTCCAGTTCAGCAAGCGCTAGTCGTTCTCTGGAAGGGGGAGCCAACCGGTTCCCCCTTCTGCTTTTTCCGGTCCGCGCAAGCGGACGATTCGGGCCGAGGGAACCAACCCAAAGCCTTTCATCCCACCCGCGGCGCCTTCGCCGCTTGACCAGGGAGGCCAGCATGGCTGCCATCCAGATGAAGGAACTCCTCGAGGCCGGTGCCCACTTCGGACACCAGACCAAGCGTTGGAACCCCAAGATGAAGAAGTACATCTTCGGGGCCCGCAACAGCATCTACATCATTGACCTCCAGAAGACCCTGCGCCTCTGGAACACCGCCGCGAACTTCCTCACCAAGTCCGCCTCCGAGGGGAAGAACTTCCTCTTCGTGGCCACCAAGCCCCAGGCCCAGGAGCTCATCGCCGAGCAGGCCGCCCGCTGCGGCGCCTTCTATGTGAACAACCGCTGGCTGGGCGGCATGCTGACCAACTTCGCCACCATCAAGAAGAGCCTAGAGAAGTTCCGCGAGATCGAGGCCACCCTGGCCGATCCCGCCCGCACGGCCCTGCTCTCCAAGAAGGAACTGCTCACCCTGAACCGCACCCGCCTGAAGCTGGAGGCCTCCTTCCACGGCATCCGCGACATGCGCGCCCTGCCCGACGTCATCTTCGTCATCGATCCGCACCGCGAGGACATCGCCGTCACCGAGGCCAAGAAGATCGGCATCAAGGTCGTGGGCATCGTGGACACCAACTGCGATCCCGACATGGTGGACTACGTGATCCCCGCCAATGACGACGCGATCCGCTCCATCCTGCTCTTCTCCGAGCGCGTGGCCGACTCCATCCTCGAGGGGCGCCAGTCCTTCCGGGACAAGGGCGACAGCGACGACATGAAGAAGATGATGGCCGAAAAGATGGAAGTCGAGGGCTAGACCCAAACCCACCCATTCGTCAGCCATCGGTGGTCCACCCGCTGATGGCTGATGCTCTGAATCCCCAACGATCAGGAGATGACATGGCATTCACCGCCCTAGACGTGAAGGCACTGCGCGAGAAGACCGGCCTCGGCATGATGGACTGCAAGAAGGCCCTGGAAGAGAGCAACGGCGACATGGAGCAGGCCAACGAGTGGCTCCGCAAGAAGGGCCTGGCGGCCTCCGCCAAGAAGGCCGACCGCATCGCCGCCGAAGGCATCGTGGAAGCCTACATCCACCCCGGCGGCCGCGTGGGCGTGCTGGTCGAAGTGAACTCCGAGACGGATTTCGTGGCCCGCAATGAGGCCTTCCAGCGCCTGGTGAAGGAGATCGCGATGCACATCGCGGCCGCCGATCCCGCGCCCCGCTTCGTCACCAAGGACGAGGTCACCCAGGACTTCCTGGACACCGAGAAGCGCATCGCCACCGAGCAGGCCCTGGCCACCGGCAAGCCCGCCAACATCGTCGAGCGCATCGTCGAGGGCAAGATGAACAGCATCTTCAAGGAGGTCTGCCTCCTCGAGCAGCCCTTCATCATGAACCCCGACCTCACCATCCAGCAGTACCTGTCGCAGAAGACCGCGGAGATCGGCGAGAAGCTCAGCATCCGCCGCTTCACGAAGTACATCATGGGCGAGGGCCTGGAGAAGCGCAGCGAGAACTTCGCCGCGGAAGTTGCCGCCGCCAAGTAAGGTTTTGAATCGACCGAACGAGGGCGGCATCCGTGCCGCCCTTTTTTTGGGCTAGGCTTTACCCAGTTCCCGGAGCACCCATGAGATTCAAGCGCATCCTCCTCAAGCTCTCCGGCGAGGCCCTCATGGGCGAGCAGAAGGGCGGCATCGATCCCGCCGTGGTGTCCATGATCGCGGACCAGGTGAAGACCATCCGCGAGATGGGGGTGGAGGTGGCCCTCGTCATCGGCGGCGGCAACATCTTCCGCGGCGTGGCCGGCGCCACCAAGGGCATGGACCGCACCACCGCCGACCACATGGGCATGCTGGCCACCATGATCAATGCCCTGGCCCTGCAGGACGCGCTAGAGCACAAAGGGGTGCACACCCGCACCCTCAGCGGCCTGGAGATGCCCAAGGTCACCGAGACCTACATCCGCCGCCGCGCCACGCGCCACCTGGAGAAGGGCCGCGTGGTCATCTTCGGCGCGGGCACCGGCAACCCCTACTTCAGCACCGACACCGCCGCCGCGCTGCGGGCCAACGAGGTCAACGCCGAAGTGGTCATGAAGGCCACCAACGTGGATGGCATCTATACCGCCGACCCCAAGAAGGACCCCACCGCCACCCGCTTCGACCACATCAGCTTCCAGGACGTGCTCGAGAAGGGGCTGAAGGTCATGGACGCGCCCGCCATCGCGCTGTGCATGGACAACAAGCTCCCCATCCTCGTCTTCGACATGAACAAGCCCGGCAATCTGGTGGCCGCGGTCAATGGCGAGCCTGTGGGGACGCTGGTCAACTGAAACCTCAAAATTCCAGTGCACGGGTAAGCGTGATTCGCTCCTTACAAGATCCCGATTCCACGGGCTCAACCGGCGTCCGTTCCCGACCCACTCCAGCCTGATTCGCTCCTCACCGGGTCCCGACTACGCAGGCTCCACAGGAGCCTGCTCCGTCACCCGGTGGTCGCGACATGAACAAGCCTGGCAACCTCGTGGCCGCGGTCAATGGGGAGCCTGTGGGGACGCTGGTCAATTGACCGGAGACCAGGTCAGCTCAGGACCCTTCCCACCGCCGCCAGCAATTCGCCCGCGCTGAAGGGCTTCCGCAGGAAGGGGGCCTTGGGGTCCGGTGCGACCTCGTTCAGGACGTACCCGCTCCACCGGATGACCGGGCCGGCGTACCCCATGGCCCGCATGTCCAGCAGGGCCTCCTCGCCCCCCAGCTTCGGCATGGTCAGGTCCAGCAGCACGAGGCGCAGCTCCCCCTGATGGGCGCGCACATGCTCGATGGCCTCGAGGCCATCCTCCGCGACGATGACCTCGAACCCCGTGCGCTCCAGGACGCGCCGGGCGAAATCGCGGATGCCCGGCTCGTCATCGGCCACCAACGCCAGGCCCTCTCCAACCACCCTGGTCTGGTCCGCGGCAGGCTCCGGGACCGCCACGGGGTGGACCGCCCCGCTCTGTGCGGGCAGGTAGACCCGGAAGAGGGTTCCCGTGCCCGGTCGGCTCTGGATGTCCACGCCACCGCCATGGCTTCGGACGATGCCCTGCATGGCCGCCAGGCCGAGGCCGCGGCCCGTGAACTTGGTGGTGAAGAAGGGATCGAAGATGCGGGCCTGGGTCTCCCCGTCCATGCCCGAGCCGGTATCCACCACTTCCAGGAAGACGAAGAGACCGGGATTCAGGGCCTCGGCCACGCGCAGGCCGGTCACATCGGTCTCGCCGAGTTCGCGGACCCCGGAGCGCAGGGTCACGGTGCCCTCCGCCTCGCCGATGGCCTCCGCTGCGTTGGTGACCAGGTTCATCACCACCTGCTGGAGCTGGGCGGCGTCGGCCGAGACCGGGGGCAGGGTTTCGGCCAGGTCGTACTTCAGGGTGATGGATTTTGCGATGGACACGCTGAGCAGCTGCGCGATGTCCTGGATCAGGCGGTTCAGGTCCAGCCGCTGGAACTGGACGGTGCCCCGTCCCGAGTAGGCGAGCATCTGCCGCACGAGGTCCGAGGCCCGGCGACAGGTCTCCTCGATGTTCCAGAGGCAGGTCTGGGCCAGCTCCGGATCGTCCACAGCCTCGCGCACCATGCCCGCATTACCCTGGATGACCGTCAGCAGGTTGTTGAAATCGTGCGCCACGCCCCCGGCCAGCAGTCCGAGGCTCTCCAGCCGCTGCGCCTCCAGCAGCTTGCGTTCGACCTTGAGCCGGGCTTCGTTGGCCTTCACGCGCTCCGTGACGTCGAAGGCCGTGCCCAGGCCATATACCTGATCACCCAGGGTCACCGTTCCGGCGGCGAAATCGATCCACCGGGTCTCACCCTGCTTGGTCTGGAGCCGGAACTCGTACCGGAGGGGCACGGAATCGCCCCGAAGTCGGGCCCTGGCGCGGGAGGACACCAGCTCCTGGTCCAGGGGATGCACCAGCTTCGAGAAGGGCAGTCCCACGATCTCGCCCAGGGAGAAGCCGGTGATCCGGGAGCCGGCCTCGTTCATGTACTCGATGCGGTCGGAATAGATGAAGATCGCGCAGGAGGCCGTCTCTGCCACGGACCGGAACCTGGCCTCGCTCTCCCGGAGCTGGTGCGCCAGCCCTTCCAGCTTTGAGCGGCCATAGGCCAGGAACAGGGTCAACCCGAAGGCCAGCAGGCTCGCCAAGGCCCCCCCGATCGCCACCATGCGCGGCCGGTCGACAAGGGGGCCCGCCTCGGCCGGCAGGAAGCCCACCACGAGCGTCCATCGCTTGCCGCCCACCGACATGAGCGTGTGTCTGGCCCCGGAGCGGTAGGCGGTGGCCGAACCCTGCCTCGTCATGCACAGATCGCGGTCGTAGAGCAGCCCCTCCGCCCGGCAGGACGGTTCGTCATAGATCTCCACGTCCAGGTCGGCGATGGGGCTGGCTCCATACATGGACCGGAACATCTCATGGCCATCGGCCAGGCAGACCACCAGCCCCTGGAAGCCCGCCCGGCGGGCCGCCTGATCGGCCGGAACGGCAAAATCCCGGAAGACGGGGAACACGAAGGCGATGGAGGGCACCTGCTCGCCCGGTAGATCCAGCCGCCCGGACACCGAGAGCTCACCCAGGTCCCTCGCCCTGGCCGCCACTTCCTGAAAGCCGGGGAGACTCAGCAGCCCCCTGGACCCCATCAGGACCGCGTCCCCTTCCCGCTCCAGCATGGGCGAGGCGCCCGGTCGCCCTTCGAAGACCCCGCGGGGCACGAAGCCCAGCAGCCGCGTCCCCGGCGAGAGGCGCCGCAGGTCCAGGCTGGCGACGAAAGCCCGCCAATCCTCGGCCACCAGGTGGGGCCGCCCCACCACCAGGCCCTGGGCCCCGAGCAGCAGCTTGGTCTGCTCCTCGACGCGGTGCTCCACCGCCTCCCGGGTCTGGGCCAGAGCCCCATCCAGGCGGCTGGTCTGGAACGAGCGCTCCTGCAGCGTCAGGGCGCGCCAGGCCCAGATCGTCCCGCCGAGTCCCAGCATCAGCACAAGCCAAGGCGTCACATGGCCCAGGATCTGCAAATACCGGCCCCGGCGGGCCCGGGGGGACGGCGCGTAGGACGGTGACATGAGGGCCAGCTTACCTGGGGGAAGTTGAATCCGTCACACTGGATCCATGAACGCCTTCCTGGAATTACCCGAGGCCAAGGTCCTCCTGGATCCGGGCGATCTGGCGCCCTTCCTCCAGGACGAATCCCACCTGCGCGGCGTCCTGCCCCTGGCGGTGGTGAAGCCCCACGGTCCCCGGGCCCTCCGCGAGCTGGTCTCCCGGGCCAAGTCCGAAGGCTTCGGGCTCGTGCCCCGGGGCGCCGGCACCGGCAAGGCCGGCGGCTGCCTCCCCACCGGACGCTCCGTGGTGGTGGACTTCTCCGAGTGGCCCGGCGAGATCCAGGTGTCGCCCCAGGACCTCTGCCTCAGCGCCCCGGCCAGCGCGCCCCTCCGCGAGGTGAAGGCTGCGGCCGAAGCCCAGGGATTCTTCTACCCGCCGGACCCGAACTCCTGGGAGAGCTGTGCCCTGGGCGGCACCCTCGCCACCAACGCCGGCGGCCCCAATGCCTGCAAGTACGGCATGACCCGCCACTGGGTCCTGGCCGTGGACGCCCTGCTCGAGGATGGCGAGGTGCACACCTTCGGCATCAGCAGCGTGAAGGCCAACGCCGGCCCCAACCTCGGCCAGCTGCTCATCGGCAGTGAGGGCCTCTTCGGTTTCATCGTGGGCGCCACCCTGCGCCTCACGCCCCTGCCGCGGGAATTCGCCACCCTCCTGCTTCCCGTGAAACGCTGGGAGGATCTGCTGGATCTGCCGGGGCGCCTCTGCGGCGCGGGCTACCTGCCCAGCGCCTTCGAGTTCTTCGACCCCGCCGTGCTGGCGGAGCTGCGCGCCCACGGCCCGGAGGAGGCCCGGCGCCTGCCCGGCGAGGCCCTGGCCATCCTCGAATTCGATGAGCGCGGCTGCACCTCGGAACCCTTCCTCGAGGGCCTGCTCGACCTGCTGGGGCCCCTGGCCGACGGCCTGGAGATCGCCTCCGATGCGCGCCAGCGCCAGGGCATCTGGGCCGTGCGCCGCATGACCAGCGCCTTCCTGAAGGAGCGCCATCCGAAGAAGGTCAGCGAGGACATCGTGGTGCCCCGCAGCCGCCTCCGGGAGTTCTTCACCGGGCTCGACCGCCTCGGCATTCCCGCCGTCACCTACGGCCATCTGGGGGACGGCAACCTGCACGTGAACCTGCTGGCCGCGGGCGAGGCCGAGCCCACCCAGCTGGAGCAGCAGCTCATGGATCTCTTCCGGCTGGCCCTCAGCCTGGGCGGCACCCTCAGCGGAGAACACGGCATCGGCCTGGCCAAACGCAAGGCCTTCCTGGCCCTGGCTGATCCGGCCCAGCTGCGGGCCCTGCGCGCCATCAAGCAGGCCCTGGATCCGCAGAACATCTTCAACCCGGGAAAGGTGCTCTAGGCAGAGTCTCCGCCGTCCATGGCCAGGCAGGCCTTCCAGCGGGCGAAGCGCACGGGATCGCTCAGCACATGCGGATGCAGACCCCACCTTCCATCGGCGAAGATGCCCGCGGTCTTGCCCCGCCGTGGCGGGCGTCCGCCAGGTGCAGCGCGGCGGACAGGGGGAAGCCCTCTCCCCCCGGGGGCGGTGCATGGTGTTCCCGGACGGGGCGGCAGAAGGCGGGCGGCAGGCCCCAGAGGTTGAGCAGGTGGGCACCGACCTGGGCGTGATCCACGCCGTAGGTGTCGTGCTCGAGCACCGCCAATGGGGTCCGGCTCGTCTGCGCCTGTTCCAGGATGGCCCGGTAGCGGCCCGACGGATCGGTGGCCAGGACCACCAGGCCGATGTCATGCAGCAGTCCCACGGAGAAGGCGAGGTCGGCCAGCTGCGTCTCACCCTCCAGGACCACCAGCTTGCGGACTCCCGTGGCCACCTCGAAGGAATGGAACCAGAGCTTCTCGAGGTCGAGGCCCTGGGGGCGCGGGGAATCCACGCCGGAGATGAGCCCCCGGAACAGCACCAGGGAGCGCAGCGAATCCACGCCCAGCATGGCCACGGCCCGGCCCAGCTCCGCCACGGGGCGGTCCGAGGCGCAGTGGACCGAGTTGGCCAGCTTCAGGACCTGGCTCGCCACGCCGAGATCCCTGCGGATGAGGCGGGCCACGTCGTTCATGCCGGCATCCTCGCGCTGGAGAAGCGCCACCAGCTCCGAGTAGAGGCTCGGCAGGCTCGGGATCCGGCCCAGGCCGCCCACGAAGGCGCGTACCGCCCGGACGCTCGCCTCATCGTCCTCGATGTCCAGGCTTTCGACGGCCCCGATGAGGAACTCCGGATCCAGCGGCTTGATGAAGAGGCGGTGCAGGTCCCCTTCCACCCGCTCCAGCCACTCGGCGAGGGGGTGGTCGGCCAGCGCGATGCGCACTGCCCCGGGCTGGAGGTCCCGCACCTGGTGGATCAGGTCGGCGCCCTCCATGTCCGGCAGCGCCATGTCCGAGATCACGATGTCCACGGGGTCGCGGGCCAGCGCCTGGACGGCCTCGGCTCCCGTCTGGGCCAGGAGGACCTCCCAGGAACGATGGCGCTTCCAGAAGGCGCGCCGGATCTCCTGGAGCAGGTCCGCATTGCCGTCCACCAGCAGGATCCGCATTCTAGATTCCTCTCCGCGAGCGCCCAAGTGCAGACTCATATCATCGGCATCATCCGGCCAAAGGTGGAATCCCGTGCGGGGGGGGCCCCGCGCGACGGGCTTTCCAGGCAGAATCAACCTCTGATCCGGGAGTCGCCATGCCCTCCACCCGTTCCCTCATCCTTGGCCACCGGGGACTGTCCTCGAAGCACCTGGAGAACAGCCTGGAGGCCTTCCGCGCGGCCCTGGCCGCGGGCATGGACGGCTTCGAACTGGACGTCCAGCCCACCCGGGACGGCGTCTGCCTCGTACTCCACGACGAGGACCTGGCCCGCACGGCGAAAGGCTCCGGGCACCTGCGGCAGATGAAGGCAGCCGAGCTGCCGCCCCTGAAGAACGGCGAGGCCGTGCCCCACTTGGCGGACGCCCTGGAGTTGCCCGCCAGGCTCATCAACGTCGAACTGAAGGGCGAGCCCGGCTGGCAGCAGGCCCTGGCCACGGTGGAGGCCGCCGAGGCCCTGGACCGCGTGCTGTTCAGCAGCTTCGAGCACAGCGAAGTCCTGCAGCTGTGGGCCGCCTGTGAGACTGCCCGCTGCGGCTTCCTCTGGGAGACCGACGAGGCCCTGGACCTCACCGCGGAGGAACTGGCCGACCTGCCCGAAGCCCTCTGGCTGCACCCGCCCCTCAAGGCCGTGAAGGCCCGGCCCGAACTCTGGGCGCCCCATGCCGACCGCCTGGCCCTGTGGGGCATGAAGACGCCGGCCGAAGCCAGGGACCTGCCTTTCATCCCGGCGGTGCTCATCGCGGACGGGATCTGACGACAGCCGGCCCCCGCGATGAACCTGCTGCAGCGCCCCCTCGCCACCCTGCTGCTGCTGGGCCTCATCACCGCCGGCGTGATGGTCCTGCAGGCACCGCCGGACCCGGTCCCGGCCAGCGCCCCCGCCGATCGCTTCTCCGCGGAGCGGGCCATGGTCCACGTGCGCGAGCTCGCACGGGCGCCGCACCCGCCGGGCACGCCCGAACATGACCGCGTCCGCGACCAGCTGGTCGCGTCCTTCCGGCAGCTCGGATTCACCACCACTGTCCAGAAGCGGGTGGCCTGGCGCGTCCACGGCGACCGTGACTTGATTCTGGCGACCGTGGAGAACATCGTCGCCGAGAGGCCCGGCAGCGCCCCCACCGGCACCCTGCTGCTCATGGCGCACTACGACTCGCATGGCACCGGCCCCGGCGCGGGCGACGATGCCGCCGGCGTGGCTGCGCTGCTCGAAACGGCCCGGGCCCTGGCGCCCAGCCGGAACACGCTCCGCATCCTCATCACCGATGCCGAAGAGGTGGGCCTCCTGGGTGCCCAGGCCCATGTCGATGCGCTCGAAGGGAAATCCCCCGCCCTGGCCCTCAACTTTGAGGCGCGGGGCGGTGGCGGGCCGGTCTTCATGTTCGAGACCAGCGAGGGCAACCTGCCCCTGATGCGCGAGTTCGCCGTGGCCGCCCCCAGGCCTCATGCCTCCTCCCTGATGTACGCTCTCTACAAGCTGCTGCCCAACGACACGGACCTGACCGTGCTCAAGCAGGCGGGCATGGCCGGGCTCAACTTCGCCTTCGTGGGCCGCTGGCAGCACTACCACACCGCGCTCGACACGCCGGATGGCCTGGATCAGGGCAGTCTCCAGCAGCACGGGGACACGGCCCTTGCCCTCGGTCGCCACTTCCTCGCCGCCGATCTCGGAGCCATCGCCCGACCCGGACGGGGCGAAGCCATCTACTTCGACCTGCTGGGCCGGATCCTGCTGCTCTATCCCGCCACCCTGGCCTGGCCCCTGACCGCGCTGGCCCTGGCCGCCTTCGCCGCCCTGCTCTGGCGCCTCCGGCGCGGGCCGGGGGTCTTGAAAAGCTTCTTGGCCGGCACGGGCTTGGCGCTCGGCAGCCTGATCGTTGGCGCCCTCACGGCGAGCGGCCTGGAAGTCCTGGTGAAGCCCTTCCGCCAGGGGATCCCCAACCAGGATCCTTACGGCGTGCGTTGGTTCGAGGCGGCCCTGCTCGCCACCGCGCTGACCACCCTGGCCTTGGTGTGGGGCTGGGCGCTCCGCCGCTTCGAAGTCCGGGGCCTCACCCTGGGGGCCCTGCTCTGGTGGCTGCTGGCCCTCGTGGCCGCCACCGCCATCCTGCCCGGCGCCACCTACTTCCTGCTCTGGCCCCTGCTCTTCGCCCTGCTGGGGCTTTGGTGGGAGAAGCCCTGGGTCGCCGCCCTTCCACTGCTGCTGCTCTTCCCCCCCGTCTGGCACAACCTCGCCCTCCTGCTGGGCTTCGGCCTGCCGTTCTTCCTGGGGCTTCTGGTCGCCTTCGGGCTGATGCCACTGCTGCCGCTCCTGCGGCGCCCGTTCCAGACGCGTCTCTGGGTGCTGCCCGCCGCCGGCCTGAGTGCCGCGGTGCTCTGCTTCGCAGTCGGAGCCACCAGGACCGGCCCTCGCCTCAGCACCCTGGCCTACCTCGAAGACGCGGCCACGGGGAAAGCGCAGTGGGTGAGCTTCCACATGCCCGATGCCTGGACCCGGTCCCTGATGACTGAGCCGGCCGAGGACATCCGCTTCGGGGGGCGGCGCGCCCACGCCAGCCCGGCCCCAGTCTTCCATCTGCCCCGACCCTCGCTGCTCCAGGACGGGAAGCGCCTGACCATCACCCTCCCGGAACGGGCGCTGGCCCTGGTGTTATCGGCGGACACGCCCATGTCGGGGATGACCCAGGATGGCAAACCCCTCCCGGCCGTCCGGCGGCTCCACTGGTTCGCCCCCCCGGCGAGCCTCACCTTCGAGCTGGAACCCCAGCCGGGATCCCACCTGACCGTGGACGTCATCCTGCCCGGCCTGCCGCCCGGAACGCCGGCCCGTCCCGCGGACCTGATCCCCGCCCCCGTGGACCCCTACACCGATACGCGGGTGATCCGGCAGGTCCTGGCGGTCCAGGGCTCCTAGGGTCTGTTCGGGAGCCGCGGCTCCTGTTCTACTGGCTCACGCCAGAGGCCGGACTCATCTTCCTTCCCCCGTTTCCGTGGAGCACCCCATGTCCAAGCCCGTCGTTGCCCTCCTCCTCGCCGCCTTCGCCCTGCCCGTCCTGGCCCAGAGCCCGGCCATCAAGAAGGTCCCTGCCCGCTACACCTCGCCGGCCTCGGGCTCGGAGATGTACCTGGCCTACTGCGCCAGCTGCCACGGGCCCAAGGGCCTGGGCGATGGCCCCGTGGCCCAGCACCTGAAGACGGCGGTGCCCGACCTGACCATGCTGGCCGCCCAGAACAAGGGCGTCTTCCCCAAGGACCACGTGGCGAAGGTGATCCGCGGCGAGGTGGGCACCCAGACCCACGGCCTGAAGGACATGCCCGTGTGGGGGCCCTTCTTCCTCAGCCTGAACAACAGCCAGGAGCCCGTGGTCCGCATCCGCGTGGCCAATCTGACGGGCCATATCGAGAGCCTGCAGGCCAAGTAGGCAGCTCAGCTCAGTCGACGCCGAAGCGCGGCCTGGTCCGCGGCCAGGGGCTCGTTGAGCAGCGGCAGCTCCAGGAGGTCGCTGAGCGACTTCGGCAGCGGGAGCTGACGGCCCAGGGCCGGGGCCAGGGCCTCCATGAACTTCGCAGGGTGGGCCGTCGCGAGGAAGATGCCCCGCTCGCCCTCGCGCAGGTTGGCCTGCAGCACGTGGTAGGCCACGGCACCGTGGGGATCCGCCAGGTAGCCCGCGCGATCCAGGTCGATGACGATCCGTTCCGTCTCCGCATCGCTGCAGCTGCCCCAGCGCAGGGCGCCGGCCATGGCATCGTGGTCGCCGCCGAACAGCGCGAAGATGCGCTCCCAGTTGCTGGGGGCGCCCACGTCCATGGCGTTGGACAGCGTGGCCACCGAAGCCTTGGGCTGGTACACGCCGGTGTCGAGGTAGTCCGGCACCACCCGGTTGGCATTGGTGGCGGCCACGAAGGCGGAGATCGGAGCGCCCATCCTCTGCGCCCAGAGGCCCGCGGTGAGGTTGCCGAAGTTGCCGCTGGGCACGGAGACCACCAGGGGCGAGTCGCTTTCAACTTGTGCCGCGGCCTCGAAGTAGTAGAGCGTCTGGGCCAGGAGCCGCGCGATGTTGATGCTGTTGGCGGACGTCAGGCCCAGGCGCGCCACCAGCTCCGCATCCTCGAAGGCCCCCTTCACCAGCCGCTGGCAGTCGTCGAAGGCGCCGTCCACGGCCAGCGCCAGCACATTGCCGCCGCAGGTAGCAAACTGGCGCTCCTGCAGGGGCGACACGCGGCCCGCTGGATACAGCACCACCACGTCCACGCCGGGCAGGCCGTGGAAGGCGCTGGCCACGGCGGCGCCGGTGTCGCCGGACGTGGCGGTGAGCACCGTGCGGCGGTGACCCTCCGCACCCAGTGCCAGCACCCGGGCCAGGAAGCGCGCGCCGAAGTCCTTGAAGGCCAGAGTGGGCCCGTGGAAGAGCTCCAGGGCCGAGCTGCGCCCGTCCACCGGCACCAGCGGCGCCGGGAAGGTGAAGGCGGAGCACGCCAGCTGCTCGACCACGGCACGGGGGAACTCGTCGCCCAGCAGGCGATGGAGGATCTCCGTGGCGCGGGTGGCGAAATCCAGCCTGAGCAGGTCGGGCACGTCGGCGAAGCGCGGAATCTCGACGGGCACGAAGAGGCCGCCATCGGGGGCGAGGCCCATCTGCGCAGCTTCCACGAAGGTTGCGGCAAGGTCGGGCGTGCGTGTGCTGACCAGTCTCATGGGTGGGCCTCGCGTCCTGGGTGGCTGGAACCGGGGGTGAGCACGCGGGCGCCATCGGGATCCAGGGCGCAGACCCAGCCCCGGCTCTCCAGTCCGGCCCCAGCGAAGGCCCCGCAGATGGCATCGGCCATGGCCGCGGCCTGGGCCTCGTCTTCGGCCACGGCGAACACCGAGGGGCCCGAGCCCGACAGGCTGCAGCCCAGGGCGCCCAGCTGCCTCGCCGCGGCCTGGGCGGCGTGGAATCCGGGCACCAGCGGTGCGCGGTGGACCTCCACGATGGGATCGCGCAGGCAACGGGCGAGGAGGGCGCGGTCCCCGCTGTGGAGGGCCTGTACCAGGCTCGCCAGGTTGCCGGCGAAGTCCACGGTGGCGCTCCAGTCCGGGCGCTCCGGCAGCGCGCCGCGGCTCTTCGCCGTGGACAGCTGGTAGGCCGGATGCACCACCACCAGCAGCAGGTCCGACGGCCAGGGCAGCCGGCGGGTGGCGGGCGCGCCGTCCCGCCCGGGCACCATCAGCTGGAGCCCGCCCAGCAGCGAAGGCGCCACGTTGTCGAGGTGCCGGCCGCCGCTGGTGAGCCCCTCGGCCCGACCCGCCAGGTCCAGCAGGTCGGAGCCGTTCAGGGGCTCGCCGCAGAGGGCCTGCAGCGCCACCAGGGTGGCCACGATGGAGCTGGCGCTGGAACCCAGGCCACTGGCCACGGGCAGGCGCTTCTCCAGCGTGATGGCGAAGGGACCCACCTCCTCGCCCCCGGCCCGCACCGCCTCGACAAAGAGGTCGCGGGCCCGCAGCGCGAGGTTGGGGCGGATGTCGTCCGCCAGCGCCGCGGCGAAGGGGCCCGTGATTTGGAAGGAGGACTCCGGCGCATGGTCCACGTGCACCAGGTCCCCCAGCAGGCTGCCGTCCAGGGGCGCCAGGGCCGCGCCCAGCAGGTCGAAGCCCGCGGCCAGGTTGCCGATGCTGGCGGGGGCGTAGGCCACCAGGCCCGTGGCCGGCAGGTCCGAGAGGCCCGCCATCACAGCCTCCGGGCCGGGCGGGCGCCCGGGGGCACCAGCCGCAGGATGTCCGCCAGCACGCCGGCGGCGGTCACCTCGGCGCCGGCACCGTAGCCGCGGATGACCATGGGATGGGGCTGGTAGCGCTCCGTGAGCAGGGCCAGGGCGTTCTCGCCACCCTTGATGGCGATGAAGGGATGGTCCGCATCCACGGGCAGCAGGCCCACGCGGCAGCCGCCCTCGGACAGCGAGCCCACGTAGCGCAGCGTCTTCCCCTCGGCCTTCAGGGTGGCCAGCCGTTCGCGGAAGGGCGCATCCAGCTGCGGCAGCCGTGCCATGAACGAGGGGATGTCGCCGGTGGCGTCGAAATCCGCGGGCAGCAGGCCCTCCACGACCACGTCGTCCAGCTCCAGCTCCAGGCCCAGCTCCCGGGCCAGGATCAGCAGCTTGCGCGCCACGTCCATGCCGCTGAGGTCATCGCGGGGATCGGGCTCGGTGAAGCCGCTCTCCTTGGCCCGGCCCACGGCCTCGGAGAGGGCCACGCCCTCGCCCAGCAGGCCCAGGATGTACGACATGGAGCCCGACAGGATGCCCTCGGCCCGCAGCACGCGGTCCCCCGTCATGACTAGGTTCTTCACCGTGTCGATGATGGGCAGGCCCGCGCCCACGTTGGCTTCGTAGAGGAAGCGCAGGCCCCGCTTCGAGGAGCGAGTCCGCAGCTCGCGGTAGAAACCCTGGGTGCTGCTGTTGGCCTTCTTGTTGGCCGTCACCACGTGGAAGCCCGCGTCGAACATGTCGGGGTAGCGGGCGGCCAGCTCACCACTGGTGCTGCAGTCCACCAGCACGGACAGGGCCGGCGGCCCCGTGCGCACCGATTCCAGCAGCAGGTCCAGGTCCATGGGGCCGCCCTGGGCCAGGTCCTCCCGCCAGCGGGAGAGGTCCATGCCCTTGGCGTCCGTCTTCATGCGCCGGCTGGTGGCCACGGTGGTCACGCGGAGGTCCAGGCCCAGGCCCAGCAGCTGGTCATGCTGGCGCTGGATCTGGCCCAGCAGGCTGCCGCCCACGTTGCCCGCGCCCAGCAGGTGCACGTCCACCACCACCTGGGTCTGGAAGAAGCGCCGGTGGATGTGGGCCATGGCCCGGGCGCCATCCGCCTCCTCCACCACCGCGGAGATGATGCGCTCGCTGGCGCCCTGGGCGATGGCCACCACGTTGCAGCCCACCTCTGCCAAGGCGTCGAAGAAGGTGCCCGCCACGCCGGGGCGCGTGCGCATGCCGTCGCCCACGATGCTGAGCACGGCGAGCCCCGTGCGCAGGAGCACCGGATCGATGAAGCCCGCCGACAGCTCCGCCGGGAAAGCCTCCTGGATGGCCGCCACGGCGCCCGGACCATCGGCCCGGCGCACGGCGAAGCAGATGGAGAGTTCGGACGAGCTCTGCGTGATGAGCACCACGGAGATGCCCCGCCGCGCCAGGGCGCCGAACACGCGGCCCGCGATGCCGGGCACGCCGGGCATGCCGGGGCCCGTGAGGTTCACCACCGTGAGGTCCCGCAGGAAGGAGAGGCCGCGCACGCCGCTGGGTGGTGGCGGCACCTCCTCGCGGATCACGGTGCCGGGATGCAGGGGGTCGAAGCTGCTGCACACGCGCACGGGGATGCCCCGCTCCCGCACGGGTGGGATGGTCTTCGGGTGGAGGACCTTGGCGCCGAAGAAGGACAGCTCCATGGCCTCCTCGAAGCTGGCCTCGGGCAGCGGGAAGGCCTCGGGCACCAGCGAGGGGTCGGCGCTGTAGAGCCCCGCCACATCGGTCCAGATCTCCAGCAGGTCCGCCTTCAGGGCCGCGGCG
Source organism: Geothrix sp. (assembly GCF_030219325.1). Classification (NCBI taxonomy): domain Bacteria; kingdom Pseudomonadati; phylum Acidobacteriota; class Holophagae; order Holophagales; family Holophagaceae; genus Geothrix; species Geothrix sp. The sequence continues at coordinate 434,886 of NZ_CP126625.1, read as the reverse complement.
GCCAGGGCCGCGCTGTGATCCGAACCGCCCCGTCCCAGGGACAGGATGCGGCCCTGGGCATCTCCGCCGAAGAAGCCCGGCAGCACCCAGAGCCCGCCCGGACCGGCCGTCACGGCGCCGAAGGCCGTTTCGATGTCGGCCATGCGGGGCCGGGCCTGCAGGGGATCGCCTTCGACCTTGATGTGCTCCACGGGATCGAGGTACCGGGGCGCCAGGCCACGGGCTTTCAACAGGGCCGTCAGGATCAGGGAGGAGGCCCGCTCACCGAGGCTGGATACCTGGGCCAGCACCGAGGGCGGTCCCTCCTCCAGCAGGGCCATCCCATGCAGGAGGCGGCGGCCCACGGCCTCGAGGCCCTCCAGCTCACCCCGCACGGGGCCGGCCTCGGCGCCCAGATCCTCCGCCAGGTCCGCCACCACCTGGGCGTGCCGGTCCCGGAACGCCTCCAGCAGGCGATCCGCCTCCTCGCGGTTGGGGACGCGTCCCCCGTGCAGCAGCAGGTTGGTGACGCCGGCCATGGCCGAGGCCACCACGCAGACGCGGTGAGTCGCACCGGCGGCTGCGACCAGGTCGGCCACGGTGCGGAACCGGGCCGCATCGGCCAGGCTGGTGCCGCCGAACTTCATGACGCGGATGGGGCTGGGCTGCATGGGGGCTCCGGGTCGAAACGAAAAAGCCCCGCGTGGGGTTCGCGGGGCTGAGATCTGAAGGGTGGAATCAGGTCAGGTGCCCCGCACGGCGGTGTGCGTGGTGGTGGTAATGCCATTGGTGTTGACCATGCGGAGGCTGCCCTCGCCAACGGGGCTGGCGGACCGGGACGGCATGGGGTTCAACGAAAACGGCATGTCCGCAATCATCCGGGAAGTCCCCGAAAAGTCAACCCGGATCCTCGGAGACCTTCGCCTTCACGTGGTTTCCAAGGACCAGGCTGCTCCCGATCCACAGGCCCGAGCAGCCCACCGCCGCGAGGCCCACGGGGATGGCCAGGGCCGCCAGGGCGGTGGGGGCCCACACCCCCAGGAGATCGCCGCCGCGGTAGACGAAGGTGTCGATGAAGGGCTTCGACTTGTAGCGCTCCTCGGGGCCCAGGGGAATGTAGAGGATCTCCCGGGCCGGGCGGTCCACCGCGTAGTGCAGGCCGCGGCGCAGCACCTGGAAGAGGGCCATGACGCCGAAGGTGGGCCAGATCCACAGCGCGCCGAAGCCCGCCATGGTCAGCACCGGCAGGATCGCCAGCACGAAGGGGATGCCCAGGGCGGTGATGATGCGGCCCGTGAGGAAGACCTGCGTGGCCAGGGTGAGCACGTTCACCCAGAGGTCGATGCGGGCGAAGGCCGCCGTGCGGGCGGCGGTGCCGCTGAAGGCCCGCTCCACGATGCTGCCCTGCTGCAGGTAGAGGAAGGTGCTGGTGATGGTGAAGAGCAGCATGTAGGCGCAGATGAGCTGCAGGTAGCGCGACGTCGCGATGAGGCGCAGGCCTTCGAGCGGCCCCGGCCCCGGCTCCCGGGCGCCATGGGCCACGTCGCCCAGCTGGAAGATGCTGGCGAGGCGCTTCACGCACTGCACCGCCAGTTCCAGTGTGACCATGGACAGCAGCAGCAGCGAGAGCGGGTCCACCTTCACCGCCAGGCCTCCGATGGCGAAGCCCTTCGTCAGCGCGCCCGTGAGGGCCGCCCCGGCAATGGCGCCGAGGGTGCCGCCCGTGGCGATGAAGCCGAAGAGCCGCTTGCCCTGGCCCTCGGACCACACGTCCGACATCAGGCCCCAGAACACGGAGACCACGAAGAGGTTGAAGACGCTGAGCCAGATGTAGAAGGCGTAGCCCAGCGCCGGGCTGCGGTGGGGCAGGAAGCGGAAGGCCAGGAAGAAGGCCAGCATGTTGAGCGCGAAGAAGCGGTAGGCCCCGGGAATGAAGCGCCGCCGCGGCAGCCTGGACACCAGGGCCGCGAAGGCCGGATTGGCCAGCACCATGGCCAGCAGGGTGCCGGTCATGAGCCAGGGCAGCTTGTCCGCGCCCCGGGCGATGCCGATGGCCTCGCGCACGGGGCGCAGCAGGTAGAAGCCGAAGAGCAGCAGGAAGAAGTAGGCCGTGGACCAGAGCAGGGCGGCACCCTCCCCCGCCTCCAGCAGGACGAGGCGACGGAAGAACCGAGGCGACTTCGGCTGGACCGCGGACATGGAACCTCCAAAAAGGTGTTGCGGGGCTATTCCAGAGGAGTATATATCGATTCACGAGGTATCAACCCCAACCCAAGTCGGAGGTTCCATGACCGTCTCCCGCCGCGAGTTCATCCAGTGGTCCGCCGCCGCCACCGCCATTGCGGCCACGGGCCTCGACCTGTCGGCGGCCCCCGCCAAGACCGCCCCGAAGAAGATCCTCATCCTGGGCGGCACGGGCTTCCTGGGCCCCGCCACCATCGAGATCGCCCAGGCCCGCGGGCACGAGGTGACCATGTTCAACCGCGGGAAGACGCGCCCCGACCTCTTCCCCGGCGTGACGAAGCTGCACGGCGACCGCGACCCCAAGAAGGGCGATGGCCTGAAGGAGTTGGAGACCGGCACCTGGGATGCCGTCATCGACAACAGCGGCTACTACCCCCGCATGGTGGGCGCTTCCGCCGCCCTGCTGGCGCCCCGCGCCAAGCAGTACCTCTACATCTCCAGCATCAGCGCCTACAAGGAGCCCAACCCCGAGAACGGCACCGAGGACGCGCCCCTGGCCACCATGCCCGACCCCACCCTCGAGACCATGGGCAAGAGCTACGAGTACTACGGCGCCCTGAAGGCCCTCTGCGAGCAGGCAGCGGCGAAGGCCATGCCGGGCCGCACCACCATCATCCGCCCCGGCTACATCGTGGGCCCCGACGATCCCACGGGCCGCTTCACCTACTGGCCCGTGCGCTTCGACAAGGGCGGCGAGATCGCAGTGCCGGGCGCCCCCACCGACCCGGTGCAGATCATCGACGTGCGGGATCTGGCCGCCTGGCTGGTCCACCTGGTGGAGCAGGGCACGACCGGCGCCTTCAACGCCTGCGGCCCCGAGAAGCGACTGGCCTGGGGCAGCCTCATCGCGGACTGCCAGAAGGCCGGCAACCCCAACGCCAAGCCCATCTGGATCCCCGCCGAGTTCATCGTCAAGCAGGAGGGCCTGGACTTCCCCATCTGGGCCCCCTACCTGGGCGAGACCAAGGGCTTCTCCACCTGGCGCAACGACCGCGCCGTGAAGGCCGGCTTGAAGTTCCGCCCCGCCACCGAGACCGTGAAGGACACCCTGGCCTGGTTCAAGACCCAGGAGAAGGTGGAGAAGGGCCGCACCAGGCTGGCCCCGCCCACCGCAGAGCAGGAGACCAAGCTCATTGCGGCCTGGCGGGAGGCCTCCAAGCCCAAGGGCTGAGGCGCCCCCATCCGAAAGCAGCAAGGGCCCGGCATCGCCTGGGCCCTTTTGCGTCAGTTCTGGATGTAGGACACCAGCTGCTCGATGGTGAACTTCTGGTCGGAGATGACCTCCTTCACCAGGTCACCGATGGAGAGGATGCCCAGCACCTCCTCGTTCGGCCCGATCACGGGCAGGTGGCGGACGCGCTTGTCGGTCATGAGGGCCATGCACTCCTCGACAGACTGCTTGAGCGTCACGCAACTGACCTTCTCGCTCATGATCTCCCGGACCAGGGTGTCCTTGGAGGCCTTGCCCTTGAGGATGATCTTGCGGGCGTAGTCCCGTTCCGAGAAGATCCCCACGAGCTTGCCCTGCTCCAGCACCAGGAGGGCGCCGATGTCGAACTGCGCGAGCAGCGTCAGGGCCGAGAACACGGTGTCGTCCGGCCCGACCGTGACGGTGGACGGCTTGGCATCGATCAGCTGCTTCAGTGGCCGCATGTGCGCCTCCAGGGCCCTTCATGGTGGATTGAGAATCGTGGTTCTGACTATAAGGCGAAGCGGGGAGCACGCCAGGGTGAATCCGAGACCAAGTCCATCCGAACCGTGATGAATGCCGCAACCACCCCCTGGCATAGTTTATTTCAGATGTTTGAGTCATCTTACTATCTTCAAGCCAGTCCTGGCTCTCGCTTCAAACAACTCCTCGAGGATTTTCCATGTCCCTGCCCAAGAAGATGAAGGATCACGCCGTCCGGCACGCCGAGGCCACCGAGCCCCACCCGGCGGCCGCTGCCAAGCAGGCGGCCCAGGGCAAGCTGCTGGCCCGGGAGCGCATCACGGCCATCCTGGATCAGGACTCCTTCCACGAGTACGACCTCTTCGTGGAGCACAAGTGCTCCGACTTCGGCATGGAGAAGAAACAGCTCCCCGGGGACGGCGTCATCACCGGCACGGGCACCATCCTGGGCCACCCCGTGGCCATCTTCGCCCAGGACTTCACCGTGGCCGGCGGCTCCCTGGGTCTGGCCCACGCCCGCAAGATCACCAAGATCATGGACCACGCCATCAAGCTGGGCATCCCCCTCATCGGCATCAACGACTCGGGCGGCGCCCGCATCCAGGAGGGCGTGAACTCCCTGGCGGGCTACGGCGAGATCTTCTACCGCAACACCCTGGCCTCGGGCGTCATCCCCCAGATCTCGATCATCCTGGGCCCCTGCGCCGGGGGCGCCGTGTACTCCCCGGCCCTCACGGACTTCGTGTTCGTCGTGGACAAGATCTCCAAGATGTTCATCACCGGACCCGAGGTCATCAAGACCGTGCTGGGCGAGGAGATCTCCATGGAGAACCTGGGCGGCGCCCGGGTGCAGGCCGAGCTGACGGGCAACGCCCACTTCTACGCCCAGAGCGAGGCCGAGTGCTTCGAGCAGGTGAAGCGGCTGGTCACCTACATCCCCTGGAACAACCGCAAGAAGGCCGATGCCTTCAGCGTCATCCCCTCCCGCAGCGAGATCGGCCTGGAGCACATCATCCCGGCGGAATCCAACAAGCCCTATGACGTCCGGGACGTGATCCGCGCCGTGTGCGACGGCTCCGACTTCATGGAGGTCCAGGCCCTCTGGGCGGCCAACATCGTGGTGGGCTTCGCCCGCATGGACGGGCGCACCGTGGGCATGGTCGCCAACCAGCCCAAGGTGCTGGCGGGCGTGCTGGACGTGGACAGCTCCGACAAGGCCGCCCGCTTCATCCGCTTCTGCGACGCCTTCAACATCCCCCTGGTCACCTTCGTGGACCTGCCGGGCTACCTGCCGGGCATCGACCAGGAGCACGCGGGCGTCATCCGCCACGGCGCCAAGCTGCTCTACGCCTACAGCGAGGCCACGGTGCCCAAGATCACCGTCATCCTGCGCAAGGCCTACGGTGGCGGCTACATCGCCATGTGCTCGCGGCACCTGGGCGCCGACTTCGTCTTCGCCTGGCCCTGCGCCGAGATCGCCGTCATGGGCCCCGAGGGCGCGGCCAACATCATTTTCAAGGGCGAGATCGCCGCCGCCGCGGATCCCGAGGCCTTCCGCCGGGAGAAGGTCAAGGAATACACCGAGAAGTTCGCCAGCCCCTACGTGGCCGCCGCCAACGGGCACGTGGACGCGGTCATCGCGCCCCACCAGACCCGGGACTTCCTGCTGCACGCCCTGGAGATCAGCGCCGAAAAGCAGGAGCTCCGGCCGGGCCGGAAGCACGGCGTGCCGCCCTTCTGAGGCCCACCCCACCCCTGACCGCCCCTCCCTGCCGAGATGCCATGACCCCCGCCCAGAAGCCCGCCCGCCAGACGATCAGCCTGAACGACACGGTGTACGAAACCACCCTCACCAAGAAGTACGCCCACCGCAAGCCCTACCAGCCCAAGGATCCCAGCCGCCTCACGGCCATCATCCCGGGCCTCATCCTCGAGCCCATCGTGCGGCCCGGGGACCGGATCCGCCGGGGCCAGGACCTCCTGATCCTCGAGGCCATGAAGATGCAGAACCACATCACCGCCCACGACGACGTCACGGTGAAAGTCGTCCATGTGGCCCCCGGCGAGACGGTCACCAAGGGTCAGCTGCTCATGGAGTTCGAGCCGACCCCTGACGCTTTGTAAATCCCAGGCCCCACATGGTGTTTTCAAAGCGCTGGGCCGAGGGCTCAGCGCTACTCTGGGCCCTACACCTGTTCCGGAGGACCACATGGCCGTCAATCTCAAAGGTCGCAGCTTTCTCACACTCATGGACTTCTCCCCGGAGGAGGTGCGCTACCTCCTGGATCTCTCCCGGGACCTGAAGGCCAAAAAGCGCATGGGCGTGTTCAACTACCTGCTCAAGGGTAAGAACATCGTGCTGCTCTTCGAGAAGACCAGCACCCGCACCCGCTGCGCCTTCGAAGTCGGCGCCCTCGAGGAAGGCGCCCACGTGACCTTCCTGGACAGCGCGAGCTCCCAGGTGGGCAAAAAGGAATCCATCGAGGACAGCGCCAAGGTGCTGGGCCGCTTCTATGACGGCATCGAGTACCGCGGCTACAAGCAGGAAGTGGTGGAAGCCCTGGCGAAGCACAGCGGCGTGCCCGTGTGGAACGGCCTCACGGACACCGACCACCCCACCCAGATCCTGGCCGACTTCCTCACCATCGAAGAGCACGTGGCCAAGCCCCTGCACAAGGTGAAGCTGGTGTTCTGCGGCGACATCCGCAACAACATGAGCTACGCCCTGATGTACGGTGCCGCCAAGACCGGCATGCACATGGTGGCCCTGGGCCCCAAGGAGCTGGCCCCCGATCCGGCCGTGCTCGCCGCCGCCCGCGAGGCCGCCCAGCTCACCGGCGCCACCATCGAGGTCACCGACAACGTCGATGAGGCCGTGAAGGGCGCCGACGTCATCTACACCGACGTGTGGGCCAGCATGGGCGAGGAGGACCAGATCCCCGCCCGCGTGAAGCTGCTCACCCCCTTCAAGGTCACCATGGAGATGATCCAGAAGACCGGCAACGCCGACGTGAAGTTCCTCCACTGCCTGCCCGCCTTCCACGACTTCGAGACCAAGCTGGCCAAGGAGATGAAGGCCCAGGGCCACGACATCCGCGAAGTCACCGACGAGGTCTTCCGCAGCCGCCACAGCGTGGTCTTCGACGAGGCCGAGAACCGCATGCACACCATCAAGGCGGTCATGGTGGCGACCATCGGCTGATTCGTTTCCCACTCGCGCAGAATTGGCCCCGGACGGGGCCAATTCTGCGTTGGGAAGTGCTATGGTTGGGACCACCCACCCCACGGAGATCCCATGCGTTCAGCCCGGCTGTTCCTTGTCCCCGCTTTCGCGGCCCTGTCCCTCGTCGCGCAGGACGGCTCCCTGTCCGGCACCTGGAGCCAGGTGCGGGCCGATGACATCGCGGCGGCCATCAACAGCACCGTGGCGGACATGAACTTCATCAAGCGCCCCATCGCCCGGGGCCGGCTCACCAAGCTGAACCCCGCCTACCGAAAGGTCGTCATCACCATCACGGACAGGGAAGTGCTCATCAAGCTGGACGAGCGCGATGCCATCCACATGCCCCCCGACGGCAAGTCCGCCCCCTGGACCCGCGAGGACGGCGACAAGTTCCAGGTGGCCGCCCAGGTCAGCAAGGACCAGCTCATCCAGACCTTCAAGAACGACGAAGGCGAGCGCACCAACCTGTTCAAGCTGAGCCCCGACGGCAAGTCCCTCACCATGACTGCCACCGTGAAGAGCCCCCAGCTGCCCAAGCCCCTGACCTATTCGATCACCTTCGGAAAGTAGCGGCGGTGGCTTCCTCCATGACCCGGGCAGGCTCCCCATGAATCGCCGGAAGCAGCATGTTTCACAATTCAGCGTCGGCTTTCATGATCGCCGGAAGCGATGGGCCGACCTCCGCCGCCAGAGTCGGTTCTGGGGCATCATCCTTGTCCCGTACGCCTGGTTGAAGAAGGTGTTCTGCTCCTTGTTGGGCGTAGAGTACGAACGTCGCTGAGGGTTCGCTCGACGCTTCATTGTCAATGGATCGGGCCGAGTGCATTCGTCAGCCCCCAAGGAGCCTCCCATGCCCAACGTCGTCTCCCCCAGGCAGGTCGCGGCTTCGCTGACGGAGCTCTGGTCGCCGCGGGTGGTGGGTGAGGTGGATGAGGCCTACATCAAGGTGGCCAAGGTACAGGGGTCGCTGGTGTGGCACAGCCATGAGGCGGAGGACGAGCTGTTCCTCGTGCTCAAGGGCCACCTCCGCATCGAACTGGAGGACAGGTCCGTGGAGCTGGACGAAGGCGAGATGTTCGTCGTCCCCAAGGGTGTCCGCCACAACCCGGTGGCCGAGCAGGAATGCCACCTCCTGCTCATCGAGCGAAAGTCCACCCTGCACACCGGCACGGAGGTCACCGAGCGGACCCGCTCCGTCGCCGAGCAGCTCCGGCCGCTCTGAGGCCCGTCGGCCGCGGCGGCTATTTCGTCAGCGTGATGGCATCCAGTTCCCGGCCCTCGGCATCGAGCTGGCGCAGCGTGAGGGTCTTCGCGGCCACGTCCAGCACCGTGAAGGAGTGCTTGTCGGAGACGAAGGCGCGGGTCCAGGGTTGCCAGCTGGCCTTGGCGTCGGTCTGCCAGGGGTCGTAGAGCTCGGCGCCCCCGGCGCCGGTGACGACGTGGATGGGCCCCCTGGCCCGGGTGACCGTCCTGCCGTCAAAGGCCTCGTCCACCGTGAACTCGCCCACCACTGGCTTGCCGCGCAAACCGACCTGGGTGGGCTGGAAGCGCAGCGGCGCCGTGCGCTGGTAGTTGTGCACGTGCCCCGCCAGCACCAGGTCCACGCCGTACTTCTCGAGGAGCGGGCTGATGGGCCGCATCCACTGGTCGTCGGAGTGGCTCCGCGCGCTCTGGAAGAGCGGATGGTGCAGGGCCACGATGCGCCAGGCGGCCCCCTTGGCGGCCCGGAGGTCGGCCTCCAGCCAGGCCCTCAGTGGGGGGCTGTCCCAGTCCGCGTAGCCGTTGGAATCCAGCACCGTCCAATGGACCTGTCCGTAGTCGAAGCTGAAGCTGGCCATGCGGGGGAAAGCCGGACCTGAGGCCGCCACGATGGCATCGTGCACCCCGGCCTTCACCGGCGCGGCGTTCTTCGCACCGGGCTGCAGGGCAGGTCCGTTCAGAGGCTGGGACCAGTAGGCGAAGTAGGCCGAGGCGTCGGGAAAGCCGGCGAAGGGCACGTCGTGGTTGCCCACCACGCCCAGGAAGGGCGTGCGGCGCATCAGGGGCGCCGCCTCGCCGTTGTAGACCGGGAAGAAGTGGGCGCGGTACTCGGAAGCGCGGCCCCGGCCATAGACCAGGTCCCCGGTGATGAAGACCGCGTCGGGCTGAGCCGCCAGCACCGCCTTGGCGATGGCCGACTGGTCCCTTGATCCATCGGCCGCGTCCCCGAAGACGACCATGCGGTGGGCGCCCGGCTTGCGGGTCTGGGCCTCGGCCTCGAACACCACCTTGCCCTGGCGTTTCACGCGGTAGGGGACGGCAGAGCCCGGCGGCAGGTTCCGGAGCGTGACCCGGTAAACCCGGTGGGGGGCCAGGGGCGGGGCCTCCAGCCGACGGAAGGCGGGCGGGGACTGGACCGTCCAGCCCTTGGTGCCGCGCACCTCCACGGACCAGGCAGCCTCCTCGTCCCCCGCGTGCCAGAGCAGGTCCAGCCGCTCCCGGGCCGCCACCTTGGGCGCGTCGCCCAGCTGCAGGTAGGGCTGCACCAGGAAGACCTCCTGGGCCTGCAGGCAGAAGGCGAGGAATAGGGGCAGCAGCCAACGCATGAGGTCCTTCCTCCTGTTCCGAAAATGGGCGCCATCGGCGCCCATTTTCGGAGATAGGGAACGGCAAAGCCTAGTGTGCCCCCACCTTCGACAGCAGGCGCGAGCCCGTGGCGTAGCAGGTCTTGTGGGTGATGTGATGCTCGAACTCGTGGCGGAACTTCTGCAGCGCCGAGTCCATGGGACCGCAGGCCGCATCGCCCAGGGGGCAGAGCGTGCGCATACCGATGCGCGGCGTGAGGCTGGCCAGCAGGTCCAGGTCCTCCATCTTTCCTTCGCCGTGCTCGATGCGGTACAGGATCATCTCCATCCAGTTGCAGCCCTCGCGGCAGGGCGTGCACTGGCCGCAGCTCTCGTGCGCATAGAAGCGGATGAGCCGCAGGGTGGCCTGCACGATGCAGGTGTCCTCGTCCATGACGATGAGACCGCCGGAGCCGCCCATGGAGCCCCGGGCCCTCAGGTTGTCGAAGTCCATTGGGACGTCGAAATCCTTCTCGTCCAGCATGGGGCAGCTGGCGCCGCCGGGGATGATGGCCTTGATCTTCCGGCCGGTGCTGGAGCCGCCGCAAAGCTCCTCCACCAGGAAATTCATGGGCGTGCCCATGGGCAGCTCGTAGATGCCCGGGCGCTTCACGTGGCCGCTGACGCCAAAGATGCGGGTGCCGGAGTTCTTGGGGGAGCCGATCTTGGCGTACTCGGCGCCGCCCATGCGCATGATGGGCGGTACCGCAGCCAGGGTCTCCACGTTGTTGATGGTGGTGGGCTGGCCGAAGGCGCCCTTGGCCGCCGGGAAGGGCGGCTTCACGCGGGGCTCGCCGCGGCGGCCCTCCAGCGAGTTCAGCAGGGCCGTCTCCTCGCCACAGATGTAGGCGCCCGCGCCGCGGTGCACGAGGATGTCGTAGTCCCAGCCGGTGCCGAGGATGTTCTTGCCGAGGTAGCCGGCATCGCGGGCTTCCTGGATGGCGGCCTCGAGCTTCTCGATGAGCCAGAGGAACTCGCCGCGAACGTAGACGTAGCCGGTCACGCACTGCATGGCCCAGCCGCCGATGATCATGCCTTCGATCAACTGGTGCGGGTTGTATTCGAGGATGACGCGGTCCTTGAAGGTGCCGGGCTCGCCTTCGTCGGCGTTGCAGACCAGGTAGCGGGTGAACTTGCGGTCCGCCGTGTCCTTGGGCATGAAGGACCACTTGAGGCCGCAGGGAAAGCCTGCGCCGCCGCGGCCCCGGAGGCCCGAGGTCTTGACCTCCTCGGTCACGGCCACGGGTTCCATCTTCAGCGCGGCCTTCATGGCCACGTAGCCTTCGTGCTGCTGCTCGTAGACCTTCAGGTGCCAGTTGTTCAGGTCGCCCGCGCCCCGGAGCAGCAGGTTCGGGAACTTCTCCGAGCCGAAGCCGGGGAAGGTGTAGGTGTGGTGATCAGGCTTGGTGCGGATGGCTGCCATGTCTCGTCTCCGCTCACTGCGCCCAGGGGCGGTATTCGCCGCGCTTGCAGGCTTCCATGACTTCAATGAGCTTCTGCTCGTCCACCAGCTCGTCGTAGACGTCGTGGTTCACCTGGACGCAGGGCGCCACGCCGCAGCCGGCCAGGCACTCCACCTCCTCCACGCTCCACATGCCGTCGGGGCTGGGGCCCGCGCCTGGCTTCACGCCGGTCTTCTCGCAGACCTTCTCCAGCAGCTGGGCGGCGCCGCGCAGGGCGCAGCTGATGTTGGTGCAGACCGAGAAGTGGTACCTGCCGACGGGCGCCTTCTGGTACATGGTGTAGAAGGTGGCGACGCCGAAGACGTGGCCCTCGGGAATGCCGATGGCCTTGGCCACGGCCTTCATGGCCGACAGGCTCACGAAGCCGAACTCGCGCTGCGCGATGTGCAGAGCCGGCAGGGTGGCCGCGAGCTTGTCCGGATACTTGGCCATGATCGCCTGGATCTCGGCGATGGCTTCAGGGCTGAACTCTCTGCGCTCGGATTCGGGCAGCCGCTGGCCCGGGGCCAGGGGTTCATTCGAGGTCTCGGGAGGCTGGGGATGATTCATGGGCGCGCTCGCATGAGGGCTCAGTTTAGCCGTAAACGAAGATGGGAGGCGCCGGTAAACCCGGTGCCCCCCATCACGACCAAATCCGGTCCAGTGGCCTCAAAGGGCGCAGTGGCTCCCATCGCAGAAAGGGGCGGTCTTGGTGTGCTTGCACTGGCAGAGGGCCTTCTTGCCGGCCTCCGTGATTTCCACCTTCAGGGGGCGCAGGTCGCAGACCTTGTGGGAACCGTCGCAGAAGGGCTGCTTGGCGCTGAGGCCGCAGGCGCACCAGAAGTAGGTTCCAGGCTCCAGATCCAGCACCGCCGGGATCTTGGCCGCGACTTTCGGGAATCCTTCGCTCATGAGGACCTCTTAGGGGCCGTTACGGAATCACTCCTACCGAATGGCGAGTCCGTTACGGCCCCTTATGCCGCCCCCGCCACCTGGATACGGACTGGAAATAGGGCTGGCGGCCTTTACTTGCCAGCCTCGATGTTGAGGGAGATGGCCACCTCGTCGCCCAGGACGCCGGGGCCGTACTTGATGCCATAGTCGTTCCGGTTGATGGTCACGGCGCCATCGATGAAGCCCGCCACCACGGTGCCCGGCTTCATCCCCGGCTGGGTGCCGGCGGCGGTGATGGGGAAGGTGATGCGCTTGGTCACGCCGCGCAGGGTGAAGTCACCCGTCACTTCCAGCTTGCCCTTGGCCACTTCCTTCACCGAGGTGCTCTTGAAGGTGATGGTGGGGAACTTCTCCACGTCGAAGAAATCGCCGGTCTTCAAGTGCTTGTCGCGCATCTCGTTGTCCGTGTTGATGCTGGTGGCATCGATGCTGACCTCGACGCTGGACTTGCTGATGTCGGCGGCATCGACCTTGATGGTGCCGCTGAACTTCGTGAACCGGCCGCTGACCTTGGCCAGGAGGTGGCGGATCTTGAAGCTGACCTCGCTGTGGACGGGGTCGATCTTATAGGCGTCCTGGGCCAGGGCGGGCAGCGCCGCCAGGGCGAGGACGGCAAGAATGGCACGGAAGGGGTGGCGCATGTGACCTCCTGGGAATAGGTGTTTCACCATGCATTCAAGTCTAGGTCGAAATTCGAGAGTTGCAACTTCTTTTTTTGAAAATCTGTCATCCTGGGGCTGCAGGAGCCGGCCATGCACATCCGCGAGGAACTCCAGATCACCAAGCCCCTCGAGCCGGGCCACGAGGTGGCCCTGGCCCTGCTCCTCACCCGGGAGTACGTGGCCCGCCTCTTCGACGAGTGCCTGTACGAACCCGAGGGTCTCTCGGACCAGCAGTTCAACGTGCTGCGCATCCTCAAGGGCGGGCCCAGGGACGGCTACCTGGTGAAGGAGCTGCGCTGCCGCATGATCTACCGCTTCGCGGACGTGCCCCGCCTCGTGAACCGCCTGGAAGCCCGGGGCCTCGTCAAGCGCTGCGAGAACCCCGCCGACCGCCGCGGCAGCCGCGTCCAGATCACGCCCAAGGGCCTGGCCCTGGAAGCCAAGATGTTCGCCCGCCACAACGCCCTCTGCCAGCAGGTGGACCGCTGTCTCAGCCCCGAGGAACGGGACGCGCTGCTCGGCCTTCTGGAGCGGCTGCGGAATGACCACCGGACACAGCTGGCGGAGCTGCAGAAGGGGTGAGCATGCCCTGCCCCGCCAATCAGAGGAACAGCTTCACGTAATCCTCCACGGGCCTGCGATTGATGGTGTCGTTGACGCCCAGGGTAAGGGCGCCATCGATGAATGGGCCCAGCCGCACGCCAGCCGCACGACCCCTTTCCGTGGCGGCCTGGGCCAGGGTGGCGTCCATTTCCAGGAAATGGATGTTGGAGGCATAAGGATCCACCCGCCGCCTGACCTTCCCACTGGCTTCCAGGGCCTTCATCAAGTCCTGGGCGACGCCATGGGCCCGGGCCATGCGCTGGGGGAAGGTCTTCAGGGAATCGAGGGCAATGAGGGCCGCCTCCCAGCCCTGGTAGAGAAGCCCGCCATAGATGTGGCGGAACTCCCGAGCCTTGGCCATGTGGACGCTGGATCCCGCCAGCACGGCCCCGAAGGGGGCATCCAGGTACTTGTAGAGGGAGACGTAGACCGTGGTGAAGGGTGCCACATAGGCCTTCAGATCCAGGGAGGGTGGGGCGAGGAGGAGGCGCGCGCCGTCCAGGTGCAGGCCGGCCCCGTGCGCCTTGCCCAGGTCCGTCAAAGCCTGAACCGCTGAAGGGGGCACCAGCTGGCCACGCTGGCGACGCACGGGGCTTTCCAGGGAAATGGCGCCCACCTTGATGGCGAAGGGCCCCTTCTCCGCCTCGTCGAAGGCTGTCGCGACTTCCTGGAGGGTGGGCGTGGCGCGCCCGGCTGCCAGGGGCACCAGGCTGATGCCCGCCAGTCGCTGGGCCGCGTCGCTCTCATCCCTGTAGAAGTGGCTTTCGTGCTGGACCAGCGCGTGGGGATGGTCGGCGCAAAGGACCCGCACGGCCACGTTGTTGGCGAGGGTTCCCGTTGGGAAGAAGGCGCAGTCCTCCTTGCCCAGGAGACTGGCGAAAGCCTGCTCCAACTCGGTTACCGCGCCCTGGGCCAGATAGGTATCCCGCACCTTCTCCCGCGACGCCAAACGGGCCAGGCGGGCCGCGTATGCGGCCGGATCGGTCGGGGCCGCGTCCCCCACGAGCCAGACATGGGTAGGCATCGTCTCGCCTGGCATGGGCGTGGGCCGCCCCTGGGCGGAGAGCGGCGCGAGGGCCCCCGCGGCGCTGACAGCCAGTGTGGCGTTCAAAAACGAACGGCGATCCATGGGACCTCCCGGAGGGAATGCGACAGCTTGGCCGAAAAACCCACCGCAGGTCCAATGAGGCTAGAGCACGGCCTGCTTCGCGCACGGTCGACCTTGCTCCGTCTATCGTACGCTGCGCCTGCTCCCGCTCGGCTGCGCCTCGTGGAGACGGAGCCTCCCTGCTTCGGCCTCATGGCCCCCAGTCCGGCAGCGGCCTTCGCCCGCATGCCGTGCTTGGCGCGTCAACGGTCGAGCTCACCCGCAATGATCCTGACACCGCACATCCTGTGCGGCACCCTTCGGGCTTCGCCTTCGGCAAAGTCGCACTCCGCTCCTGCTTCGTGCTCATGGCGCCTGTGCCGTTGCAGGTTGCGTTTGATTATCGGTCCAGTTCACCGGCAATAATATTCATGGCGCCAAGCACCGCAACAGCATCCGCAATCAGCCCGCCCTTCACCTGCTCCTCGAAGCTGCTGAAGATGGGGAGGCAGGGGGGACGGACGCGGATGCGGTAGGGGTTCTTGCCGCCATCGCTCACGATGTAGAAGCCCAGCTCGCCATTGGCGGCTTCGGTGGCGCTGTAGACCTCGCCCACGGGCATCTCCATGCCGTGCATGATGAGCTTGAAGTGGTGGATGAGGCTCTCCATGCGGGTATAGACCTTCTCCTTGGGCGGCAGCGCCACCTTGGGATCGTCCACCATGACGGGACCCGGCTCGAGCCGGTCCAGCACCTGGCGGATGATGCGCAGGCTCTGGCGCATCTCCTCGGTGCGCACCAGGTAGCGGTCGAACACGTCACCGGTGGTGCCCACGGGGATGTCGAAGTCGTAGGTCTCGTAGCCCAGGTAGGGCTGGGCCTTGCGCAGGTCCTGGGGCACGCCGGCGGCGCGCAGGCAGGGCCCGGTGTAGCCCCAGTTCACCGCGTCTTCCGGGCTGATGGCGCCGATGCCCTTGGTGCGGTCATGCCAGATGGGGTTGTGGGTGAGCAGGTTCTCCATCTCGTTGATGCTCGCCTCGCACTCCACCAGGAAGCGCTCGGTGAGGGGCACGAAGCCCTCGGGGATGTCCCGGTAGAGGCCGCCGATGCGGGTGAAGCTGGTGTGCAGGCGCTGGCCGGCGGCCATCTCGAACAGGTCGTAGATGGTCTCGCGCTGGCGGAAGAGGTAGAGGAAGGCCGTGAAGGCGCCGATGTCCACGGCGTTCACACCCACGCACACCAGGTGGTCGGCGATGCGGGCCAGCTCGGAGACCAGCACCCGGATCTGCTGGGCGCGCTTGGGGATCTCGATACCCAGCAGCTTCTCCACCGCCGTGGTGTAGCCCACGTTGTTCATGATGGAGCTGCAGTAGTTCAGCCGGTCCGTCAGGGGGATGAACTGCTGGTAGCTGAGGCTCTCGCCCAGCTTCTCCACGCCGCGGTGGAGGTAGCCCATCTCGGGGGTGGCCTTGGTGATGGTCTCGCCCTCGAGCTCCAGCACGATGCGGAGCGTGCCGTGGGTGGTGGGGTGCGACGGCCCCATGTTGACGATCATCTTGTCGCCGTCGAGCTGCTGCCGGGTCATGGCGATGGAGTCCATGGTCATTCTCCACCTCGCTCGCCGTTGTTGTAGGGCGCGGTGCAACCTTCCATGCAGAAGACGTCGCCGCCATCCAGGGGGAAGTCCTTGCGGAGGGCGTGGCCCTGGAAGTCGTCCCAGGTCAGCAGGCGCCGCAGGTCCGGGTGGCCCTCGAAGCGGATGCCGAAGAGGTCGAAGACCTCGCGCTCGAACCAGTTGGCGGTCTTGAACAGGCCAGCCAGGCTGGCGACCGACTCGCCGTCGGCCACGGGCACCTTCACCCGCAGGCGCTCCTGGCTGGCCAGGTTGAGCCAGTGGTAGACCACGTCGAACCTCTGCTCACGCTCGGGCCAGTCCACCGCCGTGATGTCCACCAGGAACTGGAAGCCCTCGCGGTGGAGCAGGTCCACCACGGCCAGCAGGTTCTCCTTCGCGATGACGATGGTCTGGTCACCCCGGAAGTCGTGCCGGTCGGTGACGGTCCCCGGGAGCTGTGCGTCGATGTGCTCGATGATCACGCGGCACCTCCTGTGCCGCGCCCTCCGGGCTTCGGCTTCACCAAAGTGGCATTTCGCTCCTGCTTCATGCTCATGGTCCATCCCGCCTAGAAAATGGTACCCACGCCGCGCTCGCCGGCGTCCATCAGCATCTCGCGGATGGTCTGCTGGCTGGTGAGGCCCTTCGCCGCCTGCAGAGCGTCCTGCCGCTCCAGGCTTTCGTAGAACCGCGCGATGTGATCCTTGCGCATGGAGAGCGATTCCTTCTCGATCTGCTCCTGCAGCTTCATGACGCCGTAGATGATGCTTTCGGGGCGGGGCGGGCAGCCCGGCACGTAGACGTCCACGGGGATGATCCGGTCGATGCCCTGCAGGGTGGCGTAGGTGCGGTACATGCCGCCCGACGACGCGCAGACGCCCACCGAGATCACCCACTTGGGCTCGGCCATCTGGGCGTAGATGGTGCGGAGCACCGGGGCCATCTTGTTGGTGATGGTGCCGAGCACCAGCATCATGTCGCTCTGCCGGGGGCTGAAGCGCATGGCCTCGGCGCCGAAGCGGCTGAGGTCGTACTTGGACGACATCATGCTCATGAACTCGATGGCGCAGCAGGCCACGCCGAAGGGCATGGGCCACAGGCTGTTCTTGCGGCCCCAGTTGACCACCGCGTCCAGGCGGGTGGTCATCACGGCATCGTTGATGTCCAGCTCGGCCATGTCAGCGCTCCCACTCGAAGGCGCCCTTGCCCCAGGCGTAGATGAAGCCCACCAGCAGGGTGGCCATGAAGCTCAGCATGGCGCCGAAGGTCCAGAGCGCCGTCTTGAAGTTCACGGCCCAGGGCAGCAGGAAGGCGGCTTCCACGTCGAACAGGATGAAGAGCATGGCCGTCAGGTAGAACTTCACGGAGTACTTGTGCCGGGCCCCGCTCTGGACGGGCGGCACGCCGCACTCGTAGACCCGCAGCTTGGCCTCCTGGGGATTGTTCGGCTTCAGCATGGGGAGCACCCAGCCCGACAGCACGAGGATGGCGGCGGCCGTCACGGCAGCCACCAGCAACAGGATCAGGACCGACAAGAAGGGCGATGCGGGATGGGCCATGGCGCTCTCGGGCGGAGGATTCCGCGAGGGTCCAGCTTAGCGCCCTTTGAACCACCGGGAGCGATGTCAAGATCACAAGCGTCCTGGACGCCGGGGTTCGGGATAGAATCCCCTAGCCAACGCAGACGTTGGCTAGGATCTAGGGGGCCTTTCCACCCTTCTGCCGGGAACCCCATGAGCGACCTCAAGCTGCGCGTCAAAGAGATGATCATCGAGCGCCTGAAGCTCGAGGGGATGACGCCGGACCAGATCGACGACGGGGCCCCCCTCTTCGGCGAGGGGCTGGGCCTGGACTCCATCGACGCCCTGGAGCTGGTGCTGGGCATCGAGCAGGTCTTCGGCGTGAAGATCGAGGACGAGGCCGCGGGCCTCAAGGCCTTCAAGTCCGTGCAGGCCCTCACGGACTTCATCGCTGAGAACGCCAAGTAGCCGAAGGCGACCGATGACTGACATTCCGGCCCACTTGCCGCACCGCTACCCCTTCCTGCTGGTGGACCGGGTGCTGGAGCGCGAGCCCGGGGTGCGCGTGGTGGCGGAAAAGCTCGTCACCAATGGTGAGCCCTACCTCCAGGGCCATTTCGAAGGACACCCCCTGGTGCCCGGCGTGCTGCTGCTGGAGATGCTGGCCCAGGCCGGGGGGTTCCTGGAAGCCGAGCCCCTGCACGGGGCGGCCATCTTCCTGGCCGGCGTGCAGGATGCCCGGTTCAGGGCCCCCGCCCTGCCCGGCGACCGCCTGCGCCTGGAGGTCCGGTCCGATGGCGCCTTTGCGGGGATGATGAAGATCCGGGGCACCGTCAGCTGCGAGGGCCGGGACCTCTGCACCGCCGCCCTGCTGGTCAAGCGCCTATGAACCGACCCCCTCAGCGCGTGGTGGTGACGGGCCTTGGCATCGTGTCCTCCCTGGCCCTGGGCCGGGAAGGCACCTGGTCCGCCATGCTCGAAGGGAAGGATGGCCTGGCCCCCCTCACCCGTCTCTCCCTGCCCCTGGAGCCGGCCCAGCTGGCCGGGCAGGTGGCCATGGACCCGGGCCGCCATCAGACCCTCTGCGAGCGCATGGCCCTGGGCGCGCTGGAGGAGGCCCTGGATGGCCTGGTGCCCCAGGGCGACCCGACCCGCATCGGCGTCTTCCAGGGGGCCGGCACCAGCGGCCTGCCTGTGGCGGAGGCCTTCCTGGAGGAACGGTTGGCCGGGCGCCGGGGACGGGCCTCGGAACCCGCCTACCAGAGCCCCAGCACGGTCACGGATGCCCTGGCCCGCCGGGTGGGTTCCCAGGGTCCCCGGGGGACGATCATGAACGCCTGCTCCTCCAGCCTGCTGGCCCTGGGCCAGGCCTGGGAGCGGCTGGCGGCGGGCGAGCTCGACTTCGCCGTGGCCGGGGGCGCCGAGAACCTCTGCCGCACCACCTACGCCGGCTTCTCCTGCCTCAAGGCCGTGGACGCGAAGAAGTGCCGCCCCTTCAGCCGCGACCGGGCCGGCCTGAACCTGGGGGAGGGCGCCGTCCAGCTGGTGCTGGAGACCCTCGACGGGGCCCGAGCCCGGGGCGCCATGATCTACGCCGAGGTGCTGGGCTATGGCGCCAGCATGGACGCCCACCACCCCACGGCCCCCCACCCGGAGGGCGAGGGTGCCGCCCGGGCCATGACCATGGCCCTGCGCACCGGGGGCCTGGACGCCTCCGGCATCGACCTGGTCTCCGCCCATGGTACCGCCACCCCGGCCAACGACGGCGCCGAGTGCCTGGCCATCCGCCGCGCGCTCGGAACGGCCGCTGACGCCATCTCCGTCACCAGCACCAAGAGCCAGTTCGGCCACACTCTGGGCGCCGCCGGGGCCTTCGGGGCGGCCGCCGCCATCCTGGCCCTGCGCGACCAGGTGGTGAGCCCCACCCTGCGGCTGGAGGAAGCCGATCCCATTTGCGATCTGGACTGCACGCCGAAGGTGGCGAAGCAGCGGCTCCTGCGGGCCGCGCTGGTCAATGCGTTCGCCTTCGGAGGCAACAACACAAGCCTTCTTGTGCGTCGCTGGGAGGGCCGGTGAGCGGCACAGACCTCGTCATCACGGGCCTGGGCCTGGTGCTGCCCTGCGGAGATGGCATCGAGACAGCTCGTGCCAGCCTGGCTTCAGGCGCCCCCTGCTTCGCGGACCTCCCCGAAGCCCTCGGGCTGGGCCGCGGCGCCGCCTGCGCGGCCTTCAACCCCGTGGGCACCATCCCGCCCATGCAGCTGCGCCGCCTGGACCGGCCGTCGCGCTTCGCCTGGGTGGCGGCCCACCAGGCCTTCGCCGATGCCGGGCTCGATCCGAAAGCCATGGGCGAGCGCATCGCCGTGGCCGTGGGTTCACTCACGGGCGGCAGCGAGGCCAGCGAGGCCTTCATGCGGCCCTACCTCCAGCGCGGGCCCGAAGGCGCCTCGCCGCTGGTCTTCCCCAACTGCGTGGCCAACGCCGCCAGCGGACACCTCGCCCTCGCCTACGGCCTCAAGGGCCCCAGCGCCACCATCGTGGACCGGGAAAACGCCACCTTCGCCGCCCTGGAGCAGGCCGCGCGCTGGCTCCGCCTGGGCCTGGCGGAGGTCGCCCTGGTGATCGGCACGGATGGCCTCTTCCCCCTCCTGCTGGACCTCTGCCGGGGGGCCCGCATGCTGGCCCGCCACGGCGACCCCGAGGTCGGAAGCGGCCGGGGTTTTCTGCCCGGCGAAGGCGCCCAGGCCTTCCTGCTCGAATCCCGGGATCACGCAGCGTCCCGCGGCGTCCGTCCCCGCGCGGGGCTCCGCGCCCTGGCTTCCAGTTCCTCCTTCGAGGACACGGTACCGGGTCGCAGCCAGGCCCTGGCCCGCGCCGTGGCCGCGCTGGGCGGTGGCAGCCCGGAACGCCGCGTCGGCGGGGCCAACGGCCTGGCGCGCCTCGACGCGCTTGAGGGCGGCCTGGCAGAGGCTCACCCGGAATGGCCCGGGGCGATCCATCCCAAGCGGCTGTGGGGCGAGTTCGGCGGCTCCGGCGGCCAGCTGCTGGCGGCGGCCCTGCTGGAACCCTCGGACCTGACGCTCGTCACCGCCCCCGCCAGCAGCGGCAGCCAGTTCGCGGCCCTGCTCGAGGGCGTTAATCTGGACCGGTCATGAGCATGAAGCAGGAGCGAAGTGCCACTTTGGCGCAGCCGAAGCCCGAAGGGCGCGGCACAGGAGGTGCCGCGTGAACACACGCGACCAGATCAGCATCCAAAGCCAGTCCATCCTCTGGGTGGCGGGCGTGGGCGTGGGCCTGCTGACCCTGGCCTTCGTCCTGGGCGTGCAGGTGGGCAAGCAGAGCGCGGCGCTGCGCCGCCCCATGCAGAAGGGTGTGGAGGAGGAGCTGAAGGACCTGCCGGAGCCCCTGGTGGACCAGCTCAAGTTCTTCGAAGGCGAGGGTCCCGACAAGCTGGTCCCCACCCAGAAGGTGGACGCGGCCGCTCCCAAAGAGGAGCCCAAGCCCGAGCCGAAGGCCGAGGTCAAGCCCGCGGAGAAGGCCGCCGAGCCCGAGGCCTGGACCCTGCAGCTGGTGGCCACCGCCGAGGCCGCCGAGGCCAAGCGGGTGGCCGACAAGGCCAAGACCGCCGGCTTCGCCACGACCACCGTGAAGGAGAAGGGCCAGCTGAAGGTGCGCCTGACGAAAGCCACGGATCGCGCCGCCGCGGACAAGACCGCCGAGAAGCTGAAGAAGGCCGGCTTCAAGCCCTTCGCGGTGAAGGTGGAGTAGCGGTTCCGATCAGGGCTTGGGGTAGACGCGTATCCCCACCCACTTCCTCTCGGTATCGCCTGCGGCGATACGCGAGACACCGCTCACACTCCGCCGACTCGGCTTCGATCGCGACTAGGGCTTGGGATAGACGCGGATACCCACCCACTTTTTCAGGATGACCTTGCCGGGTGCGAAGCCGCGGGGCTTGCTGATGTCGGCGATGCGGGCCATGTGGACTTCCACCTTGCCGCCGTCCCGGGCCTTGCTGTGGTAGGCGGCCAGCTCGGCGGCGCGCTCGATGACGCTGCGGGGCAGGTCGCTCAGCTTGTCGGGATTGCGGATCACCACGTGGCTGCCGGGCACGCTGGCCACGTGGAACCAGAAATCCAGGTTGTCGGCGACCTTGAACGTGAGCTGGTCGTTCTCGGCGTCGCCCTTGCCGATGAGCACCTCGAAGCCATCCACCATGACGCTGCGGAAGGCCGCGCCCTTGCCATCCTTGCGCTTGCCTTCGCCACCCTGCATCCGCTTCGTCCCCTTGTCCTTCGTGGGCTGCTTCCCCCTTGGTTGTCTCGCAGGCGGCGGCTCCGGCGCAAGGCCTTCCGCCTCCAGCTCCGCCCGCCTCAGCCAGGCGGCCCGCTCCCGCACGAGCTCACCTTCGAGCTCGGCCACCCGGCCCAGACCCCGCTCGGCCTTCTTCGCCGCCGCGAACCAGGCCTGCGCTGCATCCTCCGCGGTGGCCCCCTCCGGCAGGGCGATGCGACTCCCATCCAGCAGGACGGCCTCCCGGGTGGCCCCCTTCAGCCGATAGAGTTCGGCCGCGAGGCTCCGCGCCTGCGCCTTCAGGGGCAGCTGCGCCGCATGTTTCGCGCGATCCCGGGCCAGGGCCTGGGCCAGACGGTCCAGACGCGCGGACTCGGCCTGCCGCTTGCGCTCGGCGGCCGCCTTCGCAGGCCCGAGGATCAGCGCGTCGGCCCGTCCCTCGGACCAGACCCGATGCCGGGCCAGCAGCTCGCCCTCGCCTTCCAGCACCTCGGGAAGCTCCCCGGCGATGGCGGCCTCCAGCTGGTCGCCCCAGCGCTCCCGCCAGCGCCGGAAGGGCGGCGGGTCTTCCACGGGTTCGGGCGCCGCCGCCGGAAAGGGCACACCCAGGCCCAGCCTCGGCACCTGCGTGTCCACGCCATCCACGCGGATCCCGGGGCGCCCGGGGATGGCCTGGAAGGCGAGGCGCAGCGACTCCAGCCGCCCGGTGATGGCGCGCCGCTGGAAGTGGAGACCCACCCAGCGCTCGCGGGGATCGCCCTCCACGGCCCGCAGTTTCGCGCCCTGGAACCAGGGGCTCCAGAGCTTCCCGCTGTCCTTGGGTGCCTCGGCCTGCAGGCGCTTCCAGGCTGGATGCTCCACGCCCAGCAGCCACAGCTCCGGCTTCGGCTGCAGCAGCAGCACCCACCCCTCCGCGACCCTGCGCCCGGCCCACTTCAGGCCCAGGGCCCGGCCGGAGGCCCATACCGCCTCCACGGGCAGGTCGCCACGGTCCCGCAGCCAGGCGCGGGTCAAGGCGAGCAGCAGCGGAGCATCCATGGCTATCGGACCCCCATGCTCAGGGCCTCATCCCTTGTCGAATTTCGAGATCCGCGGTCATGATGGGGCGTACTCCTTGCTTCAGCATCCCACGGTCGTGCCTTCCACCCGCGGGTCCCATCAATTCATGCTGCGGCCCACCCTGATCGATAAACGGTACTTATGACATCTGCCACGCCGAAGGGTCCCCAGTCGCTCCAGGTCCTCCTGGTAGACGACAACCCCATCCAGTTGAGCCTCCTCCGGCACCTCTTCCAGCGGCACGGGCACCTCACCATCGAAGCCCGCAACGGCGCCGAGGCCCTCATCGTCCTGGCCACGGAGTTCCCCGACGTGGTGGTGAGCGACTGCGTGATGCCCCTCCTCGACGGCTACCAGTTCTGCCGCCTGGTGAAGGACGATCGGGCCACGCGCCACCTGCCCGTCCTGCTCCTCACGGCCCAGGGGGCCGGCCTGGCCCGGTTCTGGGCGAAGACCTGCGGCGCCGACCGCTTCCTGGTCAAGGGCCGGGACCTGGATCACGTGGTGGAGGTGGCCACCGCCCTGGCCAGGCAGTCCTCCCGCCCCCACACGGCCCACGCCGTCCCCAGGCTGGCCCAGGAGAACTTCGGGGTGGACGCCATCCAGCGGCGCCTCGCCCAGGCCCTGGAGCAGCGCCTCGTGGAAACGGCACTCCGGGATTCCGTCGCCCGCCTCTACACCGCCGAGCACGACACCCCGCGGCTGATCCAGGGCTTCGTCGAGATTCTCCAGGAGCTCGTCCTGCCCGGGGCGCTGCTCGTCGCCTACCTGGGCGAGGACGGCCTCTGGTGCCACGGCGTCCATGGCTCCTCCGCCGGTGCCGAGGACCGCCAGGCCCTACAGCAGGCCCTGGCCGACCAGGGGCTCTTCCAGGCGCCGCCGGACTGCCACTGGCATCCCGCTGCCGATGACGACGAGCGGCGGCGGAGCCTTCGCGATCCCATCCTCCGAGTCTTCCCCGCCAGCACGCCCGGCTACCCCGTGGTCGGAGCCCTGGCCTTCATCACCGAGCGGCGGTCCGCCGAGGACCATGAACGCCTCTTCGAGATCGCCGCGGAGGAGCTGGGCCGCCTGCTGAGCCTCGAGGACTCCCGCCTGCGCCTCTACCACCAGGCCATCCGCGATCCCCTCACGGGCCTCTACAACCGCAAGCACATCCTCGACATGCTCGGCATGGAGCTGGACCAGTGCGGCCGCTTCGGCCAGGGCCTGTCCGTCATGCTGGTGGACCTCGACCACTTCAAGGCCGTCAACGACCGCTTCGGCCACGCCGCTGGGGATCAGGTGCTGGGCGTCATGGCGCAGCGCATGGCCTTCGGCCTCCGCAAGGTGGACCAGCTGGGCCGCATCGGCGGCGAGGAGTTCCTGGCCTACTGCCCCCAGACCGATCTGGAGGGCGCCCGGGCCCTGGCCGAGCGCCTCCGCGAACAGGTGGCCATTGACTCGATCCCCGGCCTGCCGGCCAACGACCGGGTCACCCTGAGCATCGGCCTGGCCACCTGGGAGGGCCCCGAGGACACCCCGGAGCGCCTGCTCTCCCGGGCCGACAAGGCCCTCTACCGGGCCAAGGCGGAAGGACGGAACCGCGTCGTCGGCTGAGCCGCCCAGGGTCTTGACAGGCCCCAGGACCCGGCCGCATGATTCCATACGCTTCCGTATGGAGTCGCCATGGAACCCCAGGCCCCACAGGATCCCGCCGCCCAGCCCGAGCTCGCCGAGCGCGTGGCCCGCCTGGAGGCCCAGGTGGCCTGGCTGCTGCAGCGGCAGCAGGCACCCCCGACCCAGGCTCCGGTGCCCCAGGCGGCACCCGCCACCCGTCCCCTGCCCCGCCCCGTCGTGCGCCCCGCCGTCCCCCGCAAGGAGATCTCCCCAGTGGTGTGGATCGCCGGCATCGCGGCCTCCATCTTCCTCCTCGGCACCATCTTCTTCTTCCGCTGGGCCATCCAGCAGGGCTGGGTGGGGGCGGAGCTGCGCTTCGTCCTGGGCCTGCTGGTGGGCGGCGCCATCGCCGCCTTCGCCGCGAAGCTGATCCTCGGTGACAGCCATCGCCTGGGCGTGGCGCTGCTGCTGGCGGGCCTCGGCACCCTGCAGTTCACCTTCCGCGCCGGCGCCATGGAATACCACTTCTACGCCGCGCCCCTGGGCTTGGCGGCGACGGCCCTCGTCACGCTGCTGGCCGGCGGGCTCGCCGCCCGGGGCCGAAGTGGCGGGGCCCTGACCGTGGCCCTGGTCTCCGGCCTGGTGGCGCCCCTGGTCTTCAGCCAGGGCGGCCATCACGAGGTGGCCCTGGCGGTGTACCTCGCCGTGCTCATGGCCGCTGCGCTCGCGGTGCCCTACCTCGCCCGCACGGGGGGCTCCTGGCACGGGGCCCGCTGGACGGCCCTCGTGGGCGTGTGGCTGCTGCTGCTGCCCGCCTGCCTTGACGTCATGAAGGGCGATGCCGCGACCCTCGCCCTGCTCCTCGTCCTGCACCTGGTGCTCGCGGGCCTGTGGGCCTGGCTGCCGGGCACGGAGGAACGCCCCGGCACGCCCACGGTGCTCTGGCTGGTGGCCTCGATCCTCGCCACCTCGTACGGCTGGCTGGTCTGGAAGCGCATGGACCTCGCCGTCGAGACCTTCGCCCTGCCCGTCCTCCTCGTGGCGGCCCTGAACCTGGCCCTGGTGCAGCCCCTCCGCCACCGCATGGGGGGCCGTTGCGCCGACTGGGGGCTGCTGGCCCTGATTGCCGGACACCTGGCCCTGGCGGTGCCCGTGGCCCTAGCCTGGGCCTGGGTGGGTCCGCTGTGGGGCGCCTTCGCCCTGGGCCTGGCCTGGGCCTCCCTCAAGGCCGAGAAGGGCGACTTCGCCGAGGAGGCCACCGCGCTGCGCTGGCTCGCCGCGGCCCTGGCCCTGGCCACCACCCTGCGCTGGGCCTTCCACGGCCTCGACGGGCTGCTCTTCAGCAGCCACGGCTACACACCCCTCCTCAATCCCGCCTTTGCCGAAGGGGCCCTGGCCTCCGCCGCCTGGTGGTTGCTGACGCGCCGTGGTGGTCCCCTGGGCCTGATCTCCTTCATGGCCCTGCAGGTCACGGCCAACGTCACGCTGGCCTTCGAGGCCGCGCGCCTGGTCCAGCGGCTTCAGGCTCCCGCCCGCCCGGGCCTCGGCTACGGTCCCTCCCGTGCCGCCTCCATCGCCATGACCTTGGTCTGGGCGCTGTCCGGCGCCTGGCAGTGGATGCGCGGCCTCGGCCAGCGGGACGAGGCCCGCCGGGCCCTGATGATCGCGGGCTACGCCTGGATGGGCATCGCCAGCTTCAAGCTCATCGCGGCGGACCTCGACCATGCCGACACGCCCCTGCGGGCCCTCGCCTTCCTCGGCGTCGGCGCCATCGGCATGGCCGCCGCCATCCTCGCCAACCGCTCGCGCTCCGGGGAAGCGTCATGAAGCGCATCGCGCTCCTCCTGTTCCTCAGCCTGGCCTGCGCCCGCGAGGACCGCGCCTCCCTGCACCGCCGGCCCATCTCGCCCGCGCCCGCCAACGGCTGGGCCTGCCTGCCACTGGACGCCGACGCCCAGCGCCAGAAGAAGGGCGCCTGGATCGGCGATGCCGCGGGACATAGCATCCCCTTCATCGAAGCCCGCGAAGGCCTGTGGGAATCCCGCACCCTGCCGATGGAGAACCTGCTCGCCGGCAGGGACGCCGAAGGGCACCCCACGGCGGAGTTCTCCCTGAAGCTGCCCGAGGGCTGGCGGGTGGGCGAGCGTGAATCGCTCAGACTGGAGCTCGACCTGGACGGCCGCGCCCCCTGGGTGGCTCGAGTGAAGGCTGAACGCCAGAGCGAGGGCGGCGCCTTCATCGCCTACGACCCGCTGTCGCCGCTGCACCTCTACGACCTGTCGCCTTCGGGCAGCCGCCGCAGCCTCGACCTCCCCTGGGATGGTCAGCGCTACCGGCTCACGCTGCTCGCGTCCCAGGGCGAGGCACCGCGGATCCGGGGCATCTCCGTGCGGGCCGAGGCGCGCCCCGAGGCCCTGGAGACCGAGCTGGCCCTGGACGGCCTGCTCACGCCCGAACCCGGCCGGCCCCGCACTTGGCGGCTGACGCTGCCTGACACCCAGCGCGTGGTGGGCCTGGACCTGGTGCTGGTGCCGCCCGTAGCGCCCCTGCGGCCGGAGATCCACCTCGGCGAGGGCAGCGAGAATGAGCAGGGCTGGTTCTGCAGCGATCTCGTATGGAACCTCCCGGCCCTGAATACGACGGCCAGTCGCATCGCCCTCGCGCCTGTCCAGGCGAAGACCCTCACCTTCACCCTGCCCGAAGGGGCGTCGCCCCAGAGTGTCCGCATCCTGGTCCGCCGGCAGACCCTGATCTTCCCCGCGGAGGCTGGACAGGCCTATGCCCTGCACCTGGGCGGCGAGGCCAGGCAGGCCCCCGGCAGCCTCGGCGCCCTGCCCTCCATCCGCACCCTGGCCAGTCGTGCCCCGCTCAGCCTCGGCGCCCGGGAACCGGACGACCAGGGCCTCCCCCGCCGCGAGGGCACCGATCAGCGTGCCCGCCCCTGGATGCCCTGGATCGCGGGCCTGGCGCTGCTGGTGCTGGGAGGTGCCGCGTGGCGGTTGTTCCGACCGGCGGAGGAATCCCGCGGATGAGGTTCCGTGCAGGTCTCTTGATGGGTCTGGCTCTGGCGGGATTGGCCTGCCGCTCGCCGCTGAACGACCTTCAAATCCGCCAGGAAAGGCCCGCCCTCTCCCTGAACGTCGGCATCGAAGACCATAGCCGGAAGCTGGCCCGGCTGCAGCAGCCCCTCGGTCAGGTGGATTCACCCGCCTCCCGCCGGGCAGCCCTGGAAGGCCACCGCCAGGCCTTCGAGACCGGTCTCCGGGCCGAGGCTGCGGCGCGCGGCCTCCAGCTGGACCCAGCCGCGGACCTTCACTTGGACCTGACCATCACCAGCCTGGGGGAGGTGAGGGCCAAGTACATCGCCTGGGGCATCCTCAGCGGCGTGGCCTGGGGCGCGGGAGTCGGCCTGCTCGCCCACGACGCCCGTCTCGCGGTGGGGCTCGGCGTCTATGAGCTGCTGGAGGAAAGCGCCTTCTGGATCGGCGGGTCCATGCTCATGGGCCGCTGGTCCTCCCCCGCCGTGGTGGAAGCGCGCCTCACCCGCAAGGGTTCAGACAAGCCCCTGTGGGAGGAGACGTATTACGTGCTGTGGGCCCGCAAGGAGCTGGCGGCCCTGCCCGCGGATGAGCAGAACCGGCGTGAGCGTCAGCTGCAGGCCTCGCTCCGCAAGGCCATGGGCAAGCTCTTCAAGGATCTGGAAACCATTCCGGGCTTTCCGCCGAGTGGGTTGAAGTAGGCGGGCTCCCTTCCTCAGAACTTGAGCTTGGCTCGCTGGAAGGCGGAGCGGACGGCTTGCCAGGCCCGCTCCAGTTGTGACTTCTCGTGCTCCCACTCGGCGTCGGCGGAGCTTTTCAACCGCATGACCTGGGCGCTGGCCTCGTTTCTCTGGAGCTGGAGTTCATCCGTGATGCTGTCAAGTTCGAGCCGGGCCTGGGCCTCCACCCGCCGGGCACTAGCTCGGTACTGGCCAATCAGCGCGGTCCATTCCGCCACCTGGGCTTCGAAGCGCTCCAGGTCGGCCCGCCGGCTCGCCAAGGTTGCCATGTAGGGTGGAGACACCTGCTCAGTCGTGCGCATGGACGTTCCCTTTCCTCGCCCGGCGGTTGGTCACCGCACGTTCGGTGAATCGGAGGACTGCGCCGCTCCCATTCCTGGAAGGGCCCCGCCCGAGTGAATTCATCTCTGGCGTGAAGATCAAGTCACATGCCAACTGCAACCACGCGCGACGATCTTCCGTATTTCACTAACGACGCTGGTCTTGAACGGGGGCCAGTCCAGCCTGCAGGACGGCCGGGCGGGTCGGCCCACCGCGCCATGAGGCAGAATCGTCAAATGTGACGGACTTCCACTCAGGGGCGGCGGATGCCCTCTTTGCGCATCCGGCCGCGCAGGGTGCTCGGGTTGATGCCGAGGATGTGGGCCGCCCCGTTGGCCCCCTCGATCCTCCAGTTGGTCTTGCGCAGCACCTGGCTGATGTAGTCGCGCTCCAGGTCCACCAGAGGCTTAGTCTCGTCCTGAGGATGCGCTGGCCCTGCAGCACTGAAGCGATCCAGCACCTGCAGGGTCGCGCCCTGCGAAACGATGGCGGCCCGCTCGATCACGCTCTCCAGCTCCCGGACGTTGCCCGGCCAGGAATGGGCCATGAGGCGATCCATGGTTTCGTTCGTGACGTTCCGGAGGTTCTTGCCCACCTTGCGGTTGAACTTCTCCAGGAAATATTCCACGAGCAGGGGGATGTCTTCGCTGCGGTCCCGCAGGGGGGGGATGGTGATGGGGAAGATGTTGAGCCGGTAGAAGAGGTCCTCGCGGAAGCGACCTAGGCGCATCTCCTCGTAGAGGTCGCGGTTGGTGGCGGCGATGATGCGGACGTCCACTTTCACGGTCCTGGAACTTCCCAGCCGGCTGAATTCGCCATCCTGGATCACGTGCAGCAGCTTCGCCTGCAGCTCGAAAGGCAGGTCGCCGATCTCGTCCAGCAGGATGGTGCCCTTGTCCGCCATTTCGAAGCGGCCCAGCTGCTGGGCGCTGGCACCCGTGAACGCGCCCTTCTCCCGCCCGAACAGCTCGCTTTCGATGAGGCTGGCGGGAAGCGCCGTGCAGTTGACCATGACGAGGGGCCGGTTCTTCCGCAGGCTCCGGCTGTGGATGGCGCGCGCCACCAGCCCCTTGCCCGTGCCCGTCTCCCCGAGCAGCAGCACCGTCGAGTCCTGCGGCGCCACGGCTTCGACCCGGAAGAACACGTTTTCCAGGCAGCGGCTCTGCCCGATCACTTCGCCAAAGTGGTAGGTGTGGTTGACTTCCTGGAAGGGATAGATGTCCGCGGACTGGATGCGGTCCTTCAGGGCCTGGATCTCCGCGTTGGCCTTGTGCAGGTCGTTTTCCGCCTGCCGCCGGAGGGCCTTTTCATGCGTGAGGAGGTCCTCGCCCGTATCGAGCGCGGGTGAGTATGGGCAGGCGCGCTTCCCCCAGGTGATGTCTGAGTGGATGGCCACCGCGCCGATGATCTTGCCCTTCACCACGATGGGCGCTGCCGTCACCTTGAGCGTGATCTCCTCGCCGGTTCCCGCATGGATGGCTAGCACCACCTCCGTCACCTTCTCGCCCTTGAAGGCGCGCGTGAGGGGATGCTCCTCTTCGCGCAGGGGAAGCAGGTTCTTCGGCCAGCGAAGCAGGAATCCCTCGCCCCTTCTTCCGTATCGGCTCCGGAGTTCATTGAGCGACGCGACACCCAGCATCCGGACTGCGGCCTTGTTGCAGCGCGTGATTCCCTCGTGGGTGAGGATGAACACCGCATTCGGCGTGGTGTCCAGGATCGCGGTCATCTCCGTGCGCTTCAGGAGCAGCGCCGAAACCTGCGTAGAAAAGGACCTGTGCTTATTCACCTGGATCACCTCGGAGAGGCCTCCAACCGCGGCGACGGCTCGACGAACGACGCAGGGAACGGTCTGTGTAAGCATCAATGCCTCAACAGATCCGTTGATTACTCAACGGTCATCAATAAGTGTAGGCCTTTCCTCCCACGGGAAACCCCACGGATCAAACTTTCTCGAATTTTCGCGACGGCTGCCTTCCACGGTGAGCGTCGTCGCGCCCGTCGCATTTGACGGTTCCGCCCCATGACGCGGTGGGGGTCGCCGCAACGAGGTTCGACGCCTCGTTCGGGAGTGCCTCAAGCCCAATCTTTCATGCAGATGCCGGCTCGCACTCGATCCCGTTTTCTTGGCACACAACTTGAGAAGTACAGGTCGCAGTGGGTTGCGCCTGTCTTGAAATCAAATCTTGTTTTGGCCTTTCCCTTCTTGATCGGACCCAGCCATGACGCATAAGAAGGCCATGTTGATCGACATCTCGCTCTGCGTGGGCTGCAATGCCTGCCAGGCGGGATGCAAAGAAGAGAACGGGCTTCCTCCCAATGAAGAGAAATACCTCTCTCTTACCGCCTATACCGCGCTGAGCAAGTACAACGATCTTTACGTCCGCCGCATGTGCCAGCACTGCGACGTCCCCACGTGCGTGTCGGTGTGTCCCGTGGGCGCCCTCACCAAATCAGGCGTCGGACCGGTGTCCTATGATGGCGAAAAATGCATCGGCTGCCGCTACTGTCTGCAGGCCTGCCCGTTCCATGTTCCGAAGTACGAATGGAGCAGTACCAAGCCTTCCATCCGCAAGTGCAAATTCTGTCCCAACAGGCTCGCCAAGGGACGGCCGACCGCCTGCGCCGAAGCCTGCCCCACCGGGGCGACGAAATTCGGCGACCGGGACGAGCTGCTGATCGAAGCGGCCCGAAGGATCAACGCTGAACCCGGAAAGTACGTCACCCGGATCTACGGCGAGCAGGATGTCGGCGGCACCTCGATGCTGTACCTCAGTCCGGTGCCCTTCGAAGAGCTGGGGTTCGATTCGCGGCTGGGGAAGATTCCCATGCCCATGCTCACGATGAGCGCCCTATCCAAGGTTCCCAACGTGCTGTCCGTCGGGGGCGTCCTCCTGGCGGGCATCTGGTGGATCACCAACCGCCGCACCGAAGTCCAGGCCCATGAGTCCGCCCTGAAGCAGGGGAAGACCCAGCCCCAGGAGGACGACGAATGAAAGGCCTGAGACTGCCCCACCTGACCGGCTGGCGGCCCATCGCCACCATCCTCATCCTGGCCGGGATCCTCGCCGCCGTGGCGCGCTTCACCCTCGGGCTCGGGGCGACCACCAACCTGAGCGATGAGTTCCCCTGGGGCCTCTGGATCGGCTTCGACTTCCTCGGAATCGGCCTCGCGGCATCAGGCTTCACGATCGTCGCCGCGGTGCACCTCTTCCATGCCGAGGAGTACGAACCCATCGTGCGGCCCGCCATCCTGACCGCCTTCATCGGGTACCTCCTGGTGGTCCTGGTGCTGATCATCGACCTCGGCCGGCCGGACCACTTCTGGCACCCCCTGGTCATGTGGAACCCACACTCGGTCATGTGCGAGATCAGCTGGTGCCTGATGCTGTACACCACGGTGCTGTCGCTGGAGTTCGCCCCCATCATCCTCGAGAAGTTCCACATCCATTCGCCCATCAAGTGGATCCACGCCGTCTCCCTGCCCTTCATGATCTTCGGCGTCCTCCTGTCGACCCTGCACCAGTCCTCCTTCGGTTCGCTCTACCTGATCGTCCCGAACCGCCTGCATGCGCTTTGGTACACGCCCCTCCTTCCGGTCCTGTTCTTCATCTCGTGCATCGCCTCCGGTCTTTCGATGATCGTCCTGGAGTCCATCATCTTCTCTAGGGATGGGCGCCCCTTCCTGCCGACGCGGCTCCGGGCCAATCTCGCGAAGGCCATCGCGCTCGCTCTGGCGGTGTACTTCGTGGTGCGGATCCAGGACCTGCTGTCCCGGGGCGGGTTCCGGGACATGACCACCCTGAGCTACTACAGCGTGGCGTTCTGGGGAGAGCTTCTGATCGGCTTCGTGATCCCCTTCGCCATGCTGCTCTTCGAGCGGATCCGGGTGTCGCAGACGGGCCTCTATTCCGCGAGCCTGATGGTGGTGCTGGGCTTCGCCTTCAACCGGATGAACACGGCCATCACGGGGCTGGAGCACTATCCGAGCCAGACCTATTTCC
This sequence comes from Geothrix sp., assembly GCF_030219325.1. NCBI lineage: Bacteria > Pseudomonadati > Acidobacteriota > Holophagae > Holophagales > Holophagaceae > Geothrix > Geothrix sp. Next base: position 402,231 of record NZ_CP126625.1, on the reverse strand, counting down.
CGTCCATCATCGAGATTTTCATCATGCTCGGCATCACGGCCTGCGGTTTCTGCGCCTTCTCCTTCATCGCCGAACGCCTCCCCATCTTCCGGGTTGAGGAATCGGGCGACCCCTTCCACCACGAGGCCCTGAGCGGCGTGCAGGAGCCGCTGTCCGAGTCTCCCGAATGCGAAGACCTGCGTCCTTCGCAAGCGGACCCCATCTCCCGCGCACAGCTCCATGGAGGTTGACATGTTCGATCTCGCCAACTGGCGGAACCCCGAAACGCTCTTCCTGAACATCACGAACGGTCTTCTTGGCATCGCCACCATCGTGCTGGTGGTCTGGATTTGTGGTTCGGCCATCTACGAACATGTGGCCGTCGACCACAAACCGAACGCCAAGCAGTAACCAAAAGGGGTCCGTCATGACCGTTCTGCTCGTCATGTTCCTGTTCCTCGCCTTCGTCGGAACCGATCATGTCGTCCGCCTGGCCTCCAAGCACGCTGCCTCCAGGAGGGCAGCGGCCAGGTCCGGGAAGACGCCGCGACTCGCCCCTCCCCATTACGGAGAGTTGACGAAGCGGGCCATCGGCTGAACCCATCCCTGGGCTGTCGGGGGGAGGGACCCGGATCGGGAGGTCCGCAACGGCCCCGCGATTTCCCGGTGGTCACGGTTCCGAGGGTACCGCCCTGGACGCCGGTTTCTGCCGCAGCTGCACCAGGGCCACGGCAGCCAGGATGATGGTCATCCCCAGGATCTCGCGAAGGCCGAAGGCCTCGTGCAGGATGAGGCTGCCGAGCAGCACGGCGACCAGGGGGTTCAGGTAGGCGTAGGTGCCCATCTTGGCGGGCGGCCAGGCCTTGGCCAGGTAGATGTAGGCGGAGAAGGCGAGCAGGGATCCGAAGAGGATCAGGTAGCCGATGGCCCAGAGCGCCTTGGGTGTGACGGGCCCCCGCAGGAAGCCCCCGGAGAGCGGGGCCACGGCCAGGCCGATGAGCGCCGCAGTGAGCATCTGGAGGCCCACGTTGGTCATGAGCCCGCCACCGTGGACGAAGTGCTTGCCGTGCAGAGTGCCCCAGGCCCAGATGAGGGGCGCAGCCACCATGGCCACCAGACCGCCGGGATGGATGCGCAGGCCGCCGCTGGGCCAGACCAGCACTGCCACACCCGCGATGCCCAGGGCGATGCCCGCCCAGCCCTTGGGCCCGAGCGGCTCCATCGCGAGGGAGAACACCGCCAGCCACAGCGGCACCAGGGCGGCCAGCACGGCCACCAGGCCCGTGGAGACGTGCAGCTCGGCGTAGGACACCAGGGCGTTCGAGCCGCCCAGCAGGAGGGCGCCCACCACCATGAGATGGAACACCTCGCGCCAGGGCGGCCAGGCTTCCCCGCGCAGCCGTCCCAGCGCCAGCGCCAGCACCGCCGCCACGGAGAAGCGCGCGGCCACCATGCCGTAGGGGGTGAAGGAGGCGAGCCCCAGGGCGATGGCGAAGTAGGTGGACCCCCACACCACGGCCACGGTGAGGTAGGCCAGCCAGGCAAGCATCAGCGCGGAACCTTGCCGTACTGCCGCTCCACGCGGCAGACCCGCAGCTGGAATTCCGCGTACCAACGGTCCCAGCCCAGGCGCTGGGCCACGGCGTGCTCGGCATGGGCCTTCCAGTTGGCGATGGCGGCCTCGTCCTGCCAGTAGGACACGGTGATGCCGAAGCCCTCCGCATCCCGGGCGCTCTCCACGCCCAGGAAGCCCGGCTGCTCGCGGGCCAGCTCCACCATGCGCTCGGCCATGGCCCCATAGCCCTGGTCCCCTTCGGTGCGCTGACTGCTGAAGATCACGGCGAGGTAGGGTGGCTCCGGGGCGGGTGCGATCACTTCTTGACCTTCTTGGTCTGCCCCTCGATGGGGAAGGGGCTTGGGCCGGCCTTCTCCCAGTGCGTCTCCAGCACCATGGTGGTGCGCGTGGTGACCATGAGCCCCAGCACGCGGATGCGGCGCAGCCGCTCGGCGATGCCCGCGGGCGTGTCGGCCACCACCTTCAGCAGCAGCGCGTCCTCACCGGCGATGGTGTGGGCCTCGAGGATGTCCGGCTCCTCCTCCAGCGCCTTGATGAAGCGCTGCTCGATGGCCTCGTTGTTGTCCTTGTAGCGCACCGCCACGAAGGCCACCGTGGGCTTGTTCACGGCGGCGGGCGAAACCCGGGCCGCGTAGCCCCCCAGCACGCCATCGGCCTCCAGGCGCTTCACCCGGTCGATGACCGTGGGCCGGCTCACGCCCAGGCGCTCGGCCAGCTCGGCGTGGCTCATGCGGCCGTCCTTCTGGAGCAGGGCCACCAGGCGGCGGTTCAGGTCGTCTTCCATCAGCAGCTTCGCCATGGGGGGCTCCGGACAAGTGGGGACAGGACTCTGATGGACATTATGACAGTGGTTTCAACAGGAAGGATGACAACCCGTCAATGCGCCCCGTGGCGTTAGACTGGGGGCGAGGTGCCCATGGACTTCGCCCGACCCTTCACCGACCAGAGCTTCTTCCTCATCGCGGGGCCCTGCGTCATCGAGAGCCGGGATCACGCCCACCTCATGGCCGGCGCCCTGCGGGACCTGGCCGAGGCCCGGGGCATCCCCTTCATCTACAAGTCCAGCTTCGACAAGGCCAACCGCACCAGCGCGAGCAGCCACCGCGGCCCGGGCATGGAGGGCGGCCTGGACATCCTCGCCGAAGTGCGCAGCCGTTACGGCGTGCCGGTGCTGACCGACGTGCACGAGAGCGACCAGTGCGCCCCGGCGGCCCAGGCCGTGGACGTGCTCCAGATCCCCGCCTTCCTCTGCCGCCAGACCGACCTGCTCGTGGCCGCGGCCGGCACGGGCCGCACCGTGAACCTGAAGAAGGGCCAGTTCCTGGCCCCCTGGGACCTGAAGCACGGCGTGGAGAAGCTCCAGTCCGTCCCTGGCCACGGCCCCGTGTGGGTCACCGAGCGGGGCACCACATTCGGCTACGGCAACTTGGCGGTGGACTTCCAGAGCTTCCCCCACCTGCGCAAGACCGGCTGCCCCGTCATCTTCGACGCCACCCACAGCGTGCAGAAGCCCGGCGCCCTGGGGAACGCCACCGGCGGGGCCCGGGAGATGATCCCCACCCTGGCGCGGGCGGCGGCCACCTGCGTGGACGGCTTCTTCTTCGAGGTGCATGACTGCCCCGAGAAGGCCCACAGCGATGGTCCCAACGCCATGCACCTGGACCGCTTCGGCGACCTGCTGGACCAGCTCCTGGTGCTGTGGCGCGCCGGCCGTGCCGCGGCGCTGCAAGATCCCGCCGGGAAGTGAGGGCGGGGCCATGGCCGATGCCCTGAGAGCAGGCCGCGGCCTGGAGCTGCGTCCGCTGAACCTGCGCGATGCGAAGGCCCTCTTCGCCCTGGTGGAGGCCAACCGCCCCCGTCTGGACCGCTGGCTGCCCTGGCCCGCGACCAACCTCTGCCTGCAGGACTCCCGGGCCTACATCCTGCGCGTGCGTGCTCAGGGCCGCGCTGGACAGGCCCAGTCCTTCGGCCTCTGGTGGAAGGAACAGCTCGTCGGCATCGCCGGCTTCGTGTGGATCGATGCCGCCCACCGCAGCGCCGCCATCGGCTACTGGCTGGCCCAGGAGGCCGAGGGGCATGGCCTGATGACCGCCGCCGTGAAGGCGCTGCTCCGGCATGGCTTCCGCGCCCTGCAGCTCAACCGCATCGAGATCCGCGCCGGCGTGCGCAACCACCGCAGCCGGGCCATCCCCCGCCGGCTGGGGTTCCGCCACGAGGGCACCCTGCGCCAGGCGGAACGCCTCGGTGACCGCTTCGTGGATCATGCGGTGTACGGGCTGCTGACCGGGGAGTGGCGAAGCCGCTAAACCATCATGGGGCCCGACCGGTAGCCTCTCCATGCGCCGACTCCTACCCCTCCTCCTGCTCGCGGCCCCGCCCCTCGCCGCCCAGTCCACCCTGGTCTCGGTGATCCGCCAGCCCCGGGCCACGGCCGCCGAATTCACCGTGCCCATCACCGAGCTGCAGGTGAAGGATCGGGGCGAGTTCGCCCACCTCCACCTGGGCATCGGCCTGGGCGTCCGGCACTGGGACGATGGCGACAACGCCCTGCGCTTCGTGGCGGACGCCAATGCCACCGCCAACGAGGTGTTCCTGGGCCTCGGCGCCATCGTCGAGGCGCCCCAGGGCGAGGGTGCCTTCCTGGGCCCCCGCCTCCGGGTCGGCTGGGCCTTCCACCCCCGCTGGGTCGTCAGCCTCGAAGGCGAGCACCTGGAGCGCCCCTTCTCCAGCGGCATAACTCCACGCCGCCGCAGCAACCTGGGGCTGGTGACGACCTTCCGGTTCTAGGGAGAGCCGCTACTCCAGCCCGGCCGCGTAGGTGAGGTTCAGGAGGGCCATGGCCCGGGTCACCTTGCCCACGCTGTTCTTGGTGGTGTCCGTGTAGGGGATGCCCCGGCGAGCCAGGGCCTCGTAGTCGAAGTTGCCCTCGCCGCTCAGGTCGAAGCAGAGGGCGCCGTCCTTGATCCAGTCGGTGTTGATCTGGTAGCCCGGGGCCGGCACGGCGCTGACGATGACGTCGGCCATGCGGATGAAGCCCTCCAGGTGCGCCGGGTTGGTGTTCGCGTGGCAGAGGATGGGCGTGGCCTTCAGGTTTGCCACCATGGCCGTGAGGGGGCGGCCGATGCGCAGGCTGTCGTTGATGACGAGCACGGTCTTCCCCGCCAGCCAGGCCTCGCCGAAGCCCCGCTTCAGCGTCTTGACGACGGCCCGGGCCGTGCAGGGCGTCATGCAGCGGTGCTGGGTGCCATCGTCCATGCGCTTCCGGTACTTGTTCAGGAAGCCGATGTTGATGGCGTGCAGGCCCTCGATGTCCTTGCCGGGATCCACCAGGTCCATCACCTCGTCATCCTTGATCTCCTGGTAGCGCAGGGGGTAGAAGATGAACACGCCGTGGGTCTTCTCATCCTGGTTGAGGCGGGCCACCAGCTTCACCAGCTGCATGCCGTTCTCCACCCGCAGGTCCGAGGCGTTGATGCCCGCGTCCTCGCAGTCCTTCATGAGCCAGCGCTGGTAGGTGAGGCTGCCGGTGTCCTGGCTGCCCAGGACGATGCCCAGTCCCGGGGAGAATCCCAGCTTCTTCACGTTGGAGCGCACCAGCTCGAAGTAGTGGCGGGCGGTTTCCTGGCAGTCGAGCTTTCCCGTCAGGGTGGTGGGCATGCGGCACCTCAAACTTGTAGTTTATCGAATCCTACCGCCCTCTCGCCCTAGGTGCCCTCCTATGCTGATTCCATGAGCCTTCCCAAGTCCAAGCCCAGGCCCAAGCCCGGTGATCTCCAGGCCCGCCTGCGCAGCGCCTATCCCGACGCCCGCTGCGCCTTGGACCACGCGGATCCCTTCCAGCTGGTGGTGGCCACCATCCTGAGCGCCCAGTGCACAGATGCCCGGGTGAACCTCACCACGCCGGCCCTCTTCGCCCGCTTCCCCGACGCCGCCAGCCTGGCAGGAGCCCGCCTGGAGGAACTGGAAGGTCTCATCCGCTCCACGGGCTTCTACCACAACAAGGCCCGGAACCTCATCGGCCTCGGCCAGGCCTTGATGGCGCGGCACGGCGGCGTGGTGCCTTCGGATCCGGCGGCCCTGGGCGCCCTGCCGGGCGTGGGCCAGAAGACCGCCAACGTGGTGCTGGCCAATGCCTTCGGCGTGCCCGCCCTGGCCGTGGACACCCACATCTTCCGCGTGGCGCGGCGCCTGGGGCTGTCCAGGGCCACCACGCCGGAGAAGGTGGAGGCCGACCTCTGCCGCCGCTTCCCGCGGGAGGACTGGATCGAGCTGCACCACCAGCTCATCTTCCACGGCCGCCGCGTCTGCGATGCCCGCCGCCCCGACTGCGGCGCCTGCACCCTGCTGGATCTCTGCCCCACGGGGCTGGGCAAGGCGAAAGACCCGCACCTGGGTGTGAAACTCCAGGCTTCGGTTCCCGGCCTCCCGGCCAGCGCCATCAGTCCTCCGACGTCTTCTGCCAGCGGCTCCCTGCGCATCGTGAGCCTGGTGCCCTCAGTCACCGAACTCCTGGTGCAGTGGGGCCTGGCCGCGCAACTCGTGGGCCGCACCCGCTACTGCATCGAGCCCCGGTGGATCCGCAACTCCGTACCCACCGTGGGCGGCACCAAGGATCCTGACCTCCGCCGCATCCGTGACCTGGCACCGGATCTGGTGATCCTCGAGCGCGACGAGAACCCGAAGGAGGTCGCCGAGGCCCTGACAGCCCTGGGCCTCCCCTGGCTGGCCCTCGAGATCCGCAGCGTGAAGGATTGCGCGGCGGCGCTCCGCCAGCTGGGTGCGAGGCTGGGCGTCCCGGAGGCCGCCGAGCTTCGCGCAACCGCGCTGGAGACCGCCCTGAAGGGTCGCCGCCGCAAGGGCCCCCGCACCTTGGCCCTGGTCTGGAAGGAGCCCTGGATGAGCGCCGGGCCGGACACCTACATTGGCGACCTCCTGCGCCAGGGCAACCTCACGCCCATCGGCCCGGATCGCTACCCAGTGCTAACTGAAGAGGATCTGCAGGACCTCGCCCCCCGGCTCATCCTGCTGCCCAGCGAACCCTATCGCTTCAACCGCCGGCACCAGACCGAACTGCAAAAGCGCTTCCCGTCCGCCGAGGTGCGCCTCGTGGATGGCCGTGCCCTCACCTGGTACCTGAGCCGGACCGAGGCTGGCCTTGAGCTGGCGAGGTCGCTCTAGAGCTCTCACGAAGGATGTAGCGGAAGGTCATGTCGAAGGTGGCATCCACCTTCTGGCCGCGGAAGATTCCGCGACCGAAGCGCCAGAGCTTCACGGCCCGCATCGTCTCGGACTGAAGGGCCTCGGGCCCCTCCTGCAGTTCGGTGCGAATGGGGAAACCCTTCTCGTTGATCGTGACCCGCACCACCACGTCTCCCTGGATCCGCCCCCATTCAGCCAGGAATGGGTAGGACGGGATCTCTTCGTGGATTACCTCCAGGTCGTTCAGATCCAACCCCGGATTCAGGCCCGGGACGGCGCGGAACATGGTCCGTCCCGATTCTTTGGGAAACCCCTTCCCAGCGCTGCCCCCCGGCCCGGTCCCGTGGCCCACTCCAGCATGGGTCACAGGGCCGGGATCCACGGGCACCGGATGGGTCTGGGATGGTTCCGGCAGGTCATGTAACGCGTCGGACATCGGCAGGATCAGGTCCGAAGCGATCGGATCCGGAGTGAACGTGAGCGCGCTGACTGCGTGCTCCGGGGAGGCGGCACCGGCCTGGATCAAGGGGCTCGGGCTCGGCGCGCCCTGAGCGGGGGGTTCCTCGAGATGAAGGGTCATGGTCTGCCGCGGGGCCTCCCGGAGCCGCCCGGCACCAGGGGGGCGGCTCCAGGCCCAGACCAGCAGCAGCAGCCCCCCATAGACATTCAGGGTCACCAGGGCGCTGAGCCGCCGATCCCGCGGAGGTGCCGCCCGGAAGATGGCCGCTGGCTGGAGGGTGGGGGGAAGATCCGGAACGGGGGCGCCAAGGGCGGGGGGACCGCCCACCCGAGGAGCAGATGGATTGGAGGCAAGGTGGGACAAAGGTGGATTCCAGATCGATGGGTATCCATTAGGATAGGCCCTCTCACTCTGGAGGGTGGAGAAGAGTGGCCCCAAGGTCCGGAACTCGATAGGCTGGTGGTCCAATCACAGCCGAGAGGTCCAAGATGCAACGACGCTTGACGACCAGTCTGATGCTTGCCGTTTCCGGGCTCACCCTGGGTGCCCAAGGCATCTACCAGAACGCCAATTCCCCCACGGACGCCATCTGCCCCCGGGTCGAGAAGGACAAGACCGCGTTGAATTACGGTACGCATGTGGCTGGCACCACGGGCGGAATGCTCGGCGCGGACAGTACGACCAAGCTCTCCTACCAGCAGGGGCAGCAGTTCTTCCCCCAGGGTCAGCGCAAGTCCGTGGCTGCCTTCGCGGCCTATGACGCCAAGAGCAAGCCCACCTCCATCGAAAGCCTGAAAGGGAAGGTGGTCCTGGTCGGGCTCTGGAGTACCCACTGCGATCCATCGGCCAAGATGCTGCTCGAACTCGCGAGCCTTTACCCCAAGAAGGGCCAGTTCGGCTTTGAGATCCTCGCCGTGAACTTCGACGAGAACCAGCAGGGGGGCGGCAATTCCCGGTTCGATTCGACCATCGAGGGTGGCTGGCGAGCCATCAACACCTTCATGAACAAGAACCGGCAGTTCTTCGAAGTCAGCAAGATGCCGGTCTACATCCCCGGCCTGGGTAAAGAGGGGCCTTCGAATTTCATGGACATCGTTCATTCGCTTCCGGTGCTGTTCGTCATCGACCGCGATGGGAACCTCGCCCAGCAGCACATCGGCTACAAGGAGGGCTTTGTGGGCGAAGCCATCAAGCGGGCGATCGTCGAGAAGGCCCAACCCCCCGTTCCGGTGGCGCCTGCCCCGGCAGGTGGCCCTACCCCTTCTTAACCCACCAAGCCCACTCAACCTTGACCCCTTCAATCAAGGCACCTTGACAGGTGGAACGGGTCTGCCTGTAGACTGGCGGCGAACTCCCCACCAAGAGGTTGTCAATGCGTCAACGAATACTTTTCGCGCCATTGTTCGCCATCACCGCCCTGACTCTGAATGCCCAAGGAGTGTTCACCAATGCCGACAGTCCCAGTGATGCGACCTGTCCCAGATTGATGAGGGAGAAGACTTATCTCGAAAGGACCGGAGGAGGATCTTTAGTCCTCCACCACCAGCAAGGCGACTGGCTCATTCCCCAGAATGAACGGAAGGATGTGTCTCTTTTCGCCGCCTATGATGAGAAAGCCAAGGGAATCTCCCTCTCCAGCCTGAGGGGCAAAGTGGTGCTGGTGGGGCTCTGGAGCAAGAACTGCGACCCTTCAGCCAAGATGCTCATGGAGTTCGCCGCCCTTTACCCCAAACGACATCAATTCGATTTCGACATCCTGGCCATCAACTTTGACGAGAACCAGCAGGATGGCGGTGCCATCGAGGGCGGATGGCGAGCCATCCATAAATTCATGAACAAGAACCGCCAGTTCTTCGAGGTCAGTAAGATGCCGGTCTTTACACCGGGTCTAGGCAAGGAGGGGCCTTCCAATTTCATGGATATGGTCTATTCCGTCCCGGTTCTTTTCGTCGTGGATCGGCTGGGGAGGCTGGCCGAGGTCCACATCGGCTACGAGGACGGCTTCGTGGGCAAAGCCCTTAGTCGCGCGATCGTCGAGAAACCCCTCCCTTCGGCTCCTGCCCCCACAGGTGGTCCGGCCCGTTCTGAGCCCGCCAAGCCCTCTCAGCCTTGACCTCATCAATCGAGGTATCCTGGCGGGTGGAACGGAACCACCTGCCGGAGGCCCTATGCCGCTGACCCTGACTTGCCTCATGCTTGCTCTGCCCACGCTGCAGGCGCCGGCCCCTGCTGACGAGATCCAGGCCATCCTGGACGCGGCCCGCGCCAAGGCCAAGTCGGTGATGGAGGCCCGTACCGCCCACATCCAGGCCGGCAAGAACACCAAGGACTTCCGCGGCGACTGCACGAAGGAACTGGCGGATCTGGACGCCCGGCTCGCCGCCGAGAAGCGGCCCGACGTGCGCCAGGCCCTGCTGGTGAGCAAGCTCTACCACCTGCAGCTGGCCAAGCTGGACCGGACCCCCGCCTTCATCGACCAGGTGCAGAAGGAGGTGCCGGCCACGGCCACCGTCTGGAGCCTGGATGTCCCCCTGATCCTCGAGCTGGCCGACGAGAACGCGAAGGGCTGGGGGCCCTACGTGACCGAGGCCCGTGCCAAGCACCCCGATCCGGCCATCCGCCGCCACCTGCTCTTCGAATATTTCTGGGACCGCCTGGATGCGAAGGATGAAGCCGCCTGGAGGTCCGCCAACGACATCCTGCAGTCCGAGTTCGGCGACACCCGGCAGGCCAAGCAGGCCAAGGAACTGCTCGAAGCCGAGCAGAAGACCGCCATCGGCCGGCCCGCGCCCGCCTTCAGCCTGAAGGCCCTCGGGGACGCCAAGACCACCTACACCCTGGAGAGCTTCAAGGGCCGCTACCTGCTCGTGGACTTCTGGGCCACCTGGTGCGGCCCCTGCCGGGTGGAGATGCCCTCCATGCACGCCGCCTGGGCCAAGTTCAAAGCCAAGCCCTTCGACATCCTGTCCCTCTCCTTCGATCGCAAGGTCGAGCACATCGCGCCCTTCCGCGCCCAGGCCGCCACGCCCATGCCTTGGAAGCACACCTACATCGAGAACGGCTTCCAGAACCCGATCAGCGACGCCTACGGCGTGAAGGGCATCCCCAAGCCCCTGCTCATCGGACCCGACGGCAAGATCGTCGCCAGCGGTGGCGACCTCCGCGGCGCCAACCTGGAGAAGACGCTGGAGAAGTTCCTGGGGAAGTAGCGGTCGGCTGAACCCGCTGCGCGAATTCAGATAGGAAAGGGCCCGCGGTTGCGGGCCCCTTTTATTTGGCTTCCAGCCAGGCTTTCATCGTCGCGGGTTTCTCGAAACCCAGGAGGCGGCGCAGCTCCCGGCCCTCGGCATCCAGCAGGATCACGGTCGGATAGCTCCGGACCTGCAGCTTCGCGGCCAGGTCCTTGCGCTTGGCGTCGGTGTCGATGCGGATGGCCACGGCGTTCTGGGCGATCCACTGCTTCACGCCGGCATCGGGCCAGGTCTTCTCATCCAGTTCCTTGCACTGGGCACACCAGTCCGCGTAGATGTCCACCAGCACGAGCTTCTTGTCGGCCTTGGCCTGGGCCAGCGCCCCTTGGAGATCCTGCTCCAGCCAGCCGGCGTGCTCCTCCTTCGCCGAGGCGGGGGCGCCGCCGCGGGGGAGCAGATCCACCTGGAGGAAGCCCTCCACCGCGCGCACCGAGAGCAGCACACCCAGGGCCAGCATGAGGATCGCCAGCCCCTTGCGGAACTGCCCCACCAGGTCATCCGCCGTTTCGAAAAGGCCGAAGACTGCCGTGCCGGCCAGCATGACGAAGGTCCACATGGCGAAGTTGCCCCAGGCCGGGACGATCAGCCGCACGTTCCAGGCTGCGAAACCCAGCACCAGCAGGCCCATGATCTGCTTGAAGCGCGTGAGCCACTCGCCGCTCTTGGGCAGCCCCGCGGAGAAGGTGCCCACGGCCATGAACAGTACGCCCATGCCAAGCGAGAACACGAACAGCTGGAGGCCGCCCAGGAAGACCTCGCCCCGCTGCGCGATGCCGATGAGGACAGTGCCGATCACGGGGCCCACGCAGGGAGCCGACAGCGGACCGAGGACCATGCCCATGAGGAAGGCGCCCCCAAGCCCCTTGCGTGAGCCGTCCCCTTGCAGCTTCATCGCCAGGCTGGGTGGCAGGGAAATCTCGAAAGCGCCGAAAAGGGACAGCGCGAAGGCGCCGAAGATGAGGGACACCGGAATCAGGAAGGCGGGTTTCTGGGCGAAGGCCCCGAAGGCGGCCCCGCTCTTGGCGGCCAGCACGCCGAGCGTCGTGTAGGTCACGGCCATGCCCAGCACCAGGGCCAGGGACAGCACGAAGCCCCGGGCCTTGCCGCTGCCCTTGGCCCCGACGATGGCCATGGTGATGGGAATCATCGGATAGACGCAGGGCGTCAGCGAGGCTCCCATCCCGAAGAAGAAGACGATGGCCAGGGACAGCAGCAGCCCCGTGCGAGCTGGCGCAGCCGGGACATCCGGCTGCGCAGTCGGCGCGGCCGCGGGCGCGGCAGAAGCTTCAGGTTTTGGTGCCTCCAAAGTTTTGTCCAACGGCAAAGCCGCAGGTTTTGCCGCAGACGCCGCCACGGGAACCTCCCCCGCCTTCACCTCCAGCGGCCGTGTGGTCGGCGGGTAGCAGACGCCGCCCTCGCCCTCGGTGCAGGGCTGGTAGGTCACCTGCAGGGTCACGGTGCCGGACAGCCCCTCGCCGCTCACGGGCACCCTCACGGTGCCGTGCCAGATGCCGTCGCCGACTTCGTCCTTGGCGGTGGTGGGGGGCAGCTTGCCCATCTTCAGCGTGCCGGGACCGGCCTTCTTCGTGACCTCCATGAACGAGGCCTTCAGGTGGGACCCGGTGGGCGCGGAGACCACCACGGCCCCCTTCTCGAAGCGCAGGCCCACGTCCTTGACGGGGTCGAAGCCGGGGTCCGCCCGCTGGGCCAGGGCCGGCAGTGCCAGGCAGAGGCTCAGGAAGATCGGTGTCAACGGGCGCATGGGGGCTCCAGACCAGAATCCACCATGGTAGCGCCCCGGAGGTTCCTCCCCGATGGCAGGTCCCGGTAGCCTAGGGGCATGCCACGCCCATTCGCCTTTCCCTGGTATGTCCCCCTCATCGCCCGCCTGAAGGCCCACCTGGCCGCCGAGCCCGCCCCCCGGGACGCGGCCCACGACCTGGGCCACATCCTCCGCACGGCCACCCTGGCCCAGACCCTGGCCCAGGCCGAGGGCGCCGACCAGGAGATCTGCCTGGCGGCGGCCCTGCTCCACGACCTGGTCTACCGCCCCAAGAACCACCCGGAGTCATCCAAGACGGCCCAGATGGCCGCAGAGCTGGTGCCCATCTGGTGCCGCGAGACCCCGGGCCTGGAGGACAAGGCGGAGGCCGTGGCCTCGGCGGTGGCCAGCCACAGCTGGAGCGGCGGCGGCCAGCCCCTCAGCCTGGAGGCTGCGGTGGTGCAGGACGCGGACCGGCTGGAGGCCCTGGGGGCCATTGGCGTGGCCCGGGTCTTCGCCACCGGGGGCAGCTTCAACTCGGGCCTCTGGCACCCCCTGGATCCCTTCGCCCGCAACCGAGATCTGAATGACAAGGCCTGGATCCTGGATCACTTCGAGAAGAAGCTCATGAAGCTCCCCGGGCTCATGAAGACCTCCACCGGGCGCCGGATGGCGGAACCCCGCCAGCGCACCATGGAGGCCTTCCTGCAGGCCCTGCGCATCGAGATCGACCTGGAGTTCCGGGGGAATTAGAACCCCTGTCGCGGGGATATACTTCGCCATGGCCTTCACCCTCTCCCTCCGGCGTCCCTTCGTGGCCGACCACTTCCACGACCTGCCGGGCTTCCAGGAGGATCGCCACGGGCACAACTGGGAGGTGGAGGCGGCGGTGAAGCTGGCCCGGGAGGCCGATGAGCCGGCCTTCGCCGCGGCCCTGGAGACCTGGGTGCGCGGCGTGGACTACCGGCTGCTGAACGAGCTGCCCGCCCTGGCCGGCCGCAACCCCACCGCCGAGGCCCTGGCCGAGTGGGCGCTGCGGGAGCTGCAGGCCTCGGCCCTCCGGCCCCAGTGGGTGAAGATCCGGGAGAAGGCCAACTACTGGGCCCTCTGCCGCGCCGGCGTGGACCGATGAGGACACGTCTTGGGGCGGCCCTGCTGCTGGTCCTGGCGGCCTGCGGCCGCTCTGACCGATCCGGGCAGACCCCGCCGCCGCTGCCGACGGCCCAATCTCCGTCCGTGGGCGAGTGGACCTGGCACCCCATCGGCGGCCTGGCCGTGGTGGAAGGCGAGGTGGCGGAACCCACGGACCTGGTCCTGGAGGGGCGCTCCATCCGGGAGCAACGCTATGCCGAAGCCGGTCCGGTCCGCTGGGAGTTCTTCCGTCCCCCCGAAGGTGAGACGGCCATCCTGCGGACGGCCGAGGGGAGGGAGCTGGCCCGCTTCACCTTCTCCCTGGCGCCCCGCCCCCGGCCTGCCCCCGCCGCCCCGCGTCTGGCCCGGAAGCCCCCCGCGCCTCCACCCGCGCCTGTTCCTGCTCCTGCTCCCACCGCGCCACCCGCCGCACCGGCCCCGAAGGCCCGCGCGGAGGCCCGGCTGCGGCCCCTGCCCGTGGCGCCGATTCCGGACCGGAGGGGCCGCGACCTGCCCAGCGCATCGGAAGCGCCCAGCGGGCCGCGCCCCCGGGCCGCGCTCTTCACGCCGATCACCGTGGAGCCTGCGACACCCCGGGTGGCGCCGGCGACGCCGCGGCCGGTGAGCCCAGCGCCACCGCCGGCCACCACCGTCGCCCCGATCAGCATCCCCACGGGCGCCGGTTCCGCCTGGCCCGGCATGGGCGAGGCGCTGAACCTCACCCGGGGTCCCGGAGGGCAGAAGCGCATCCTGCTCAGCTTCGACGGCGGCTCCAGCGCCGAGGTGGCCGCCGAGGTGCTCGACCTGCTCAAGGCCCGCGGCGTGCGCACCACCCTGTTCCTCACGGGAGCCTTCATCCGGCGCTACCCCGCCCTCGTGAAGCGCATGGCCGCCGAAGGCCACGAGCTGGGCAACCACACCATGGACCACCCGCACTTCGCGCCCGGCATGAAGCGCGATCCCAAGTGGACCCGCGAGCGCATCCAGCGCCAGCTGCTCGACGCCGATGCGGCTCTGGTGAGCCTGCTGGGGCGTCCCATGGATCCCTACTGGCGGGCCCCCTACGGCGAGCACACGGCGGAGATCCGCCGCTGGGCTGAGGAGCTGGGCTACCGCCACGTGGGGTGGAGCGAAGGCGCCGATACCCTCGACTGGGCCACGCCGAAAGAACGCAAGCTCTACCGCAGCGGCGAGGCCATCGTGGCGCGGCTGCAGCAGCGCCTGGGCCGCGATGGCGATGGCCTCATCGTCCTCATGCACCTGGGCTCGGCCCGCGAGGAGGGGGACCGTCCCACGGACGGCCTCGGCGCCTTCATGGACCGGGCCCGCAAGGAGGGCTGGACCTTCGTGTCCGCGGGCACCATCTTGCGCGACCTCGGCAAGCCCGCCTGGGATCCCCGGCACCGCCTCGCCCTGCTGAACGGCACCAGCGCTCCGGCCCGCTGAAGGCCCTGCGCTGGGCTACACTGGTGCCGAACCACCATGGAGTCGCGTTGCAGGGGATCGGCCGCTGGATGCTGAGGGCGAGCTTGGGTTTCACGGCCCTGGTGCTGCTGCTCTCCCTGGCCAGCTACCACCCCCTGGACCCCCACCCCTTCACGCAGGGGGCGGCCGTGGCCGCCGTCCAGAACCTGTGCGGCACCGTCGGCGCCACCATGGCGGGGCTCCTGCAGACCCTCATGGGCATCGGCGCCTGGATCGTGCCCCCCTACCTGATCTGGGAGGCCTGGCCCCGTGATGGCCGCCACTGGCCCGGCCGGCTGGCCTGGCTGGGGCTGGCCCTGTCGTTCTGGACCGCCCTCGGCGCTTTCGGCAACCGCACCTGGGCCGGCCTGCCTGAGGGCGGCACCCTCCAGCTCCGCTGGGGTGGCTGGCTGGGCAGCGCCCTCTGGCCTGTGGAGCGCCGTTTCCTCGGCCCCGTGGGTCTGCCCCTCCTGCTGGCCATCGTGGTGCTCCTTTGTGCGCTGGTGCTGGCGCCCGCGCTGACCCGGGCGCTGGGGCTCCTCCTCACCCGCTGGTTCGGGGAGAAGGCCTGGCCTTGGGTGAGGCCCATGCCCGCCAAGGGTTTCCAGGGCTTCCTGACCATGGTGAAGCGGCCCTTCCTGCGGGGCCGGAACCCGGAGCAGCCGGACATCGACGCGGGCGATGCCGTCGCGCTGCAGGCCCTGGCCCAGCGCCAGCAGGACCTGGAGGATCAGCGGGAGTCCCTGCTGCGGGCGGAGCTGGAGACGGCCGAAGCGAAGCGCAAGCAGCCCCTCATCCGGGCAGAGGATCTCCTGCCGCCGATCCAGTCCATGAACCTGGATGCCGCCTCGACCATCCTCGAGGCGCAGACGCTCCCCGTGGCCGGTCCGGTGGCCACGGGCGCCGAACCCACCGCCGCCTTCCGCACCAAGCTGCTGGCCGCCGCGCCCCCCCCGCCCAAGCCCAGGCCCACCGTGGCCCGGGCCCAGGTGGTCAAGGACCGCTTCGGCCGCGAGATCGTCCAGCCGCCCCTGCCCCTCACCGAACCCACACCCTCGCGGCCCCTGCCCCCCCTGCCGCCGGAGCCCGCCCACCCCTCGGTCACCGAGCGCGAGACCCTGCCGCCCCGCCGCCTCTTCGATCCCCCGGGCCAGCACGCCAAGGTCAACCTGGCCATGCTGGAGGTGATCAAGGAGAAGATTGGACAGAAGCTGTCCGAGTTCAAGATCAAGGGCGTGGTCACCGGCATGCAGCCCGGGCCCGTGGTCACGGTCTTCGAGTTCCAGCCGGACGCCGGCATTCCCCTGTCGCGCATCCTAGGCATGGAGGAGGATCTCGCCCTGGCCCTGCAGGCCGAGGCCGTGCGCATGGACCGCATCCCCGGCAAGAACCTGGTGGGCATCGAGGTGCCCAACCCCAAGCGGGAGATCATTACCTTCCGCGAGGTCATCGACAGCCCCGCCTTCCGGGATGCGGGCGGCCTGCTGCACTTGGCCCTGGGCAAGGACATCGCAGGCCGGCCCGTCGTGGCCGACCTGAACAAGATGCCCCATCTGCTCATCGGCGGCAGCACCGGCAGCGGCAAGAGCGTGGGCGTGAACGCCATGATCTGCTCCTGCCTGGTGCGGGCCATGCCCGACGAGGTGAAGCTGATCCTCGTGGATCCCAAGATGGTGGAGCTGGGCGTCTACGAGGACATCCCGCACCTCTGGGCCCCCGTGGTCACGGACATGAAGGAGGCGGGCCGCGTCCTCAAGTGGGTGGTGGCCCAGATGGAGGACCGCTACCGGCGCCTGGCCCTGCTCAGCGTGCGCGACCTCAAGAGCTTCAACGCCAAGATCGCCGAGGCCGGCGGCATGATGGACCTGACTGACCGGACCCCCAACCCGCGCTGGCCGGACCGCCCCGCGGTACTGGAGCACCTGCCCTACGTGCTGGTGGTCATCGACGAGCTGGCGGACCTCATGATGGTGGCCCGCAGCGAGGTGGAGGACAGCATCGCGCGCATCGCCCAGAAGGCCCGCGCCGTGGGCATCCACCTCATCCTCGCCACGCAGCGCCCCAGCGTGGACGTGGTCACGGGCGTCATCAAGGCCAACCTGCCCAGCCGCCTCAGCTACCGCGTGCGCACCAAGATCGACAGCCGCACCATCCTGGACTGCAGCGGCGGCGAGCAGCTGCTGGGCGCGGGCGACGCCCTCTACCTGCCCAACGGCGCCAGCCATCCCAAGCGCATCCACGCGCCCTTCCTCAGTGAGGAGGAGACCCTGCGCCTGGTCACCTGGCTGCGCGAGCGGGGCCGCCCCGACTACAACCAGGCCCTCATTAGCGCCATGGAGACCGAGGAGGAGACCGCCCTCTTCGACGAGGCGGAGATGAACGGCGTGGATGACATCTACCAGCGCGCCCTCGCCGTCGTGCGCCGGGAGCGGAAGGCCAGCACCAGCCTCCTGCAGCGCAAGCTGAACCTGGGTTACGGCCGGGCCGCGCGCCTCATCGACCGCATGGAAGAAGAGGGCATCGTCGGCCCCGACCGCGGCGCCGGAAAACCCCGCGAAGTCCTGGTCGAGGCCGAGTAGCCGGACGGGCGTGGGGGCCCACTCGGCGTCGGGGAGCTGGAACGCAGAGGACGCAGAGATTTACGAAGGACACAGAGAAAAGCAGAAGCTCTGTTGAACCACCGAGGTGGTGTGTTGTTCGTCATGGGCGAGAGCATCGAGCCTGCTTCAGGCGCCCTTCGGGTGGCGTGAAGTCACCACTGGGGTGGCTGTAGATCGTCATCACAACTTTCTGGCTTCATGGGAATACAACCCTAGACTCCTACTGTTCACGACCAAGGGAGAATCTATGAAAATCCTGCACCGCTGCGCCCTGCCGGTCGCCTGCGCGACGGCCCTCTGCGCCGCCGACGCGCCAGCCCCCAAGCCGGCCTCCGCGAAGATCTGCACCACCTGCCACACCACGGCCCCCGACAACCTCCGGGGCCACTTCGACAACTTCGCGCCGAAGAGCAACTCCTTCCAGCTGAAGATCGACGAGCGCATGGAAGTGCTCCGCTTCGACAAGGCCACGGTGAAGGTGATCACCCCCGAGCCCGCCGCGGATGTGGAAGCCGCCTTCAAGGGCATTGCCAAGGGCCACGAGGTGCGCGTCCAGTTCACCGAAAAGGATGGCGTGAAGACCGCGACGGTAGTGGCCGTGAAGCCGCCGGTCAAGCTGGCGGCAAACGAGACCATCACCCTGGACGAGGTGCAGAAGCTCGTCGCCATGGGCCCCGAGAAGGGGAAGTACTTCCTCTTCGACTCCCGCCCCGCCCCGCGCTTCATGGAGGGGGCCATCCCCACGGCGGTGAACCTGCCCTTCCCCGCCTTCGACAAGCAGGTGGACAAGCTGCCCGCCGACAAGAACGCGCTGGTGGTCTTCTACTGCAGCGGGAAGACCTGCAACATGAGCCCCGGTTCCCTGGCCAAGGCCAGGCAGCTCGGCTACACCCATGCCAAGGTCTTCATCGAGGGCATGCCCGCCTGGGCCAAGAAGCAGCCTGGCGTGCTGAGTCCCGCCTCCCTGAAGGCCGCCTACGTCGACACGCAGACGCCGATGGTGGTGCTCGACGCCCGTTCCGCCGCCGAGGCCGCCAAGGGCTTCCTGAAGGGCTCGGTGGCCGCCGATCCCAACCAGCTCGCCGACCTCCTCAAGACCTTCCCGGCTGCCAAGCTGAAGCCCCCCGTGGTGGTCGTGGATGAGACCGGCGGCGAGACGGCCAAGGGCGTGGCCATGGCGCTGGTGAAGGCCGGCTACGCGGGGGTGAACGTGCTATCCGGCGGCTTCAAGGCCTGGCAGGCCGCCGCCCTCCCCGTCGAGACCGGGGCCCTGGCCGCCAAGGCCACCTTCGTCCCCCGGCCCCGCCCGGGCTCCATCTCACCGGCCGACTTCACCAGGATCGCCGAAGCGTCCATCGCCAGCCGCCCCGCCCTGATCCTGGACGTGCGGAACGCGGACGAGACGAAAAACGGCGTGATCAAGGGCGCCCTCCTCATCCCCGAGCCGCAGCTGCTGGCCCGGCTCTCCGAGATCCCCAGGGACAGGCCCGTCATCTGCCACTGCTCCACCGGCATCCGGGCGGAACTGGCCTACCACCTGCTGAAGGAGAAGGGCTACGACGTCCGATTCCTCCCCACGGAAATCACCATCATCGACACGGGCGAGTTCACCATCGACTAGCCCCGGCACAACACCTGGAGGCCGGCCATCAGGCCGGCCTTTGCCTTACTCGGCCGCGACCACCCGCTTCGCCCGCCAGCGGCTGCGCTGCGCGGGATCCGCGATCCCCCCGGCGTGGCAGGTCCGGCAGGCCTCCAGGTGGGCATCCTGCCCCCGCCAGTAGACCCGTGACTCCCCGCCGAAGTCGGGGCGGCGCTCCATGGGGACGCGGGCCCAGTAGAAGGTCAGCGTGGGCCCAGAGGCCTTCATCTCCAGCGCGTGGATCGGACCGGCTTCCACGCCGGGGCGGCCCCAGCGATCCTCGGTGGAACTGAGCACGACCAGGGCCCCCTGCGGCAGCGGCTGGCCCGCCCGGTAGGCCGCGGCGGCCTCGGGGCTGACCCAGACGCGGATCCACCGGCCGCCATGGGCCGGGGACTTCACGGGCTCGGGATGGATGGCCTCCAGCGAGGCGTAGTCCAGGGCCCGGATCGGCAGCCTGGCCTCGGGATCGAGGTCGGCCTTGGGCGCGGGCGAGGCGACCGGGGCGGCCGGGGCGACGACGGACACCGTCCGGACATGGTCGTGGGCCAGACGGTACCCACCTTCGCCCACGACCAGCAGCGCGGCGGACCAGACCAGCCCGAGGAACAGCGCCAGCACACCCAGGCTTTCATGGTCCTTGCGCGGGCGGTTCATGGCCCAGGTGGCGCCGATGCCCACGACGAGGGAACCCAGACCCCAGAGGGCATGGCGGAACAGGAGCGCGGCAGGCTCCGAGCCGTGGGGAAGCACGGGCAGGAGGCGGTGGGGCGGAATCAGCGCCAGGAAGCGGCCCGTGGCGAAGCCGCTCACGAAGGCGCAGAGGGTGCCGAGGAGACCCGCCCAGCCCAGGTAGCGGGCCACGGTCCACCAGGGGCGGATCCCCCGCCCTGGCCGCTGGGAGGCGAACAGGGCCAACGGAAGCAGCAGCCCCGTGGCCACGGGGAGGTGGGACAGCAGGGCGTGCTTGAGGGCAATCCATTCCATGGGACCCTAACCTGTCGATGGGCATTCACACGCAGTCTGCCAGCCTCCGCGGGATCTAGGGAGGGGAATTGCTGTCACAATTGCCGCCATGAAGCAGACCCTTCTCCAGCACGTCCAGGCGGCCATCCAGCTGAAGCAGGTCTTTTTCGACCGGGAGATGGATCGCATCATCGCCCAGGCCGAGGACATGGCCGAACGCCTCCGCCGGGGCGGCCGGATCCTGGTCTGCGGCAACGGGGGCAGCGCCGCCGACGCCCAGCACCTCGCCGCCGAGCTCAGCGGGCGCTACGTCAAGGAGCGGCGGGCCCTGGCGGGCATCGCCCTCACCACGGACACCTCGGCCCTCACCGCCATCGGCAACGACTACGGTTTCGACCAGATCTTCTCCCGCCAGGTGGAGGCCCTGGGGCGCCCGGGCGACCTGCTCGTCGGCATCAGCACCAGCGGCAACAGCCCCAACGTGATCCGCGCCGTGGCTTCAGCCAAGGAGCTGGGCATTCGCACCCTGGGCCTGCTGGGCCGCGACGGCGGCAAGCTGGCGGGGCTGATGGACGAGGCGCTGGTGGTGCCTTCCACGGTCACCGCGCGCATCCAGGAGGTCCACCAGATGGTCTACCACTTCTGGTGCGAGGCCCTCGATGCCCACTTCTGAGGCCACCCGGTGATCGCTGTCGCGGGACTGCTGGTCCTGGCCATCCTGGGCCAGCCGCAGCCGCACACTTATCGGTGGCGGGACGACCACGGCCAGGTCCAGATCACCAACACCCCGCCCCCTCCGGGCGCGGAGGTGCTGGAGGCGCCCCCACCCCAGGCCGTCGAGCCCGGTCACGCCGGACGGCCGGAAATGCTCCGCCAGAGCGCGAACAGGGGCGGGCGGCGCCAGGCGCTGCTCAGCCCTGCCCAGCAGCAGGCCTGGGAGGCCCTGAACCAGCGCCTGGCCAGGGCGCGCGCCGAGGGGGACCGCCCGACCCTGGAGGCGGTGACGGACTCCCTCATCTATGACTGCCTCTGGGGCAACGGGCTGTGGGCGATGCCCGTGCTGCCCCTCCTCTCGGTGGCCCTCATGGGGCTCCTGGGCTGGTGGCTGGCCCTCGGCTTCCGGACGGGTCCCAAGCTCCCCCTGGTCGCAGGCTTCCTCCTGCTGGGGGCGGCCTTCGGCCACCTGGCCCTGAACGTCTTCCTCTACCATCCCCAGGCGGTGCGCCTGCGCCAGAACCTGGAGCTGCTCGAGCAGCACATGGGCACCGACCGGGCCCTGCGCCCGGAGCACCGGACCCTCCTGCAGCAGCGCTACGTCGCCCTCGAGCAGGCCGCGGAGCCCCTGCAGGCACCCTGGCGGTTCCCCGCCGAAGTGAAGGCGCTTCGCCAGGCCCTGAAGCAGGTGATGGTTGAACCCTGAGCTCGGGCGCCGGTTGCCCGAACTCCGGAGGGCGGCCCGGTCCGAACCCCTGGGTCTCTACCTCCATGTCCCGTTCTGCCTGGACCGCTGCACCTACTGCTCCTTCACCACCACGCGGGACCGGGCCCTCCAGCCGGAGACGATCCGGCGCCTCATCGCCGAGGTGACCGCCTGGGGCGCGGCCCTGGAACGGCCCGCGGTGGATACGCTCTACCTGGGCGGCGGCACGCCCTCCCTGCTGGCGGCCGATGAACTGGAGGCGCTCACGGCGGCCGTGCGGCAGGCCTTCGACCTGGGGCCGCTGGCGGAAGCCACCCTGGAGGCCAACCCCGGCACCGTGGACCTGGCCTGGCTGAGCCAGGCGCGCGGCCTGGGCTGGGACCGCATCAGCCTGGGCGTGCAGGCCCTGGACGACACCCTGCTGGCCCATCTGGGCCGCATCCACGGCTCGGCCCAGGCCCTCGAGTCCCTCGAGCTGGCAGAGCGGGCCGGCTTCCAGCGCCGCAGCGCGGATCTCATGGTGGGCATCCCCGGACAGTCCCTGTCAAAAGTGGTGGCGGACGCCCGCGTCCTGGCCGCCACCGGCCTCGAGCACCTCAGCATCTACCTGCTGGACCTGGACAAGGCCTGCCCCCTGCGCGGCGAGATCGATGCGGGGCGGCTGGTCCTGCCCTCGGAGGACGAGGTGGCCGACGTGTTCGAGGCCCTCCAGGCCGAGCTGCCCGCACAGGGTCTCCTGCCCTACGAGATCAGCAACTACGCCCGCCCCGGCGCCGAATCCATCCACAACACCCGCTACTGGGAGCGCCGTCCCTACCTGGGTCTGGGGCCCAGCGCCGCCTCCCAGCTGGGCCCCTTCCGATGGATCGAGTCCAGCGTCATCCCCGCCTGGGCCGAAGGCCGCGGCCAAGCGGACGTTCAGGAGTTGGACGCCGCGGAGATCCTGTCCGAGATCCCCCTGCTGGGTCTGCGCATGCACCGAGGCCTCGACTGGGGGGCCCTGCGGCACGAAGCCGACCGCCGGAACCTGCGCCCCCTCTGCGATGCCTGGGAGGCCCACCTGCGCAGCCTCGCCAAGGAGGACCTCGTCATATGGGAAGGCGACCACGTGCGCCTCGGGGCCAGGGGCATGCTCATGAGCAATGGCATCCTGCAGATGTTCGTCTGAGGCGGGAGGCCATTGGCATCGTATGATGATGTCTTCGGCCCCGCCGCCCCGGGGAACGCAGCGGAGTCCCCTTGCCCTACCTCGGCGAAAGCGCCGCCCTCCTCACCTCGCTCTGCTGGTCCCTGAACTCCGTCTGCTTCACGGTGGCCGGCCGGCGCGTGGGCTCGGCGGCGGTGAACCTGGGCCGCCTGCTCATGGCCTGGGCCACGCTGCTGCTGGTGCATCAGGTGGTCTACGGCAGCCTCTTCCCGATGCAGGCCGGCGGCGCCCGCCTGGGCTGGCTGGGCGTGTCGGGGCTCATCGGCTTCGCCCTGGGCGACGCGGTGCTCTTCGAGGCCTTCGTGCTCATCGGCGCCCGGCTCGCCATGCTGCTGATGACGCTCTCGCCCATCTTCAGCGCGCTGCTCGCCTGGCTGTTCCTGGGCCAGGCCCTGACCCTGCCCAAGCTCCTGGCCATGACCGTCACCCTCGGCGGCATCGCCTGGGTGGTGTGGGGCGGGGGCGACCACGAGAAGCATCCCCACCTCTGGCGTGGCATCCTGCTGGGCATCGGGGGCGCCCTGGGCCAGTCCATCGGCCTGGTCTTCAGCAAGTTCGGCCTGGCAGGGGATTTCCCGCCCATCTCCGCCAACCTCATCCGCGTCACCGCGGGCGTGGCGGCGCTCCTGCTCTGGTTCGGCGCCACGGGCCGCCTGCGGGGGACGCTCGGCGCCCTGCGCGATGGCCGGGCCACGGCCTTCATCGGGCTCGGCGCGGTCACCGGCCCGGTGCTGGGCGTGGTGCTCTCCCTCATCGCCATCGCCAAGGCCCCCATGGGCGTGGCCGCCACCCTCATGTCCCTGTCGCCCATCCTCCTGCTGCCCGTGTCCCACTTTGTCTTCAAGGAGAAGGTGGGCGGCCATGCCATCCTCGGGACACTGCTGGCCCTGGCAGGCGCAGCGGCGTTGTTCTTTGTCTAGCGACCCATTCGTGCGGCCAAAAAAAGTCACCGCCAAGACGCCAAGACGCCAAGACGCCAAGACGCCAAGAGAAATAAAACCTCATCTCTTGCTTTTCTTGGCGCCCTTGGCGCCTTGGCGGTGAAAATTATTTCAATTCGTGATTGCACATACCTGGAACAGGAGTTCCCATGCCGCTTCGCAAGGATCCCGTCAGCTGGCTCTATCCGCCCATCGAGCCGTACAAGGTCCAGCGGCTCAAGGTCTCGGACCTGCACGAGCTGCATGTCGAGGAGAGCGGCAATCCAAACGGCAAGCCGGTCGTCTTCCTCCACGGCGGGCCCGGCGGCGGCACCAGCCCCAAGCACCGCCGTTATTTTGATCCAGAGAAGTACCGCATCATCCTCTTCGACCAGCGCGGCTGCGGCGCGAGCACGCCCTACGCCGACGTGCGCGAAAACAGCACCTGGGACCTGGTGGCCGACGTCGAGCGCATCCGCGAGCACCTGGGCATCCAGCGCTGGATGGTCTTCGGTGGCTCCTGGGGCGCCACGCTGGGCCTGGCCTACGCGGAGGAGCACCCGGAGCGCGTGACGGGGCTGATCCTCCGCGGCATCTTCCTGCTGCGCCAGCGCGAGGTGGACTGGCTCTACCAGGAGGGTGCCAGCCGCATCTTTCCCGATGCCTGGGAGCCCTACCGCGACGCCATCCCCGAAGCGGAGCGCGGCGACTTCATGGGCGCCTACGCCAAGCGTCTGCTGAGCGAGGATCCGGCCGTGAACCTGCCCGCGGCCAAGGCGTGGAGCATCTGGGAGGGCGCCACCAGCAAGCTGATCCCCGATCCCGACTTCATCGCCTCCTACGGCGACGAGGCCACCACCCTGGCCTTCGCCCGCATCGAATGCCACTACTTCCTGAACAAGGGCTGGATGAGTGAAGCCCAGCTGCTGCGCGATGCGCCGAAGCTCAAGGGCATCCCCGGCGCCATCATCCAGGGCCGCTACGACATGGTCTGCCCCATCGAGAGCGCCTGGGCCCTGTCCAAGGCCTGGCCCGAGGCGGATCTCGTCATCGTGCCGGACGCCGGCCACAGCGCCTACGATGCCGGCATCTCGCGGGCGCTGGTCTCCGCCACGGACCGGTTCGCGAACTGAAGCTGTGATGCAGTAGCCTTCGGCCCGGGTATATAGTCAGGCACCCCACAGGTGCCAGCGATGTCGAACCCGGAGCGCGTGCGTTCAATGGCCGATCCAGCGTCTGCGGGCCTGAGCCACGACCGCATGCAGGCTCTTCTGGCCTATTCCTGGGACATCCTCTCCCTCCTCGACGGGGAGGGGCGCCTCATCTACAACTCGCCGGCCGCCCAGCGTCTGCACGGTTTCAGCCCCGAGGAGATGGATGGACGCAGCACCTTCGAGTTCTTCCACCAGGAGGATGCGCCGCGCGTCGGCGAGGCCTTCCAGGCCTGCCTCGCCCAGCCGGGGCAGCCGGTGCGGGTGGAGTATCGCTATGCGCGCAAGGACGGCTCCTGGATCTGGATGGAGGCGGTGGCCGTCAACCTCCTGGACACGCCCTCCGTCCAGGCCATCGTGGTCAACTCCCGGGACATCAGCGAGCGGGTGGCGGCGCAGCAGGCGCTCCGCGACTCCGAGCGCTTCGCCGACCGGATCCTCGATGCCCTGAGGCACAACCTCACGGTGCTGGACGGGGAGGGCCGGATCCTCAAGGTCAACGGGGCCTGGCAGGACTTCGCCTCCGCCAACGGCCTGCCCGCCGGCTTCCCCTGGGAAGGCGTCAACTACCTGGATGTCTGCGCGCGGGCGACGGGTGCCGATGCCGACACGGCCCAGGCCATGGCGGAGGGGATGAAGGCCGTGCTGCTGGGGGGATTGCCGGAGTTCACCCTCGAATACCCCTGCCACTCCCCCGGCCAGCAGCGCTGGTTCCAGGCCCTCGTCACCCCCTTCCAGGGCCTCGGTCCAGCCCGGCTGGTGGTGTCCCACCTCGACATCACGAGCCTGCGGAAGGCCGAGGAGAACCGCCTTCAGCTCGAGCGCCAGCTGCAGCGCTCGCAGAAGATGGAAAGCCTGGGGAGCCTTGCCGGCGGCGTCGCCCACGACATGAACAACGTGCTCGGCTCCATCCTCGGCATGGCCTCCATGCACCAGGAGCTCCATCCCGCGGACTCGCCCGCCCAGCAGGCCTTCTCCATCATCGCCCGGGCCTGCCAGCGGGGCGGCGGCCTGGTCCGCCGCCTGCTGGACTTCGCCCGCCAGGACCTCACGGAAACCAAGGTGGTCGATCTGAACATCCTGCTCCAGGAGGAGGTCCTGCTGCTGGAGCGCACCACCCTCGGGCGGGTCCAGTGCACCACGGAGCTGGCGCCGCAGCTGCCATTCATCCGCGGCGACTCCAGCGCCCTCGTCCATGCCGTCATGAACCTCTGCCTCAATGCCGTCGACGCGATGCCGGAGGGCGGCGAGCTCCACCTCCGCACCCGTCCGGGACACCGGGGCTGGGTCGAGCTCGAGGTGGAGGACACGGGGACCGGCATGCCCAGCGAGGTGCTGGAGCGGGCCATGGACCCCTTCTTCACCACCAAGCCCCCGGACAAGGGCACCGGCCTGGGGCTCTCCATCGTCTACAGCACGGTGAACGCCCACCAGGGCACCATGGAACTGCACAGTGAGCCCGGAAAGGGCACCCGGGTCACCCTCCGGTTCCCCACCATCGACTTCACGGTGGTTGAAGAAACCCCTCCGCCCCTGGGCGGGCTGGGCGAAACAGCCCGTCCCATGGACATCCTGCTGGTGGACGACGACGAGCTGATCAGGGCCACGCTGGGGCCGGTGATCCGCTGCCTGGGGCATCGCGTCACGCTGGCATTCAGCGGCGAAGAGGCGCTCGGGCGCCTGGCCGCCGGGAAGGTGCCCCAGGTCATCATCCTCGACATGAACATGCCCGGCCTGGGTGGGCAGGGCACCCTCCCCCTGCTCCGCGACCGGCACCCCGACCTGCCGGTGTTCCTCGCCACGGGCCGCGTCGATCAGGCGGCCCTGGAGCTGGCCCGCACCTACCCCGGCGTCACCCTCATCCCCAAGCCCTTCAGCATGAGGGACCTGAAGGAGCACCTGGACGCGGTGGCGGCCCGGCTCAAGACCTGACCGCGCTCACGCCCTGAAGTGGGCCCTCAACCCTTCACCCGGCTCTTGACGTGGTCATAGATGAACCACGCCACACCCGCCAGGATCAGCACGCCGATGACGGCATCGAGTTTGTGGAAGTAGGCGCCCAGGGTGTTCCACTTTTCGCCCAGCTTGTAGCCCACCCAGGCCAGGGCCAGGCACCAGGGCAGGCTGCCGGCGAAGGTGTAGAGGTGGAAGCGGGTGCGGTCCATCTTGGCGATGCCCGCAGGCAGGGCGATGAAGGTGCGCACCACGGGCAGCAGGCGACCGATGAAGATGGCCCAGGTGCCGAAGCGCTCGAAGAAGCGGTGGGCCTGGTCCAGGTGGCCCGTGTGCAGCCAGATGTAGCGGCCGTACTTCTCCACGGCGCGGCGTCCACCCCAGGCGCCCACCTCGTAGGCAGGAATGCTGCCCAGGTTGCAGCCCAGCGCCCCGAAGATTCCCGCGATCCAGATCTGCGCCACGGGGTTGCCCGCGCCCAGACCGAAGAAGGTGAGCTGGCCCTTGTAGGCGAGGTACCCGGCGAAGGGCATGATCACCTCGCTGGGCAGCGGAATGCAGGCGCTTTCGATGGCCATGAGCAGCATGACGCCCAGGGGCCCCATGGCGGCCATGAGGGCCACCATCCAGGCGACGATGGGGGCGAGGAGCTTCTGCAGCATGGAGGCATCCCAAAAGGACGAGTCTACCGGGAGGCTACACTGTCCGTATGTCCGAGGATCTCGTCCGCAACCGCAAGGCCCTGCACAACTACCACGTCCTCGAGACCTGGGAGGCCGGCGTCGCGCTCCAGGGCACCGAGGTGAAGGCCCTGCGGGCGGGCCTGGGACAGCTGCAGGACGCCTACGTGGACGCCGTGGGCGGCGAGCTCTGGCTCAAGCAGGCCCACATCTCACCCTACGAGTTCGGCACCTACGCCAACCACGATCCCCTGCGGGCCCGCAAGCTCCTGCTGCACAAGGCCGAGATCACCAAGATCACCGCCAAGGTGGTGCGCAAGGGCCTCACCATCATCCCCCTGGCCATCTACCTCAACGAGAAGGGCATGATCAAGGTGAAGGTGGCGCTGGCCGAAGGCAAGGCCGTGGGCGACAAGCGCGAGGCCCTGAAGCAGCGGGAGCAGAAGCGTGAGATGGACCGCATCCGGAAGGGCGCGCGGGAGTAGGCGCGATCTTCGCGCCTCAGGGTTTCCCGCTGGACTCTGGATCCGCCGGCGACGCGGGGGCTCCCCGTTCGAACCCGAGGTGGACCAGGCGCCCATCGACGCCGAACTTGAGCCGCACGGCCCGATGACCGGAGAAGGGAATCGCCACGACTGCGCCGCCGTAACCGCCCGCGGCGAAGAAGCCCCTCACTTCCGTCCAGCGGTAGATGAGGACTTTGCCGCCCTCCAGCACCTCGTCCGGCTCGCCCAGGCGAAGCAGCGCGTCCTCGCGGGTGGTCACGCCCACCTGGAGGGGGGCGGCGTAGTCCCGGGTGATCCGCCCCCGCCCGGCGAGCAGGCTCCCCGTCGGGAAAGGCCAGATCACGCAGCCGAGCGAGAGCGATAGGGCCAGGATGCCCATGAGCGGGGCGCCGGGGCGCCTCATTCGGACACCACCAGGCTGTGGCGGATCAGGCTGCCGTCGGCCGCGAAGACCAGCACCAGGTTCTCCATGCCGTGGGCCCGGAAGACGGGCACCTTCTGTTCCCGGTCCAGGCTCCGTCCCTCCCGGGTCCGCGCGCCAGAGGCCCGTCTGGAGAAGGCGTAGGTGAGGATCCGCTCCCCCTCGAGGTGGGCGCTGGGCGTTCCGAGCCTGAGGAGCACCTCCTCCCGAGTGGTCCTCCCATCCACCAGGAAGGCCAGCCACTCCGCCCGAAGCTCGGCGGGCTGCGCCTGCCTCAGCAGCGGCGGCGTGCAACCCGCCAGGAGCACCAGACTCAGGAGCAGGCCGCGCCGACGGAGGGGCGGGGACTTCTCCGGTCTCGGAGAGTGGAAGGGTGGCGGGTGATCCAATGCGGACTCCTAGGGAGCCTGGCCCTGCGGCGTGGATGCCGCTTCCCGGGGAGGCTGCTCGACCTTGCGCAGGTCCTTCACCAGGCTGTGCCGGACCAGACGGTCCTCCGGGCCGAACACCAGCACCAGGGTGGTGGTGCGGGGAAGGGCATAGGACCAGTCGCTCAAGACGCTGGTGCCCACCCGGCGCCATTCGCCGGACAGATCCACCACGAAGTCGTAGGTGAGGATCCGGCCACCCTCGAAGGCCGCGGAAGGAGTGCCGAGCCGGAGCAGGACCTCCTGGCGGGTGGTCCGCCCATCCTGGATGGGTTCCAGCAACCCGGCCTCGAAGGCGCGCGCCTTCTCCTGCACCACGCCGGGATCGACGCAACCGACCCCAAGGGCCAGACCGATGGGAAGGGCGAGGAGGAGGGCTCGAGAGCGCACGGGTGCCTCGGGGCGGCTGAGGGGAATGTGCGGGGTCAATGTAACCCCTGGGATCGCCTCCGTCAAAATCCCGGCGGAAGCTGTGTTCCCTTTCTGGAACTGCGTCCGCGGATCAGGCGCCCCATCCCCCCTGCGCGAACTTCGCCAGCTTCTCGTCGCTGCCCCGCAAGGCCAGGGCCCGGGCCACGAAGCGGCCGATGGGGTCGGCTTCGAGGTTGACGGCATCGCCCGGGCGCATGCCGCTCAGGGCGGTGCGCTTCACGGTCTCGGGGATGAGGGCCACGGTGAACCAGTCATTGCCGCAGTCCACCACCGTCAGCGAGATGCCATCCACGGCGATGGAGCCCTTGGGCGCGGTCATGGGCGCCTGGGCCGCGGGCAGGCTGAAGCGCCAGATGCCCTCGTCCAGGCCGCGCTCGCCATGGGGCCGCGCCACCAGCTGTCCAATGCCGTCCACGTGGCCCGACACCAGGTGGCCGTCCAGGGGATCGCCCACGCGCAGGGCCGGTTCCAGGTGCAGCGTCGCACCCAGCGCCAGGCGGCCCAGGGTGGTCTTGGCGAGGGTCTCCTCACTGAGCTCCGCCTCCCAGGCACGGCCATCCACGGCCGCGCTGGTGAGGCAGGCGCCGTTCACGGCGATGCTGGCCCCCAACTCCGCGCGGGCCAGCAGGTCTGCCGGGGCCGCGATGCGCAGCCGCGCCCCGCCGGGGCGTGAGGAGCGGGATTCCAGGGTGCCGAGATGTCTGATCAGGCCGGTGAACATGGCAACCATCTTACGCGAGGTCGCATTTGATTCCCCGACCGCAGGTGCTGCAGACGGTTTCAGCATGGTCTTCGAATTGGTGCCAAGGCTGGGCCGAATTGCCGACCAAGGGGGTCTTGCAGGAGGCACATACTACGCCCCAACGGCGACCCAACCAGATCGCGATCAAATCGAAGGGCAAGAAGGCCAACACAATGAGGCCGAAGAAGCACCCCCCAAGCAGGAATCCCCAAAGTGGGTGATTCCATGGAACCGAGGGAAAGTATCGCGGACCCCATTTGTTGGCATGTTGGGCCAACCAGTAAAGGAGCGTCATGGGTGGGAGCACGCAGGCCCAGGCGATTCGCCGAGCCCATGCAGCTTTGCGATTTGAACCTGGGGCAGCATGGAGGTGCTCTGCCAGGGGACGCTGGGCGTCGGTCCATTCCAGAACCGACTTGCATTTGCCGCAGGTCCCGCGCATGCCTCCTGGAAACGCGTTCCATTCCACCCGTTGGAGCAAAGTGGCGCCACAGGCAGGGCAAAGGGCACCCTCTCTCTTGCAGTCCCGTCGACTGGCATAGGCGATCCACGCTGCGGGGGGGAGGGCGACCCCGATGGCCAGAACGGCGAAGAGGTTTCGATCCTTGGGTAGCGATTTCCCGAAGATGAAGGTGGCCAGGGCAGCGGTCGCTCCAAAGATAACCAGGCGCTTCATTCGGACTTGGTACCGTGCCCAGACCTTCTGGATGGCCAGGTAGGTGTTCTGTGACAAGAGAACCGGGATGTTCGAAGGTTGAGTCATTTTCGCTCTATCTCGGAATGGCTGCCCCCAATCGGCTCTTCCGCGCTCCGTAGAGGAAGTAGATCACCAGGCCGATGCCCAGCCAGCCGAAGAAGCGATACCAAGTGAGGGCAGGCAGGCCCTTGGCGATCCAGAAGCAGCCGACAATGCCTGCTGGCGCCACGAACCAGGCGAAGGGCATGGTGAATTTGCGGGAGGCCTCGGGACGGCGCTTGCGGAGCAGGAGCACTGCGACGCAGACGATGACGAAGGCGAACAGCGTGCCGATGTTGGCCAGCTCCACCACCTCGTCGATGTTCAGCAGGGCCGCCGGGATGGCCACGAGGAAGCCCGTGAGTACGGTGGCGTGGCCAGGCGTCTTGAACTTCGGATGCACTTTGCCGAACCAGGGGCCCAGCAGACCGTCGCGGCTCATGCTCATGAAGATGCGGGGCTGGCCCACCTGATACACGAGCAATGCTGCGGTGGTGGCGATGACGGCTCCGAAGCTGATGACGGCGGCGATGCCGCCCATGTGGTGCTGGGTGAAGATGTAGGCCAGGGGGTCGGCGATGCCGCCGAGCTTCGTGTAGTGCAGCATGCCCGTCACCACCAGGGCCACGGCCGCGTAGATGAAGGTGCAGATGACCAGCGACCCGAGGATGCCCCGGGGCAGGTCCCTGCCGGGATTGCGGCATTCCTCCGCCGTGGTGCTCACCGCATCGAAGCCGATGAAGGCGAAGAAGATGATGGCTGCGCCCGCCTGGATGCCCTTCCATCCGTGGGGCACGAAGGGATGCCAGTTGCCCGTGTCGATGAACTTGATGCCGAGGCCCACCACCGCCAGCAGGATCATCACCTTGATGACCACCATGACGCTGTTCACCCGGGCGCTCTCCTTGATGCCGATGTAGCAGAGCCAGGTGATGAGGGCCGTGATCACCACCGCCAGGAAGTTGATGGTGATGGGCATCCCGGCAATCGTGGGCGCAGCCTTCACCACGTCCCAGTTGAGGAAGGTGGCGGCGCCGTTGGCCAGGCCTGCCTTGGCCTGGGCCAGGGCGTGCAGCTTGGCGGAAAGGTCCATGGCGGGCACACCCTCCACCAGCTTCAGGGCCGAGCGCGGGTCCATGCCCAGCCAGCCCGGGATGTTCACGTGGAAGACCGTGGAGAAGAAGCTGCGGGCGTAGTCGCCCCAGGAGATGGCCACGGCCACGTTGGAGATGGCGTATTCCAGCAGCAGGTCCCAGCCGATGATCCAGGCCATGAGCTCGCCCAGCGTCGCGTAGGCATAGGTGTAGGCGCTGCCCGACACGGGGATCATGGAGGCCAGCTCGGCGTAGGCCAGGGCCGTGAAGCCGCAGATGAGGGCCACGATGAGGATGCTCAGCACCAGACCTGGTCCGGCGGGCAGGCGCCCGTCCGCCATGTTCCCCGCCGCGGCGGTGCCGATGCTGGAGAAGATGCCGGCGCCGATGATGGCGCCGATGCCGAACATGGTCAGGTCGAAGGCCCCCAGGTTCTTCTTGAGCTGGTGTTCGGGCTCGTCCGCGCTGGCACGCAGCTGCTCCAGGGACTTGGTGCGGAAGAGGCGCTCGAACATGGGGACCTTGGGAGAAGCACCATGCTATCAGCTGCCCCTGAAGGCCGAGACCTGAGGCCTGAAGCCTGTACCCTGTAACCCATGCGTCTCTGGAACGACCGCCACCTGCGCCTGTCCCTCACGGGGCTCGGTCTGCAGTACCTGCTGGCCCTGCTGGCGGTGGGCGCGTTCTCCGTCAACACCGGCAACAACCTGCTCTACCTGGTGTTCTCTCTCATGCTGGGACTCTTCCTGGTTTCGGGCGTCCTCAGCCGCCGGGCCCTGCAGGGCCTCCGGCTGACGGGCCTGGAGGAAGGCAACCTCTTCGCCCGGGTGCGGGGCGGCCTCCGGCTGCGCCTCCAGGACGAGGGACACGGCCGCCTCCGGGGGCTCGAACTGCATCTGGTGCTGGACGACGGCGCCGTGGAACCCGGGTTTCTGGGCATCGCCAGCCGGGAGGGGGAGACGACGGTGGTCCTCCAGGCCCGGGTGGCCCACCGGGGCTGGACCCGGCTGCGGGCCCTCGAATTCCGGACCCGCTTCCCCTTCGGCCTGCTGGAGAAATCCCGGTTCATCGAGCTGGACCACCAGGCCCTGGTACTGCCCCATCCCCGCACGCCACCCGCCCAGCCCGCCAGCTGGCGAGGCGAAGGGCACCGCACCCTGGCCCAGGAGGGCACCAGCAGTCCCGAAGGGGCCCGGCCCCTGCGGCTGGGCGACTCGCCGGGCCGGGTCCACTGGAAGCGCACCGCCCAGCGCAGCCAACCCTGGGTGCGCACTTTCGAGGAGGAGCGCCCCATGGGCCTGCATCTGCGGGTCGATCTCACCGCCTGGGGCCCTGGACGTCCCTTCGAGCGGGAACTGGAGCGCCTGTCCGGGGCGATCCTGCAGGCCCGGCTCCAGAAGCGGGACATCAGCCTGGAGGTGCAGGGTCCCGAGGGGATCCGGGAGGTCCACGGCCACACGCCCTGCTGGCGGGCCCTCGCCCTGGCCCAGGCCGCGGGAACCGGGGAAGGCGGAACCAGCCTGGCTCCGCTAAGCTGAACCTTCGAGGAGGCGCTGGTGTTCGACGATCCGCAGTCCCCGGCCTGGACCCCTTTGCTGGAGGCGGCCTGGAAGGCCCGGGACCATGCCCATGCCCCCTATTCCCGGTTCCAGGTGGGTGCGGCCCTGCTGACGACCACGGGGGCCGTGTTCGGCGGTTGCAATGTGGAGAACGCCGCCTATCCCGTGTGCCTCTGCGCCGAGCGCGGCGCCCTGAGCGCAGCCGTGGCCGCGGGGCTGCAGCCCGGTGGCCTGGTGGCTGCCGTGGTGGTGACCGATGTGGCGGAACTCACGCCGCCCTGCGGAGCCTGCCGACAAGCACTGATCGAGTTCGCGGGCGAGCTGCCGGTGCTCCTGGCCAACCGCCACGCCCGCCAGCTCCACCGGCTGGAAAATCTGCTCCCCCACAGCTTTACGGGCGGACATTTTCGCTAGTTCAGGGCGGCTTCCACCGCCTACACTTTCCGAACCCCGCCGAGGCAGCTGAATGGCCATTGATCGCATCAAAGTCAAGAAGGAAGCCGACAAGCTCTTGACGGCGGGCAAGGTGGAACGGGCCATCGATGAGTTCCAGAAGCTCGTCGACGACAATCCAAAGGACTACAACACCCTGAACCAGATCGGCGACCTCTGCGTCCAGATCGGTCGGGTGAAGGAGGGCGTGGAGATCCACAAGCGCCTGGGCGGGGCCTATGAGCGGGACGGCTTCCATGCGCGCGCCGCGGCCATCTTCCAGAAGGTGGTGCGCAACGCCCCCGAGGACATCGACGCGGCCCAGCGCCTGGCGGACCTCTACCGCCAGATGAACAAGACCAGCGACGCCGTGAAGGTCCACCTCCAGGTGGCCGAGCACTTCCAGAAGAAGGGCCTCATCAAGCGGGCCCTGGAGGAGTTCAACAAGGTCGTCGACCTGGACCCCAAGAACCTGAAGATGAAGGTCAAGCTGGCGGACCTCTACAACAAGGAGGGCATGAAGGACCGCGCCGCGGGCATCTACCTCGAGGTGGCCGAGTCCCTGGCCATGGAGCAGATGCACGGCGAGGCCAACCAGATCCTCGAACGCGCCAAGGCGATGATCTCCACGCCCCAGGTCTACCTGACGCAGAGCCGCCTCGGCGTCATCCAGGGCGACTACACCACCGCCGCGCAGCACCTGCGCGAAGGGCTCACCAACAACCCCCGCAACACCGAGCTGCTGGAGGCCCTGGCCGAGATCGAGCTGCGCAGCGGCCACCCGGACCGCGCCCTCGAAGCCCTGGCGGAGGTGGCCCAGCTGCCCGAGAAGTCCCTGCCCCTCTGCGAGAAGGCCCTGCGCAACCTGGTCAACGGGGATCGTGCGGAAGAGGGCCTGCGGCTGTTCGCGCCCATCGCCCGGGAGCTCGCCCGTCGCGGCTCCGGCGACGTCATCGGCCGCAGCCTGCGCAACGCCCTCCAGGGGAACATCGGCATCGAGGGCTGGGTCCTGCTTGCCGAGATCGCCCACCAGAGCGGCAACCGGGCCGACCAGGTGCAGGCGCTCCAGAGCGCCTACGGCATGGCCTACCAGAACAACGACCAGGCGCTCATCAGCCACCTCGCGGGGCAGCTGCAGGGCATGGGCGTGGTTCCCGGCGCCGCCGCCCCGGCCCCCGCCACCTTCGCCCCCATCGGGCTCCCGGCGGGCTTCGAAGCCCGGTCTCCCCAGGAGATCACCCGCCACGGCGGCGAGACCGAGGTGGATCCGGTCAAGCGTCTGCGCATCGAGCAGTTCTCGCGCGAAGCCGAGGCCATGTTGCGCGGCGGCAGTCCCGAACGGGCCATCGAGACCTACAAGAAGGCCCTGGAGCTGGACCCCGCCGACCTCACGATCATCGAGGCCATCGTGGCGGTGCACCGGACCACGGGGCGCCTCACCCAGGTGCAGATGCAGTACGTGCAGAGCGCCCAGGCCCTGGTCCAGCTGGACCGCAAACGGGAGGCCGCGCATCTGCTGGACTTGGCGGAGCAGCTATTCCCGGGTTCCACGCGCATCCACCGCCGCGCCATGGGCCTGCCCGAACCGGGCGTGCTGCCCCCACCCGCCTCCCGCGCGGCCATCGGCCTGCCCGCCCCGGCGCCGATCCCGACCCCCTCCGCCCCGACCCAGCCCATCGCGCCGCCGCCGGCGGATGACCTGGACATGCTGATCGGCCTCGACCTTCCCGGCTTCGAAGTGCCGCCCCAGCGTCCTGCCCCCCCCCGGGCGGCCCAACCCATCGCCCTGGGCGATGGCCTGGAAGAGGCACTCCCCCTCCTTCCCGATCTCGACGCCCTGCCTCCGGATCCCTTCGCGCCTCCGGCCCTGCCGCCGGCTCCGGTCCCGCCAAGCCAGGAGCATGCCGCCCTCGAGCCTTCCGACTTGAGCTGGATGGACACCACGCTTACGGACTTCGCGCCCGAGATCGCCGCCTCCACCTCCGCGCCCACCGCACCTCTGCCGCCCATGCCCACCCGGCAGCTGGGGCAGGAGGTCATCGACGCCCTCTCCGCCCTGCCCGATCTGCCCGAGGTCGAAGCCACGCGGCCGGTCACGGTTCCCGCGCCGGAACCTGCCCCGATCGCACCCACGGTTCCCGAGCCGGTGGCCGAGGACATCGAGAGCCTGCTGGGCGACATCGACTTCCAGCTGGACTACGGCAGCCCCGAGGAAGCGAAGATCGAGATCGAGGCCGCCCTCCAGCAGTTCCCCGGACACCCCGATCTGCAGTCCCGGCTCAGCCGTGCGGAAGCCGCATTGCAGAAGCTGGGCCATGTCCCCAAGGCCAGCGCCCTCGACGAGAGCGACTTCGCCAACTCCTTCTTCGACCTCACCGACGTGCTGGGCACCGCCCTCATGGACAGTGGCGAAGGCGAGGAGATGCACGACGCCACCCACGTGGTGGAGAAGATCCAGAGCGTGGACGAGCTGTTCAGCGCCTTCCGCGAGGGCGTGGAGAAGCAGGTCAAGGGCGACGACTACGACACCCACTACAACCTGGGCATCGCCTACAAGGAGATGATGCTCATCGATCCCGCCATCGAGGAGTTCAAGATCGCCATGGGCGACCCCGAGCGCACCCTGGAGTGCTGCTCCATGCTCAGCATCTGCGAGCAGGCCCGGGGCGACCTCCCGGCCGCCGTGGAGTGGCTGCGCCAGGGCATCCTCGCCCCCGGCTTCCCGCCCGAGGACAGCATCGGCCTCCGCTATGACCTGGCCGAGATCTACCTCCAGCAGGGCCACACCAGCATGGCCGCCGAGGAGTTCAAGGCCGTCTACGAGATGGACCCCGACTACCGGGACGTGGCGGCGAGACTCGCCTAGCGGTTCGAAAAAGCTGGGACGGGATATCCTGTCAGCGTTTTCCGGTCATCCGACGACTCGGCTTCCACTCGCTCCCCAGGGCTGCAGGGCCTGCAGCGCGGGCTGGACGGGTTTGCCGGGGCGCTGGAGCTGGGTGAGCTCCAGGGCGCCATCCGAGGTGGTGAGCCAGGCGCCCTCCTTGCCCCAGACCAGCTGACCCGGATCGCGGTAGCAGGGACGCAGGGCGCCCACGCCGCAGACCTTGAGGATCTGGCCTTCCAGTTCAAGCTCGGAGCCCGGCCAGGGCCACAGGGCCCGCACCTGCCGGTGCAGGTCCGCCGCGGATCGGCGCCAGTCCAGGCGGCCCATCACCTTGCTGAGCTTCGGGGCATAGGTGGCCCGCCCGTGCTCCTGCTCCACCGGCTGGGCGCAGCCGCAGAGCAGCTTGGGCAGCTCGTCGAGGAGCAGGTCCGCCGCGTCCAGGGCCAGCTCGGTCAGCAGGCCCTCGGCGGTATCCTCCTGATTGATGGCGCGGTGGCTCTGGGCCAGCACCGGGCCCTCGTCCATGCCTGGCGTGAGGCGCATGAGGCTGACGCCGATTTCCTCGTCCCCGGCCAGCAGGGCATGGTTCACGGGCGCCGCGCCACGCCAACGGGGCAGCAGGGAGAAATGCAGGTTCCAGACCCCGCCAGGGCAGGAATCCAGCATCCACCTGGGCAGGAGGTGGCCATAGGCGACCACCAGGGCCAGGTCGATCTTCAGGCTTTCCCAGAGCTCGCGGGTCTCGGGCGCCTTCCAGCTCAGGGGCTGATGGATGGCCAGCCCCAGTTCCAGGGCCGCGGCCTTCACCGGCGGTGCCTCCAGGTGGCGGCCCCGGCCTGCGGGCCGGTCGGGATTGCAGAAGACCGCCTCGACCCCCTCCCCGGCCAGCGCCCGCAACGCCGGGACAGCCGCGCGGGGGGTGCCGAGGAAGGCGATCCGGGTCATCCCCGGGCCTGCTTCAGGTATTTCTTCTGGAGGAACTGCCGCTTCACGGGCCCGAAGTACTCCACGAAGAGCCGGCCCCGCAGGTGGTCGATCTCGTGGCAGAAGGCCCGGGCCATGAGATCCTCCCCGGTCAGCTCGTGCCAGCTGCCGTCCTGGGCCCGGTTGCGGATGGTCACCTTCTGGGGGCGCTCCAGCACCTCGCGGATGCCGGGGATGGAAAGGCAGCCCTCCGGGCCCACCTGGGAGCCCTCCTCCCGCGTGATCTCCGGGTTGATGAGGACGAGCCGCTGGGCCGGATCCTCCCCGCAGGAGCAGTCGATCACGGCCAGGTTGATGTTCCGGCCGATCTGGGGCGCCGCGAGGCCGACCCCCTCTTCGTCGAGGGCGGTCTCGAACATGTCCGCCACGAGCTGTTCCAGCTCGGGCGTCCAGTCCCCGACATCCTCGCTGTTCTTCTTGAGGCGGGGATCCCCCCAGGTGAGCACGGGCAAGACGGCCATTCAACCTCTCCAGCATTCCAGTGTAATCGATGGCCGTTCCCTTGTTAATCTGGGGGGTCCGTCTGGAGCCACGCATGCTTCGTTCTTTCCGCCAGGTCTTCAAATCCAACCGCACGCCCATGGCCGCGGTCATGATCGTCGTCCTCCTGGGTCTGGTCGCGTACCTGGCTCCCACGGGGGGCGCGATCTCCCGCGACACGGTCGTGGCCCGGGTCTACGGCCACGAAGTCACCATGCAGGAGCTGAGCGACCACATGCAGGAGCTCTACCAGCGCTACGGGAAGCAGGCCAGCCCCGAGGCCTTGAAGCCCTTCGTCCAGTCCCAGGCCCTCCGCGACCTCATGAACCAGAAGCTCATGGAGGAGCTGGCCGAGCGGCACCACGTGGTGGTGACCGACGAGGAGGTGGGCGCCCGGCTCCGGGCCTTCCTGCGCCAGTACCCCATGCTGCTGGATACCAAGGGCGGCTTGAAGCCCACGGCCGAACTGAAGCAGATCTTCCAGGAGACCGGGTTCAATCCCGCCTTGCAGGAGCGGGCCATCCGCTCCGAGCTGCTGCGCACCAAGCTGGTCCAGCAGTCCGCCCTGCAGGTGCCCGTGGACGAGGCCTGGATCGCCCAGGAGCATCGCCTGCGCAACGAAAAGGTCGCCTTCCAGCAGGTCGCGGTGCCCGTGGATGCCAGCGCCATCGCCGATCCCGGGGATGCCACCCTCGAAGGTTTCTACAAGGCCGGCGGCGAACGCTTCCTCCAGCCCCCCCGTCGCGTGATCCAGTTCGTGGCCGTGGACCGCGCCGCCCTGGGCAAGGACCTGGACGTGGATGAGGCCGCCCTGAAGGCCGCCTTCGAGGCTCGCAAGGGCGATACCACCGAGTTCAAGGCCCGCCACATCCTGTTCAAGGCCGAGGGCGATACCCAGATGCAGGAGGCCACCACCAAGGCCCAGCTGCTGCGCCAGCGCCTCGTCAAGGGCCTGGACTTCGCCAAGACGGCCGAAGAGCAGAGCGAGGATCCCAGCGCCAAGGGCAACGGCGGCGACCTGGGCTGGTTCACTGCCTCCAAGATGGTCAAGCCCTTCTCCGAGGCCGCCGCGGCCTTGAAGCCGGGTGAGATCAGCCAGCCCGTGCGCACCCAGTTCGGCATCCACCTCATCAAGCTGGAGGGGCGCCGCGAGAAGAAGTTCGAGGACGTGAAGGCCGAGCTGGCCCGCGAGATCTCCGGCAGCCGCTTCAACTCCCGGGCCCAGGAACGCCTCGAGCAGATCCGCAAGCGGGCGAACGGGGGCGACCTCGCCGCCGCCGCCAAGAGCCTGGGCAGCCCCGCCCAGCTGAGCCAGCCCTTCAGCAACGAGCCCTCCGCCCAGGTCGAGGGCCTCCCCGAGCTGTCCCAGATCGCCGCCGAGGTCTTCCGCATGAAGGTGGGCGACGTGTCGAAACCCCAGGCCTTCCCCGGCCGCCACCTGCTCTTCCGCGTCCAGGAGGAGCTGCCTGAGGCCGTACCCCCGTTCAAGGAGATCCGCGCCAAGGTCCTGGCGGCCTTCCGCGTGGAAGAGGCCCGCAAGCAGGCCGTCGCGAAGGCCCAGCAGGCCCTGAAGACCGGCGGCCTCCAGGCCGTGGGCCCCGTCACCGACCAGGCTGCCGCCCCCCTCAGCGGCATGCGCGACTTCGTCACCCACCCGGGCATCCGCAAGGCCCTCCTGGAGACGGCCGTCGGCCAGACCACCCCCGTGCTCTGGACCCAGGACGGCAAGCTCTGGGTGGCCAAGGTCACTTCCCGCGAACCGGCCCCGGCCCTCACCTTCGAGACCCGCCGCAGCCTCATCCAGGACGTGCAGACCACCGAAGCCCAGAAGCTGCTCTCCGCGGAATTGCAGTCCCTGGACCAGCAGGGCCGGCTGCGTCCGGGCTTCAGCAGCCTGTGGGGCCACTTCGGCGGCATCTACGTGAACACCGCCGCCGTGTCGGTGCAGATGGAAGACTGAGAGCTCAGACGGCCGTTCAGGAGGGCGCCAATCGGGGCGACGCCTCCAGGAGTTCCAGCAGGTGGGGGTGCGATGGAGCCGACAGGGTCCCGGCCGGGGCTTGGCACAGGGCCTCGCCATCCCGCAGCATGAGCAGCTGGTCGCAGAGGAGCCTCACCGGCTCCAGGTCGTGGCTCACCAGGAGCAGCGCGGTGCCCTCGGCCTTCAGGGCCAGCAGCAACGCCAGGAAGTGGCTCGCCAGGGTCGAGTCCAGGGCCGAGAAGGGCTCGTCCAGGACCAGCAGGGAGGGTTCGAGCATGAGGGCCCGCGCCAGCGCCAGCCGCTGGGCCAATCCGCCGGACCAGGAGCCGGGACGCTGAGCCAGGGCCGCTTCCGGAAACTTCACCTTCGCCGCCATGCGGGCGGCGGCCTCCCGCCGGGTGCGGGGGGTTCCGCGACTCCAGATCTCCAGCGGCTCCTGGAGGATCTCCCAGCCCGTGCGGTGAGGCGGCAGGCTGGCAAGCGCATCCTGGAAGACTGCCTGGATGCGGGGACGCCGAAACCTCCGCTCCCGCTCAGGCAGGGGCGACCAGGGCGCACCTTCGAAGGTGATCCGGCCCTCCGTCGGTTCCAGCAGGCCCAGCAGCAGGTTCAGCAGGGTGGTTTTTCCGGAACCGCTCGCGCCGACGACGCCCCAGGCTTCGCCCGGGGCGATGGTGAAAGACACGGCTTTCAGCGCCCAGCCTCCCTCACGCAGAAAGCCCAGGCCGTCTGCCCAGAGAAGGGGTCCTGCCGTCAGCGGATCACCTCGGCGCCCATGAAGGGCCGCAGCGCCTCGGGCACCACGATGCTGCCGTCGGCCTGCTGGTAGTTTTCGAGAATGGCCACCCAGGTGCGGCCCACGGCCAGGCCGCTGCCGTTCAGCGTGTGGGCGAAGGCGGGCTTGCCCTCCTTGCCCCTGGCGCGGATGTTGGCACGCCGCGCCTGGAAGTCGCCGAACCAGCTGCAGGAGCTGATCTCGCGGTAGGTGTTCTGCGAAGGCAGCCACACTTCCAGGTCGTAGGTCTTCTGGCTGCTGAAGCCCATGTCGCCCGTGCAGAGCAGCACCCGACGGTAGGGCAGGCCCAGCGCTTCGAGGATGGCCTCTGCATCCGCGGTGAGCTTCTCCAGCTCAGCCTCCGCCTGGTCGGCGGCGGCGAAAGTGACCAGCTCCACCTTGTGGAACTGGTGCTGGCGGATGATGCCCTTGGTATCCCGGCCGTAGCTGCCCGCCTCGCTGCGGAAGCAGGGCGTGAAGGCGCAGTGGCGCAGGGGCAGGGAATCCGCGTTCAGGATTTCGTCGCGGTAGAGGTTGGTGACGGGGACTTCCGCCGTGGGGATGAGGTAGAGCGGAGCGCCGTCCCCGCGCGAGGTCTTGAAGAGGTCCTGCTCGAACTTGGGC
The DNA here is from genome assembly GCF_030219325.1 of Geothrix sp. Taxonomy (NCBI): domain Bacteria; kingdom Pseudomonadati; phylum Acidobacteriota; class Holophagae; order Holophagales; family Holophagaceae; genus Geothrix; species Geothrix sp. The sequence continues at coordinate 360,729 of NZ_CP126625.1, read as the reverse complement.
AGCTGGCCCGTGCCGTACATGCTCTCGGCGTTCACCAGGTAGGGCGGGATGACCTCGAGGTAGCCCGCAGCCGTCTGGCGGTCGAGCATGAAGGCGATGAGGGCCCGCTCCAGCTTGGCGCCCTGCCCCTTCAGCACCGAGAAGCGCGCGCCGCTGATCTTGGCGGCCCGATCCAGATCCAGGATGCCGAGCGAGGTGCCCAGCTCCACGTGATCCTTGGGTGCCTCGATGCTGGGAACCTGGCCCCAGCGCTTGACCTCGACATTGGCGTGCTCGTCGCGGCCCGGAGGCACGCTGGCGTGGGGCGGATTGGGGATGCCGGCCAGGAAGTCCTTGAAGGCCGCCTCGATCTCGCGCTCGGCCGCCTCCAGTTCCTTCAGCTTGTCGCCCACCTCGCGCTGCTGGGCGATGAGGTGGTCCGCGTTCTCCTTGGCCCGCTTGAGGCGGCCCACTTCCTCGCTCACGCGGTTGCGCTCGCCTTTCAGGGCCTCGGCCTCCTGCAGGGCGGCGCGGCGGCGCTGGTCCAGTTCCTGATAGCGGGCCCGGTCCAGGGTGTAGCCCCGCTCGGAGAGGCGGGCCGCCACGGCGTCGAGGTCGTTGCGGAGGAGGTTGGCGTCCAACATGGAGGTGTCCTGGAAATGTGTAGTTTACCTTGCTCCAAACGCGCCCACGGCGCGTTTGGAGATGGCCTTCGGCTGAAGGATCAGGCTTGCGGCCAAGCCCCTTCCGGCGTGGGCTCGCCCGCCCAGGCGGCCCTGAACGCCTCCCGGGCGTCGGCCACCCCGCCCCCGGCGCCCAGCACCAGGCCCAGCTTGGCCAGGGCGGCCCAGCGGGTGTGCAGGCCGCCCGAGATGGCGCCCAGGTCCTCCAGCTTCCGTCCCATCTCGTAGGCGGACAGATCGACGCCGCCATGGGGGCACTGCGAGGTCACCACCACGGGCAGCTGGCGCTGGCGGCAGTCCTCCAGGAATGCCCGCAGGTCAGGACGGTCCATGGGCAGGTTGCCGGCGCCAAAGGCCTGGATGAGGACGGCCCGGGCCCCGGCGGGCGCGGGGAACCAGGCCATGCCCGGATGGGGCGTGACCGTACGGACCGTGAGGTCCAGCTCGGCGCCCAGCCCGGCGGGCACCTGCCGGGGGAACCTGCCCGCCTCGGGATGCAGGCGGATCTCGGCACCGATCTCGGCCAAGGGCGGCAGGTTGGGGCTCTGGAAGGCCTCGAACTGGCTCACGCTCAGCTTGTCGGCGGCCACGCCCCGCAGCCAGTGGGTGCCGAAGCAGATGCCCACTTCGGGGATGGCGCGGCAGGCCAGGTCCACGGCGTTGACGAGGTTGCTGCGGGCATCACTGCGCACGAAGGCCAGGGGACGCTGGCTGCCCGTGAGCACCACGGGCTTGCCGAGATCCGCCAGCAGGAAGCCCAGCACCGAGCCCGTGAAGGCCATGGTGTCGGTGCCATGGATGATGACGAAGCCGTCGAAACTCCCCGCCGCCGACCGCACCCGCCGGGCCAGGGCCAGGATGTTCGCAGGTTCCATGCAGGCCGAATCCTGGTTGAAGGGCACCTCCACCGACAGCTCTGCCAGCTGGCCCAGCTCCGGCACCTGCTCCAGCAGGTGGTCCAGGAACTTCCCGGGTGCCAGGGAGGCGGGCTCCCCGCTGGGGGCCATGCCGAGGGTGCCGCCGGTGTGGAGGAGGAGGATCTTTCGCATGGGATGAGTCTACAAGCTAGAGCCGGAGGCTGGAGCGACTCCCGACCCGGTACACTGATCCATCGATGCGCCGCATCCCCCGAACCATCCAGCTGATCGTGGCCCGCTACCTGCGGCGGCTGCTCAGGAACCGCCTCGACGGCCAGCAGCTCCAGGCGGCGGTGGAATCGGCCCTGGCCACGCTGCCGATCCAGGAGAAGCTGCTGGTGCGCGAAGGGGCGCTGCGCTCCGAAACCCTCAACCGCCAGCTGGCCTGGGCCATGGCCTTCGTGGCTGGCGCGGTGAACGCCGGCGGCTTCCTGGCGGTGAGCCACTACACGTCCCACATGACCGGCGTCGTCTCATCCATGGCCGACGAGCTGGCGGACGGCGACCTCACCACTGCACTCGCGGCCCTGGCCATGATGCTCAGCTTCCTGGGCGGCGCCTTCGTCTGCACCACGCTCATCAGCTTCGGGCAGCGGCACCGCATGCGCAGCCGCTACGCGCTTACTCTCGCGCTCGAGGCCGTGCTGATGCTGATCTTCGGATTCATGGGGAACCGCCTCCAGCAGGAGATCCAGTTCACGCTGCCCATGACCGTCATGCTGCTCTGCTTCATCATGGGCCTGCACAACGCCGTGACCTCCATCATCTCCGGCGCGGCCGTGCGCACCACGCACCTGACGGGCACCGTGACGGACATCGGCATCGAGCTGAGCAAACTCACCTACGTGAACGTCCACAACCGCCACGGCCGCGAGCGCATCGTCGCCAACCGCCAGAAGCTGACCCTGCTGCTGCTGATCCTCGCGTCCTTCCTCGGCGGCGGCGTGGTGGGCGCCCTCGGGTTCCGGCACGTCGGCTTCAAGGTGACGGTGCCCCTCGCCGGGTTCCTGTGCTTCCTCGCGGCCCGCCCCCTGCTGCTGGAGCTGCGGCTCCTGCTCCATCGCCTGAAGCGACAGTGGGCCCCAGCGGAACAGGACGCCTCGCACGACGCCTGAGGCCGCTCAGAGCACCTCCAGGCCGCTCATCCTTTCGACGCCCTCGATCTTCCGCGTCCGCACCGCCCCCTGGCCGCCGATGAGCAGGCGGCACCCTGCGGGCAGCCGGTCCTTCAGGTCCATGAGCAGGCGCCGGGTCGTCTCCCCCGAGCTCTGGATGGACAGGCTGACGGCCACGCGATCCACCTTCAACGCCCGGGCAGCCTGGGCGATGCTCGCCACGGGGAGATCCACACCCAGGAGCTCGGTCCGGATGCCCTGGGAGGCGTAGGCCAGGGCCGCCATGAGCAGCCCCAGCCGATGCCGTTCACCCGGCAGGGTGCACAGCAGCACGGAGCCAAGGCCCGGCAGGATCCGGCAGTCCAGGCGCAGCTGCCGCAGCAGGTCCTCCAGCACCTCCGTGACCAGGTGCTCGTGGTGGATGTCGATGGTCCCATCCGCCCAGGCCATGCCCACCCGGTCCAGCAGGGGCGCCACCACCTGCTGGAGGAAGGGCTTCCAGCCCAGCTGTCCGATCGATTCTTTCAGGAGCCCGCGCATCCCGTCCGTGTCCAGGGCCGCGACGGCCTCGAACAGCCGCTCCACCCGGGGGTTGTCCCTGGGGATCAGCAGCCGCTTCAGGGCTGCCTCCCCGGTCCTGGCCACCAGGGAGGGGCGATGCCCCTGGGCGACGGCCTCGGCCATGAGCCTCAGCTGGTGCAGGTCCTCCTGCCGATAGCGCCGGTGGCCCGAGGGCAGCCGGACCGGCACGGGGAATCCGTAGCGGCGCTCCCAGACCCGCACCACGTCCGCCGAGAGCCCGGTCTCCGAACAGATGTCCCCGATGCTCAACAACCCTGGCTCGACCTTGGCCATGATTCCCCCATCCACGGAATCATGATAATCCGTCTCAACAGATTGTCTAAATTTATATCAAGACAATCTAGACGGCGACGACGGTGGCCTTCACCTCATCGAAGCCCTGATCACTGGTGCAGCTCACCACCACGGCGCACTGGCCCGGCTGGCTCGGGGGCAGCTGGACCTCGCCCACGAAGAAGCCATCGACGCCGGTTTTCCCCGAGAGCAGGCCCGTGGCCTTCTTGAGGCTGGACACGAGCTTCACTGCGACCTCGGCCCCGGAGACGGGACTCTGGCTCTGGCAGAGCCGCGCGCGGACCTGCACCTTGAACAGGCTTCCGAAGGCCGGCTTCAGGGGCTGGTCCAGCACCAGCTCCAGGGTGTCCACATCGCCTTCCTGCTGAAGGAACTCCAGGATGGCCTGGTCCAGGGGACGGTCGTTGAAGGCCTGCTGCTCCAGCAGATCCGGAGGCGTGAGGTCGTACTTCCCGTTCTTGATGTCCCGGATGACCGCGCGGTGCTGCTCGTCCATGCGGCTCTGGATCACGGATTCGGTAATCGGCGGGGCCACAATCAGATCCTCGTAGGAGGACCGGTAGCTGTCCAGGATCTCGCCCCCCACGTAGATGAGGGTTTCGATCTTGGGGTTGGACAGGCCCTTGTCTTCCGTCTGCACATGGAAGACCCGGTTCCCGTGGCGCACATCCGTGTTGTAGCCGGTGATCATGAGGGGAACCTGGTGGACAGCCTGGGAAACAGGGGGACAGAGCGCTTCATGCGCCTAATGTTGCAATCTTCCCGCCAGATCCGGCATGACTTCCCAGGCGATCTCCCGAAGCACCTGATCACCCATGCGGGCCACCACGGCCTTGACCAGGGCATCCACCAGCACCGGGTCGGCCAGAAGGGCCTGCACCAGGGCCTGCGCCTGCTCGGAGGAGACGGGCACCGCGGAACCCGGGACCACCTGACCAGGAACGGCAGGCACCTGACCACCTGCGGCAGGCCCCTCGGCTTCGACGGGCGCGACAAGGGCGGGTTCCGGGTTCGCCGGGGCAGGCTCGGGAACCTCCGGCGCCGCGATTTCATGCACCACCAGGCCCGCCGCCGCAGCCACGCCCATGCCACCGATGAGGGAGGCCGCATCAGGAAGGCCGGCGAAGGCATCGTCGTCCTCCACCATTTCCACGGCCGGAACGGGTTCAGGTTCCGGGAGGGTCATCTGGAAATCAGCCGGCAGGGCCTCCAGCTCTTCAAGACCGGAGAGGGTGACCAGCGCATCGTCGTCGGCGAGCACCGCCGCCGGGTCGAAATCGGGCAGGACGGGTTCGGGCTGGTCCTCGAAGGCCGGAACCACCGGGGGCAGCGCCTCGCTGGTCAGGTCCTGGAGGCTGTCGAGGTCCAGCTCCTCCAGCTCCAGATGGACATCCGAGTGAACCGGGGCGGCAAAGTCCGGCTCCGGAAGCACCGGCTCAGCCTCTTCCGGCCAGAGATCCTCGGCGGTCAGCACCAGCAGATCGTCGTCGGGTTCGGGCACGGGCAGGTCCGCCACCTCGGGTGCGCTGGGCGCCGCCGCCGGCTCGGGCCGCAGCTCGGGCAGGGCCTCTTCGGCCCGCCTCACCAGATCCCGGGCCGGCGTCGCGGGCACGGTGCTGAAGGGGGAGGGAGTCGCCACGACAGGCGTGGCCAACAGGGCCTTCACCCGATCACCCAGTTCGCGCAGCTCGATGGGCTTCTTCAGAAAGCCCTGGATGGGAGCCTTCGCCAGCTTGGCGGGATCCACGGGATCCAGCACGCCGGCCATGAGCGCGATGGGCATCTGGGCCGTGGCTTCCAGGGCGCGCAGGCGGGTCAGCAGGGTCCAGCCGTCCATGCCGGGCATGGCCGTGTCCACCAGGGCCACATCGAAGCGCTCGCCCCGCTCCAAGCGATCCAGGGCCTCTGCGGCGGAATCCACGCAGATGAGCTCCACATCCGTGGGAGCCAGGAGGGATTCGGCAATCCGGTGAATGCTGGGATTGTCGTCCACGAGGAGGAGACGCGGCATCGGAAACCTCGGGAAGCCGGGAGGAAGAAAGAGTGGCTGGGCACAACGCTACCAGAAATGTGCACTTCGATAACAATGGTTCGCTTCAGCGCAGCAGCTTCTTGAGAATCCGGACCCGCTCGACTTCCACAAGGCGGACCATCAGGACCCGGTCCCCCACCCAGATCCAGGCCACGCCGAAGGGCTCCCGCAGGGCGATCTCCGGCCCCCGCGGCAGCCAGCCCTTCACCGAGGCCCTGAGCCCCATGGCCGAGCGCCACTCGGCCCGATAGGACTCGAACAGGGCCTGCCGCTGCCGCTCGGGCGGCAGGGCGCTCTCGTTCCAGCGCTGATCCCAGGCGTCGAAGGCTCCGCTCTCGCGCCAGGCCCAGGCGGCATCCCAGGCCGGCCAGGGCAACGCGTCGGGAGCCACCGCGGTCCAGTCGGCCTTGGCCACGGGGCTGAGCTTGCGGACCATGTCCTCGCCCGGAAGGGCCTCCACCAGGGCCATGCGCTGGGGCGGGTGGGCATTCAGCACGCCGGGGCCGGCGGCCAGGCGGCGCCAGCGGGGGCCCTCCAGCCCCCAAAGCGTCCATCCCGAGGCGCCACCATGCCAGAGGCGATCGCCGTGGGGCATCCACACGCGGTCTCCCGTGTGCCACGGCAACTCGACCCGCAGGCCCGGAAGATCCTGGCCATCCTCGGACAGGGCCTCCGTCTTCGTGGCAATGCCCTTGGGCGGCGCCGGCAGGCCGGGCTCGTCCCAGGCCGCGAGGGTCGCTTCCCCGGGTTCCGCATCCACGGGCAGCGCGCTGAGCAGCAGCTTTGATTCTCCGGGCTCGGAGAGGCCGACCAGTACGGCCCGGCCATCCCAGCTGAAGCGGCTCCAGGGGCCGGACTGCGCGGACCAGAGCACGCGACCCTCCGGAATTTCCAGCAGGCGGCTCTCGAAGCGGGCCGGACCCATCTGCAGGGTCACCAGCAGGCGGCTGCCCTTGGCAGGATCCAGACGGGCCGAGCAGAGCGGGGCGTCGAAGCGGTAGTGCCGCCACTCCAGCCCCCGCCACAGCACCACCTCGCTGCGGCCCCCGGGGCCGTTCAGCGCGAGCCCCTGATCCGCCAGATAGGGCGAGGCCGGCTCCCAGGGCGTGCCGAAGCCGCCCTCGAAGGGCCAGGCATCGGGCTGGTCCGGATCCTGGGTGCCCTGGAAGCGCGGTGCCCAGCCATCGGCCAGCCGGAATTCCGACTGGGCCTCGTAGCCCCCCAGGTTCATGATCGCGGGCGACTCCACGGCCGTGACGCCCCCGGCGCTGACCGGACGCGGCGCTTGCACCACCGCGAAGAGCAGCAGCATGGCGGCGATGAAGAGGCTGGCGATGATGTACCGTTGGGGGATCACAAGGTTTCCGGTGCCTTTGCACCATCATGCCCCACCCCGGCGGGAGGCCGGTCCCAGATGAAGCACAAATCCGCCATCGAGACCGAGCTGAAACTGCGCATCCCGGCCACGGGTCCCTACCGGCCCCTGCTGGAGGCCCTGGGCTTCCATGAAGTCCACCCCGCCCAGGCCGAGATCAGCGTGCTCTGGGACCGGGACGGGTCGCTCCGCGCCGTGGGATCGGCCCTGCGCACGCGATCCTATGCGGGCCAGTCACGGCTCACCTGGAAGGGGCCGAAGATCCCCGACGCCATGCTGAAGATCCGCCCCGAGCAGGAAAGCGGCATCGAGAATCCTGAAGCCCTGGAGGCCATCCTCCGGGCCCTCGGCTACGCGCCCGTGATGCGCATGGAGAAGGTGCGCGCCGTGTGGGAGCGGACGGAGCTGGAGGCCTGCCTCGATGAGACGCCCTTCGGCTGCTACCTGGAACTGGAGGGGGATCCCCAGGCCATCCGTGTGGCCATGGAGAGCCTGGGCCTCGCCCCCGACCGCGCCGAGACCCGCAGTTACCCCGAGCTCTTCGCGGCGAACGGGCTGGGCTAGACCTTCAGCACCCGGTCCAGGTCGTCGATCAGGTCGCGGACATCCTCCACGCCCACGCTCAGGCGCAGCAGGTTGTCGTTGATGCCCAGGCGCTGGCGGTCGGCCTCGGGCACGCTGCCGTGGGTCATGCTGGCCGGGTGGCAGACGAGGCTTTCCACGCCGCCGAGGCTTTCGGCCAGGGAGAACACCTTGAACGCCGAGGCCATGCGGCGGGTGCGCTCGGCATCGCCGGTATCGAAGCTCACGATGCCCGAGAAGCCCTTCATCTGCTGCTTGGCCAGGGCGTGCTGGGGATGGGATTCCAGGCCCGGATAGTAGACACGCTGCAGGTCCTTGCGGCCCTCCAGCCAGCGGGCGATGGTGAGGGCGCTGGCATTGTGGCGCTCCATGCGCAGGTGCAGGGTCTTGGTGCCGCGCAGGATGAGCCAGGACTCCATGGGCGAGAGGATGCCGCCAGCGGCCTTCTGGTGGAAGCGCAGGCCCTCGGCGATGTCTTCGCGGTTGGTGATGGCGATGCCGCCGATGGAGTCGCTGTGGCCATTCAGGTACTTCGTCGTGGAGTGGAAGACCAGGTCCGCGCCCAGTTCCAGGGGCCGCTGGTTGAAGGGCGTGGCGAAGGTGTTGTCCACCGCCAGCACGGCGGTGCAGCCCATCAGGGTCATCACCTGGCGCACGCCGGGGATGTCGGTGATCCCCAGCATGGGATTGGTGGGCGTCTCCAGCATCACCAGCTTCGTGTTAGGCCGCAGGGCCGCCTTGAAGGCGGCGAGATCACCCGTGTCCACCTGGGTGTAGGTGAGGCCGAACCGGGTCATCACCTTGTCCAGCAGGCGGAAGGTGCCGCCGTACACGTTGTCGCCCAGCACCACGTGGTCGCCGCTGGAAAGCTGCTCGAAGATGGCCTGCACCGCCGCCATGCCCGAACCGAAGGCCATGCCGTGGGCACCGCCTTCCAGGGCCGCGAGGTTGGCCTCCACCGCGTCGCGGGTGGGGTTGCGCACGCGGGCGTAGTCGAAGCCCTTGTTGATGCCCAGCCCCTCCTGGATGTAGGTGCTGGTGAAGTACACAGGCGTCATGATGGCGCCATTGGTGGGGTCCGGCGCCTGGCCGGCGTGGATGCAGAGCGTGTCGAAGCGGCCTTTGTGGTCCATGGCGCTATCCTTCCGTGATCGTCCAGTGTGATGGGGTGGGCCCATGAGGAAAAGGATTGCCTCGGTTTGCGTCCTGGCGGTCCTCCTGGCCTGCCGGGCCGACAACCCCGAGGCCCAGGTGCGGAAGGCCTTCGAGGCCTGCCGTGTGGCCGTGGAAGCCGGGGACGCCACTGCCGCCATGGCCCCGCTGGACCCTGCGTTTCGTGGTCCGGAGGGCATGGACCGCGCCACGGCCCGCTTCTTCCTCATGGGCACCTTCCGGCAGGGGAAGGTCGGCGTGACGGAGGTGCGCAACGAGGTCGCCGTCCAGGGAAGCGAGGCCATCCAGGCGGTGGACCTGATCCTCACCAGCCACGGCGGCGGACTGCTGCCCCAGGACGCCACGCAGCGCAGCTTCCGCCTGACCTGGCGCAAACGCCAGGGTGAGTGGCTGCTGCAGTCCGTTCAGTCCCTCTGAGCCTTCCGCTGCTGCCAGGCACCCTGCCCCGGCCGCAACGAGCCCAGCGGCATCTCGGCCGCCAGGGATTCCCGCACCTCCCGCGGGAGGCGATGCTCCCGCCGCTCCTCGCGGAGCATGGCCTGGAAGGAGCCGAAAGCCAGCAGCTGGACCGGCTTCACGCCCTGCTCCTTGCCCGCGTCCAGGACGCCCGGCATTTCCTGGTAGCGCCCCAGCCCATAGAGCGCGACGCACTTGAGGGCGTAGGCCCGGGGGTTCAGGGGGTGGTCCCGCAGCACGCGGTCGCACTGGGCCAGGCTGCCCTGGGGTTGGTCCACCATGCCCTTGGCGGCCTCGTTGAGCAGGTCGGCCGCCTCCTGCTCGGACAGGCGCGGCGCGGCCTTCGGAGCCGGGCTGGGGTGGGTGGACGCTTTGGGAGTGGACCGCAAGTCGGGTCTGGCCTCGGGCTTGAGGGTCGGCTTCGGATCGGACTTCGCGCCAGCTTCAACCGCGGGCCCCGGGGCGGCAGGCACCGAGGTGGTCGGAGCGGGCAGCGTGATGAGCCGGGGGGCCTTCGGTAAGTCCCGCCAGGCCCAGACGCCCACCCCTCCAGCCACGACCGTGGACGCGATGGCGATCCAGGGCCAGGGACTCCGTGATGTCCGCCGAGGGGTGGTCGCGAGGGGCGGCACCGCCGATCTGGGCAGGGCCCGGGTGGGTTGGGTGCCGGGCAGGCCGGCCCAGGCGGGATCCATTGCCTCGCGCAAGGTGCGGGCCATGGCCTCCGCAGTCGGGAAGCGCTGGGCGGGATCCTTGGCCAGGGCCTTGGCCAGCAGCTGACCCACCTGAGGCCCGAGACCGCGCAGGTCGGAGGCGGACAGGGGCGCGGGCTCTTCATTCACGAGGCGGTAGAGGATGGTCGCGGTGGTGTCCCCCTCGAAGGGCCGATGGCCCGCCAGGGCCTCGTAGAGGATCACCCCCACGGCGAAGAGGTCGCTGCGGGGGTCGGGCACACCGGTGCGGATGTACTCCGGCGCCATGTAGCCGAAGGTGCCCAGCAGGGTGCCGGTGCCCGTCATGTCCGAGCCCGCCACCCGGGCGATGCCGAAATCCATGACCTTGGCATGCAGGCGGTCGCCTTCGCGGCGCACGCGGATGTTGCTGGGCTTGATGTCCCGGTGCAGCACGCCCTTCTGGTGGGCGTAGCCCAGGCCATCGCAGACCTGGGCCAGCACCTCCAGGGCCTCCACCGGGGCCAGCACGCGATCGCGCAGCATGGCCTCCAGGTCCACGCCGGGCACGAATTCCATGGCCAGGTAGAGCACCCCCTGGTCCTCGCCGAATTCGTGGATGGTCACCAGGTTCGGATGGTTCAGCGTGCCTGCGGCCCGGGCCTCCCGGGCGAAGCGCTCCCGCGCCTCGGCACCCTGGGCCGCCTCGCGGTGGATGGTCTTGAGGGCAACCTCTCGGCCGATGGCCGGATCGAGCCCCAGGTAGACCTCTCCCATGGCGCCCTGCCCTAGGCGCTTCAGGATCTCGAACCGGCCCAGCTTCTGGAGCATGTCACCACCTAGGCACTCTAAACACCATGGAACCCAGACCCTCCTTCTCGGTTGAGCCCCGGGAAAGCTTCAGAGTCCGAAGTACTCCATGAATTCGCCATGCAGGTCCAGGGGCAGGTGGCAGGTCTGCAGCTCTTCCGCCACCACCTGGTTGCAGCGGGGCACGGCCCGGAGCTCCGCCGAGGGGATGCCGCGGTCCCGGGCCTGGCGCAGGGTCTGCATCACGGCATCCATGCGGCCCAGGCGGTAGTGGGTGACCAGCAGCATGGCGTGGGCCTTGGCGTTCCTCGGATCGATCTCCAGGGCCTGGAGCAGCTGGAGCTTGGTGGTCTCCAGCACGTCCTGGCGGACCTCGGCGCGGCCGTAGGGGCCGGTGCCCTGGGGGGCCAGCGCTTCGCGGGCCGCCGGACGGGACACGATCACGGGGCTGAACATGGATCCGGAAGCCGTGGTGCTGGCCTGTTTCGCCGGGGCGGGATGCGGCGTCGGGCGCACCATCGGCACGCCCCGCGGTGGTGTGGGAGGCGTGGGTCCGCGGCCGGGGGACATCAGCCCCTTGATCTTGAGGGCCACCGTGGGGCGCTCCTGCTCCCAGCGCCAGGCCGTGTCCTTGGCCGCGCGCAGGACCGCCGCCAGGTCCTCCGCGGTCTGGAAGCGGTTGGCCGGGTCCTTGGCCAGGGCGTGGTGGAGGATGCCCTGCACATCACGGCTGATGCCCTGGAAGGCCGTGGGCGGCAGCGGCGTGGGGTTCTCGTGGAGCAGCCGGTAGATGACCGAGCCGGGGCTGGGGCCGTCGAAAGGCGGGATGCCGGCCAGGGACTCGTAGAGGATCACGCCCACGGCGAAGAGATCGCTGCGGGAGTCGGGACGGCCGCTCTGCAGGTACTCCGGCGCCATGTAGTTCACGGTGCCGAAGACCGTGCCCTCGTCCGTGGTGTCCGTGTTGATGATCTTGGCCACGCCGAAGTCCAGCACCTTGGCCTGGAGGCTCTTGCCGTCCCACACGACCCGGATGTTCGAGGGCTTGATGTCCCGGTGCAGGATCTGGTGGCGGTGGGCCATGGCCAGGCCATCACAGACCTGGGCCAGCACCTCGAGGGTGTCCTTGGGGGAAAGCGTGCCGGCCCGGATCAGCGTGCCCAGGTCCTCCCCCTTCACCAACTCCATGGCCAGGTAGAGGACGCCCTGCTCCTCGCCCAGCTCGTGGACGGTCACGATGTTGGGGTGGTTCAGCACGCCGGCGGCGCGGGCCTCGGTGGCGAAGCGCTCCCGGGCCTGGGGGCCCATGCCGGCCGCCGTGTGGATGACCTTGATGGCCACCTCCCGGCCGATGATCGGATCGCGACCCACGTAGACCTCACCCATGCTTCCCTGGGCCAGCAGCCGTACGATTTCGAACTTGCCAAGGCGCGTCAGCACGGAGGTTTCCGGACGATGGTTTCCCGATCATCGGACGGGCCTGCCCCCCCGTCCAGGGCTTTTTCCCCCCGGGCCCATTCGTCCAGGATCAGCCTTCCAGCCCCCGCAGCCAGGCCTCGTCGCGCACGGGGATGCCCAGGGTCTCTGCCTTGGCCAGCTTGGATCCGGCCTTCTCGCCGGCCAACAGCAGGGTGGTCTTCGGCGACACGCTGCCCGTGACTTTGGCGCCCAGCCGCTTCAGCAGGGCCTCCGCCGCCTCCCGCGACAGGGAAGGCAGCGTGCCGGTGACCACCGCGACCTCGCCGGACAGCGGCAGCCCCGACAAGTCCCGGGGCGCGGGCGGCGCGGGCCGCACGCCCAGCTCCGCGAGCCGCGCCGGCAGTTCCGGATGCAGGGCCACGAAAGCGCGCAGGGCGGCCGCGACCTTCGGTCCCACTTCCTCCACGGCCTGCAGCTTCTGTTCATCGGCTACCCACAGCAGATCCAGCGAGGGGTAGGCCTCGGCCAGCAGTTCCGCGGTGCGGGCGCCCACCATGGGGATGCCCAATGCGTGGATCCAGCGGGCCAGGGGTTTCATGCGGGCCTCGTCCAGGGCCTGCATCAGGTTCTGGGCGGACTTCTCGGCCATGCGGTCCAGGCCGGAGACATAGGCCAGCCCCAGCCGGGGTTCCTGCAGCAGGCTGAACAGCTCCCAAGGCTGTTCGAAGCGTTTGGATGCCACCACCTGCTCCACCAGGGCCTCGCCCAGGCCCTCGATGTCCAGGGCGGAGCGGCCGCCGAAGTGCAGCAGCCGCGCCGCCAGCTTGGCGGGACACTCGGGATTGAGGCAGCGGATGGCCACCTCTGCATCATCCGTCTTGCCGACCTCGCCGGCGCATTCGGGGCATGTCGCGGGAATCAGCGTCGCCGGCAGGTCCCGGCCCTCTTCGCCCGGCACCAGCGCCACCACCTTGGGAATGACCTCGCCGCCCTTCTCGATGAACACGCGATGTCCGACCTTCAGGCCCAGGCGCGCCAGCTCGTCGGCGTTGTGCAGGGTGGCCCGGCGCACCGTAGAACCCGCCACTTCCACCGCCTCCAGCTCGGCCACCGGCGTGAGCTTGCCGCTGCGCCCCACCTGCCAGGTGATGCCCAGCACCGTGGTGGTCACCTGGGTGGCGGGGAACTTGAACGCGATGGCCCACCGGGGTACGCGGTCCGTGGCCCCCAGGCGCTGCTGCAGGGCGGGATCCAGCACCTTCAGCACCACGCCATCCGTATCGAAGGGCAGCCGGAGCCGGGCTTCGGCCTGCTCCGCGATGAACGACAGCACGCCCGCCAGGTCGCCCTCGCCATGGGCCGGCATCACGCCGAAACCCCATGCGCCCAGCAGAGCCATGGACTGCGCGTGATCCCATTCCCCGCCTTCGCTCCAGAGGACCTGCCAAGGCAGGAAGGACAGGCCGCGGGCGGCGACCTCGCGGCTGTCCAGCAGCTTCATGGTGCCGCTGGCGGCGTTGCGCGGGTTGGCGAAGCGCGCCTCGCCGCGGGCATCCCGCTGGCGGTTCAGCTCCTCCCAGCGCTTGCGGGACAGGAAGACCTCGCCCCGCACCTCCAGCCGCACGGGCGCCTCCGCGGGCAGCCGCAATGGAATGTCCGCGATGGTCCGCGCGTTCTCGGTCACCAGCTCACCGGTCTCGCCGTCGCCCCGGGTGAGGGCCTCCACCAGCTCGCGTCCTTCGTAGCGCAGCGAGAGGGACAGGCCATCCACTTTGAGCTCGGCCGCATAGCGCGGCCCGGCCTCCGGCGCCAGCTTGCGCCACTTCACCTCCCACTCGCGCAACTCGGCTTCCGAATAGGCGTTGTCGAGACTGAGCATGGGCTGGCCATGACGGCGCTTCTCGAAGGCATCCACCGGCGGCGCGCCCACGCGCCGGGTCGGGCTGTTCGCGTCGGCCAGCTCGGGATGTTCCTCCTCGATGGCGCGCAGTTCCTTCTCCAGTGCGTCGTATTCAGCGTCGGAGACCGTGGGCTGGTCCAGCACGTAGTAGCGGTACCGGTGCATGCGCACCTGGTCCGCCAGGTCCTTCATCCGCTGCCGCAGGTCGGTCATGCCATCCTCGCCCTCATTTCACCCTCGCCCGGTGAAGCACGCCCATGATGAGGCCCAGGGCCAGGAAGAAGCTCAGGGTACTGCTGCCGCCCGCACTGAAGAAGGGCAGCACCATGCCCTTGTTGGGCAGGGCCCCGGCCACCATGCCCACGTTCACCAGCAGGTGCAGGGAGAAGATGCCGGCGGCCCCGGCGCAGAAGTAGGCCTCCGCATAGGTATGCGCCTCGCGGGCCGCATCCAGGATGCGGCTCAGCAGCAGCCCGAACAGGCCGAGGGCGAGCAGGACGCCCACGAAGCCCCGCTCCTCCGCCCACACGCTGAACGCGAAGTCCGTGGTCTTCACGGGGAGGAAGTTGAGCTGGGTCTGGGAGCCGCTGGTGAAGCCCTTGCCGATGAGCCCGCCGGAGCCGATGGCGATGCGGCTCTGGTTGACCTGATAGCCCTTCCCCTGCAGGTCCGCGGAGGGATCCAGGAAGATCAGGACGCGCTGCTTCTGGTAGGGCTTCAGCACGAACTTCCAGGCGCCGAAGCCACCGACGCCCACCAGGAGCAGGAGCGCCACCACCCAGCGGGCGCGCAGGCCCTTCATCAGGGGGATGAGCAGCAGGATCGGCAGGAAGCTGAGGGCCATGCCGAGGTCGGGCTGGCGCTGGATGAGCAGCATGGGGAACACCACCAGCCCCACGGCCCCGAAGAGCTCGAGCCTACCGACGCTGTCAGCGCCCTTCGAGCCCAGGCGGTGGGAGACGTAGAGCAGGGTCACCCACTTCATCAATTCCGAAGGCTGGAAGGTCTGCCCGGCGATGACGAACCAGCGGGTGGCGCCACCGATCTTCTTGCCGATCACCAGCACCGCGGCCAGGGCCACGAGGCCCAGCAGGTACGAGGGGAAGCTGTAGCGGAAGATGCGCCGGGGATCCACCGTGGCCAGCAGGAGCATCAGGAACAGGCCGATCAGGTTCCAGAGGCTCTGCTTGAGCCAGATCGCCGCCTGGGGCGTGTTCCGGCCGGCCGAGTAGAGCGTCAGCGTCCCCAGCGCGATGAGGGCCAGGATCACCCAGAGCAGGCGCGAGTCCAGGGCGCGGAAGCGTTCCCTCATTCCTGGGTCTCCGTCGGCTGAGGCGCGAAGGGATCCACCATCCGGCCCCGGGGCGCCGGCAGGGGGTTGGAGAGCCGGTCCAGGCACCAGTACTTCACGAGCTTGGCCGCCACGGGGGCGGCGGCGGTGGAACCGAAGCCCGCGTTCTCCACCACCACGGCGAAGGCGATCTGGGGATGATCGCGGGGCGCGTAGCCCGCGAAGAGGGCGTGGTCCTTGAGCTTCTTGGCCTGGCGCGCGTAGTGGGCCTTGTCCACGAAGGTGGCCACCTGAGCGGTGCCGGTCTTGCCCGAGAAGGGGACGAGCTTGGCGATCTCGCGGATGAAGGGGTTGGCGCCGGCCGTGCCGCTCTGCACCACTTCGGCGAGGCCCTCGTCCAGGGTGGCCCAGTGCTTCGGATCGAGCGGCGTGTCCTTGAAGGCGGGGGGCGGCGCGGGCTGCAGCTCGTTGCTCTGGTCATCCCGGAAGCCGTAGAAGAGGTGCGGCGTGAGCAGCTTGCCCCTGGTGGCCAGCAGGGCATAGAAGCGGGCCAGGCCCAGGGGCGTCACGCCCACGGCGCCCTGGCCGATGCCCACGCTGATGGTCTCGCCGGCGTACCACTTGGGATCCTTCGGCGCGGCCTTCTTCTTCCAGGCCCGGCTGGGGATGCGGGTGCGCTTCTCCTGGGGGAGGTCGATGCCCGTGCGCTCCGTGAGCCCGTACTTCTCGGCCGTCGCGTAGATGTCGTCGATGTCCAGGCGGGAGGCCAGCTCATAGAAGTAGACGTCGCAGCTCTGGGCGATGGCCTGCACCATGGCCAGGCTGCCGTGGCCCGTGGGCTTGTCGCAGCGGAAATCCCGGCCGTAGAAGTTCTTCTTCCCGGCGCAGTAGATGGCCGTCTGGGGCGTGGCGATGCCCTTCTCCAGGGCCGCCAGGGCCACCAGCAGCTTGAAGGTGGAGCCGGGCGCGTAGATGCCCTGGATGGGCCGGTTCACCATGGGCTTGGTGAGGTTGTTGGCCAGGTAGCGGTCCACCATGTCCTGGCTGAGCCGGTTCAGGAAGAGGTTCGGATCGTACGAGGGGCTGGAGTACATCGCCAGCACCCCGCCATCCCGCAGATCCAGGACCACCACGGCCCCGGCCTCCTCGCCCATGGCGTCCTGGGCGATCTTCTGCATCCCGGCGTCAAGGGTCAGGTAGAGGCTGCGGCCAGCCGTGGCATCCTCCTGGCCGAAGTTGGCGACTTCCGTGCCCAGCTGGTCCACCAGGATGCGCTTCTGGCCATCCAGGCCCTTCAGTTTGTCGTTGCCGCTGGCCTCGAAGCCCTCCTTGCCGATGGTCTCGCCGAGCCGGTAGAGGTCGGGCTTGGCCTTCATCAGCGGTTCGTCGACCTCCCCCACGTAGCCAAGCACGTGGCCCGCCAGCTCGTCGCCGAGGTAGACCCGGCGGGGCGCCACCTCCACGCCCAGGAAGGGGAAGCGGGCCCGGATGCGCTCGGCGATAGCGATGCCCGCCTCATCGAGGTTCTCCTTCAGGACCAGGGGCCGCCCCTTGCCCGCCAGGCGGTAGCTCTGGATCTTCCGGGTCAGGGCCGCCGGATCCACCTGCAGCGCCGCGGCGAGCGAAGCCACCACCTCCGGCCGGGTGGGCAGGTCCTCCCGCTGGATGACCAGGTGCAGGGCCCGGCGGTTGTCCACCAGCCGCTGGCCGTTGCGATCCAGCACCAGGCCGCGAGGCGCCGGAATGGGCCGCACCTTCACCGCCTGCTGCAGAGCCAGCTGCTTGAACTCCCAGTAGCGCACCAGCTGCAGCCACGCGTAGATGAGGACCAGCAGGGCCACCAGGCTCCAGGTCATCACCTTGAAGGCCCCGAGCCTCCGGCGCAGAAGGGGGCGCTGCCGGGGATCCATCTCAGCGTCGCCCGGACCCGGTGCCTGCATGGAGCAGGCGCCAGGCCAGCCAGCCCCAGACCGGCACGGTCAGCAGGGTCCAGAACCACCCCCAGCCCCAGGGGTGCGAGGTGGTGGCAAGGCGCACGGCCCCATGCGCCAGGAGGGCGTGGAGAACGCTCAGCGCGGCGAGGCGGGCCAGCCAGCCCTTCAGCCCCTCCAGGGGCCAGCGCCCGGCCATCCAGCCGGCCAGCAGGACCAGGGTCAGGTCCGCCCAGGCCGTCCCGCCGAGGTGGGGGTAGAGGCGCAGGGAGCCCTCCAGGGTCCAACCCGCGGCCAGGGCCCACAGGGCGCCGAACAGCGGAGATCCGGCCCTCGGCGCGAGCGCCAGCACCAGGGCGGCGTGGAAGATGGGCTGGAGGCCCGGGAACGGCGCGCTGAGGGCGACGAGGCCCAGCGCGGCGGCACAGAGCAGGTTCTGGCGGGTGAGGGTGGGAGCGGCGAGCCTCATGGTGCCCCCCGCTTCCGCTGCTGGGTCTTCGGCTCCGGCGCCACGAAGGGCGGCTGCACCTCCAGGGGCGGCTGGGGGGGCAGCACCAGGACGGCATTCACCCGGTCGAGGGGCGCCGAGAGGTGGACGATCACCCGCAACTCGAGATCGCCCTTGGCCACTTCGGCCACATAGCCCACGAGCAGGCCCCGGGGGAAGACCCGGTCCAGCCCGCTGGTGAGGACCGCCTCGCCCGCCTGCACGACCTCCTGGTTGCTCACGTAGCGGATCAGCGCCCGCCCTGAGCCCAGTCCCTGGAGGACGCCGGTGGCCCGGCTGCGCATGAGCATCACGGCCACCGAGGCATTGGGGGCGTCGGCGGGGAGCACCTTCGACTGGGTGGCGCCAACGGACCAGAGGCGCCCCACGATGCCCTCCGGCACCAGGACGCCCTGGTCCGGTTCCAATCCCAGGTCCTGGCCCCGGTCCAGGATCAGGCCGCCGAAGGTGGCCGGGCGCGTCGCGAAGAGCACCCGCGCCGACTTCAGCTCCAGCGGAATCTGCTGCTTCAGGCCGAGCATCCGCACGGCCTCGTCAGCCTCGGCCAGCCGCGGGGCCTGCTGGGCCTGCTGGGTGCGGAACTGGGTCAGCTCGGCCCCCAGCCGCGCATTCTCGGCGCGGAGCTCCGCCAGGCTGCGCCCGGAATCCCGGCGGGCGGCCCGCCAGCCCTCCCACCGGGCGGCGATGGACTGGGATGGACGCGAGAGCACGTCCATGAAGGTCATCCAGTGACGGGCGGGATTCGGCCCCAGCAGCACCCAGGTGCCGTGCCCCAGCCAGAGGAGGACCAGGGCCAGGCGCTGCAACCCCGTGCGGCTCCAACTCCACTTGGCTGCGCGGACGACCATGCGTCCTCCCGGCTAGTCGAGGATCTGGATGCGGCGCAGGAGCGGGATGTTCTCCAGCAGCAGCGCGGTGCCCCGCACCACGGCGGTCTGGGGATCCTCGGCCCGGAAGACCGGCAGGTGCGTCTCCTTGCGGAGGCGTTCGTCCAGCCCCTGGATGAGCGAGCCGCCACCCGTCAGGCAGATGCCGCGGTCGATGAGGTCCGCCGCCAGCTGGGGCGGCGTCTCGTTCAGGGCCTTGCGCACCAGGTCGATGATGGCGCCGATGGGCTCGGCCAGGGCTTCGCGGATCTCGGCGTCATTCAGGGTGAGCGTCTTGGGCAGGCCCTCGAACTGGTCACGGCCGCTCACTTCCATGGTGCGCGTCAGCTCGGAGGGGAAGGCGGAGCCCAGCGTCCATTTCACTTCTTCAGCCGAAGCTTCCGAGATCAGCACGTTGTACTTTTCGCGGATGTACTTGATCACCGCCTCGTCCATCTCGTCGCCGGCGATGAGGATGGAATCCGAGAACACCTTGCCGTTGTAGCTGATGACGGCCACGTCCGTGGTGCCGCCGCCGATGTCCACGATCATGCAGCCGCGTTTCTCGTTGATGGCGAGCCCGGCGCCGATGGCCGCCACCATGGTCTGGTCCACCAGGAAGACCTCGCCGGCCTTGGCGTCGTAGCAGACCTGCTTCACCGCCCGGCGCGCCACCTGGTGGGCCCGGGGCGGCACGCTGACCACGATGCGGGTGCGGGCGATGCCGCGGTTGGGGCGGGCCTTCAGGATGAACGCGGCCAGCATCTTCTCGGCGGCGTCCACCTCGAAGATCATGCCGTCTTTCATGGGGCGGATGGTGCGCACGCCCTGCGGGGCGCGGCCCAGCAGCTGCTTGGCCTCGTCGCCCACGGCTTCCACCTCGTGGGTGAGGGTGTTCACGGCCACGATGGAAGGTTCATAGATGACGATGCGCCCGGCCTGCTTGGTGTGGATCAGGGTCGAGGCCGTGCCGAGATCGATGGCAAGGTCGGAATTGAACAAATTGGACCAGAACTGGCTGGAGAAAATGCTGGCCACAGAGGACTCCCGGAGAACCTCCTAGTGTGCCACGCGCAGACCGGACCGACTACAACTGGCCCGGGGGGCGCAACCGGGTTTCGGGCGGGTTACTTTCCAGCCGCCAGCAGCTCCTCGACCAGCAGATCCCCGTCCAGCCGCTGTCCCGACCATGTGGGTCGCAGAGCAGGCTGCGGGGCAGCCTGCGGAGCGGGGCCCCACAGGGAGGGAATCAGGCCGGAGGGGGGCGGGATCCGAATTGCACACCCGCGCGCGTGTCCGGGGCGGGTTACTTTCCGGCCGCTACCAGCTCCTCGACCAGCAGATCTCCGTCCAGCCGCTGGGGCAGCTCCTTGTGGTAGCCCCGGACCCAGCGCCTCCCGTTCACCAGCACGAAGGGGATGGCCCGCTTCCCGGTCTCGGCCTCGAGCTTCTCGGCGGCCCCGGGCACGGTCTCGATGTCCACCTTGGTATGGGCCACCTGGTGCTCCGCCAGCCAGGCCTCCAGGCGCCGGCAATCCGGGCACCAGGTGGCGCTGTAGACCGCCAATTCCAGGCCTTCGAGGTCGCTAATTCGGCTCATGGGATCCTCCCGGACCTGTCATTCTGGATCTTCTGATGCCTTTCGGAGAGATTCCATGTCCAAGCTGACCCGCCCCGCCGTCCTCCTCGCAGGTTCGGCCCTCCTCCTGTCCCTGGCCTGCAAGACCGGCAAGCCTGACGCGAGCCGCGTGATCGCCAATGTAGGCGGCGAGAAGATCACCGAGGCCGAGTTCCAGGACGTGGTGAAGACCCTCTCGACGGACCCCAAGGAGGCCCAGGCCTTCCTCTCCGATCCCGCCGCCCGGGACGAGCGGGCCAACCTCGCCAGCCGCCTCGCCACCTCCCGGGCCATCAGCGCCTATGCCAAGCAGACCGGGCTGGACCAGGACCCCAGCGTCAAACGCCAGCTGGAGCAGCAGCAGGCCAGCGTCTACTTCCAGGCCCTGGCCAAGCGGCGCACGACCAATGCCGAGCCCACGGACGAGCAGCTCAAGGCCTTTTACCAGGAGCAGGTCGAGCGCCTGAAAGCCGCGGGCCAGGCCCAGGGCATCCCCCCCTTCGAGGCCGTGAAGGGACAGGTGGCCCAGAGCCTCAAGCAGAAGCGGATGGCAGATATCCAGGCCAGCATCCTGTCCGAGATCAAGGCCAAGGTGCCCGTGACCCTGGCCGATGACTACCGGCCCGCGGGCGAGTAGGTCTCCAGTACGACCCTGAACAGGAAGGCCCCCGCGAGGGGTAATGCCGTTCAGTTAAGGACTCAAATCAAGAGGGTGTGGCTGTTATCACTCACAACCTGGAGTTTTGACCTCTCATGACGAACAAGGCCCCGTCACCACGGGGCCTTGTTCGTCATCCCCAAAGGAGAAGCTGGGTCCCATGGCTGAAACCAGACTTCATGTTTCCGCGTTACCGCAAGGCCGTGTGTAGTGAACGAAAAGATGTCCTGTTCAGGAAGCATAATCTGTCCGCATAGATCCGATTTCACCCCCTTTTGAGGATCAAAATCGACCAAACAGACCCGGTGCTGGAACCATATTTTGTCCGATCGTGCAAGGTTGGAAGCAAAAGCTGTCCGGTCGTGTAGAAGTGTTACAAGTTCAATGTAAATAGTATAAAAACGATGGTGTCTGATCGTCCCGCTACCTGGTACCACGGGCTCTAGGGGGTCCACCTTCCCCCACCACTGCTCATCCGATCGGCAACCAGTTGGGCGATCCACTCTTCATTCGCCGCGTCCGCTCGGGAACTTCGGAGAATATGGACCCTTTGACCATCGCGAAGCGCCAGATGTGCCGATTGTTGACCAAAGCCCTTGGCCCCCTTCCCGGCCTGTACCCAAGCGCAGCGTTCGCCTACATTCAGCTGGTAGATGGTGTAGGTGCCGCTCGGGAATACGGTGATGAGGCCGTGGTAAATCATGGGTGTGGAGATGAAGCCCGGGGTGGCCTGTCCGTGTTCAGTCAGGAAGATTGGCACATGAAGGTCATCCGGTTCGATTCCTTCTTGGATGGTTCTCCGGAAATGCGCTTCAACCCCCGGCTCCAGGTCCACGTTCGAGAATGTGTCGCGCTGAGACCAGGCCGCCTTGAGCAGAGTGAAATATAGAAATGTCCGGATATCACGAGCATTCGCTCGATCCGAATATTTCAAGATGAGCTGTTTTTTCGCATGCACCCGGACCGATTTGTAAGGGGTCTGGAAAAGCGCGCGAACACCGCGGGTGTCGATGTCCTGGTGGCTGCGCTCGCATTCCTGGCAGAGGATGTTGGAGTCGTATTCTCCGATCCGGACCCTTCTTGGCGGCTTGGATCCATCCCGATCGATGGCCCACAGAAAATCCTCGTTACCCTGCGCCGCTTTCGCCTTTAGAAAAATCGCTTTCGGGAAAATGTGTGCATCGGCCTTGGGTGCGCTGGTGCTACCGCAGAACCGGCAGGGAGAAAGGAGATCCGGAGTCGGTGTTGAACTCATGGTAGCCAGGGGTCGAGCGCGAGCGTCGCCATCGGGGAACTACCGCTCCACCGCTGACTCGGAGGTGTGCTCACCTGGTGTATTCCTACTCCGTTCTTTCGGGCTCAAGAGTCGTTCTCGCATGTACCTTGGGTTTGCTGGGGAGCGGTATTCAATTGGGTCCAAACAAGCTGCATTGACTCCTTGAGAGATTTGCTTCCAGTTAGTTGGATTCACACCCCAATTATTCTGACGGGGTAATCTCCATTGCTGCCATGAATCTAGGCATGAGCTTTCCAACCAATGCTTTCAACTGTCTCTCCCCGCGGCGATAGGAGCACCACAGCAACTGGGGTCTACCCAGAGGGTCTGTAACTTTGAATCCGACACCGAAGTCCTTCGGCGTGAGTGGGTTTCTATGGCAGATGATCGAAAAGGCGCGACCGTCAGGGAGGTCCAAGAGGTCTTCCAGGTAGGCAAGATGCCCAATTCGATCCTGGAGTTTCGTCGCATCGATATAGAGCCGCTTCTTCCGCACCCTCGTCAATTCTTCAAACTCAGACTCTGGTGGAAAGAACGCGGGTTCAGCACTGACATGATGGCGAACCATCCAATCGATTTGGAGAGGGTGAAGGAGTGATCGAAACGCGCTCATCAATTCGGCTGAAATCTCGCCTAAGAGAGAACCTAGGCGTTCATGGCTGATCTCGAACAGGGTTTCGTATTCCACCGCACCGCCAGCAGCCCTCCGCGTACGGTGGATGTCTAGGATTTTTGAAATCGGGCCGAAATGTAGTGTCCAGTGTTGGTCCCCATCCTTGGGATGGAGGACCAACTTATCCTCACAAATGATCAGAACTGCCTCTTCAAGGTCGAGCCTATTGACGCCATGAGGGAGAGAGGCAGTTCCGCCCATGCTTACCTCCTCCTAAAAGGACGTACAGGCAGCCTTGCACCGTCACCAGCGGCAAACCTGCTGCCCGATGAAGCCCCGCATTCCGTGCACTCTGCGTCGGTGCGAGGTGCGTCGAACCGAATGGATCCTAACCTGGGCTCGAAGTAGAGGAAGTCATGTTCTAGCCCCCCAAGCCGGAGGCCTACGGTTCTAAATAGGTAGTCGTCGACCCCACGGGCCGCAGCTACGGCGTTGAGGGTGATTACACTTGGCGATGGGATATCGGGTTCATCCACGTACCTTTGGGCAATTCGCTCCGTGGCTGAGAGAGCTTCATCCTGGAGCTTGGCCGGCGAGATGAGTCCATTGCACCAGAGACAAGCTGACCCGGGGTTTGAAGGGCGAACAACGCTGAATACGCGTCCGACCTTTCCGGTAGCAGCCTCTACCTCAACCTTTGCCCCAAGTTGGACACCAGGGATTAGGTATTGGTGAACCAGAGCGTTGAAGACATGCCGAGCCTGATGGCTATCAGCTGCAAGAAAAATAAAATCACAACTGGTGAGGGCCTCTGCTGTATCGCCGTCCACGACAGACTCAGGAATTCGTTGAACTTCGATTGAAGAATTTGCTTGGCGAGCGACTCGAGAAGCAATATCCACCTTCAGTCGTGGACGGGAAAATGGCATATTCTTGATCCACTTCGGCAAACCAGACTGCTGAAAAACTTCACGGGTGTCCCAGGCGGAACTCCCTACAACCCTTGAAAGGTTGGATGGTTCAATCCGATCCGGATCAACTAACACCAAAGATCCAACTCCAAGGCGCGAGAGAAGCTCGCAAACGAGAGAACCGATTCCACCAAGGCCAATGATCCCAACTCGTTGCTTACGAAGAATCCCCTGCCCCCGCTCCCCGAAGAGCCTCGCCTGCCGATCATATTTGATGTCGAGGCCCCTGCCTCCAGCGATGGGGTCTGAGGTGAGGTAGCGAAATGTAGAGCCCAGCACTCGAGCTCCTGCGAGGGGCTTCCTCCCATTCTTAAACCAGAGGTCCCCGGCAACTGCGTTCTGCGCGAAGACGAGGCCACCAACTATTTGACCCCGGGTGATGTCCCTGAGGGCAGGGTAGCCTCGCTCATGAGACCTAAGGTCATCCCCTGAAAACTCCACGGAGTCTAGGCCTGCGTGGTTGTGGATCGCTAGGTAGGCGAACCCCTCATCCCGGCAAAAGAGCGCTCGGTCTCGCACAAAGGAAGGGGTGAGCATCCTATACCCGCGCTGGCCGGGAACATACTCCAAGCCATCCTTCGCGAGGAAAAGGTTCCGCCCAAGAAGGCGTACTCGATTCCCAGTACGAGAAATCCCAGCGGCCAGTACCGCCCCATGCTCGTCACCATCGCCAGGGAAGAGATGGCTGAAGAGATCGGAGGCGATTCCCCCAGGTAGTACTAGCTCGTAGTCTAAGGATGCGTCCTGAACCATAAAAGGACCTTATGAAGTTTGAGGAGGGCGGTGTCTGTCCTGGGGTTGAGGCGGTTGGACCTTCTCGAAAGTTGGAGGGCGGGCCGGCCTAGGAACGTCTGGCCAGCTTGAATCCCCTCACCTAAGGGACGGCCATCAAGGCGTTGCAAGTCCCCTCGGACGAAATGGGGATAGACATCTGCGTGGGGGTATTGAAATGTGATGCGGAATCCCACCCAGGAATGCCCGAAGGTATAGAGGCCATCGATGGGAACCTCTTCGATGATCACCCACGCTCCGCCATCTCCGTCCTCTTGCACCGACATCTGATGACCTTCGAAGTGGAGCCGGAGTTCCTCCACCGCCTTTGCAACATGCTCGGTCATGGGACAGCTCCCTAGGAGTTATCGTCCGGAGCCACCGCGATGAACCTCTGGTCCTTGTGGAGGGGTACTTCGTCGACATCGCCAACCACTCGAGACCTCTGGGCCCCGAGCTCCTCAGAAAGTAGGAAGTCCTGCTGAATCTGAACTCCTTGGGCGATGGCAGCGGCCTTGATTTCGGCACCATTCGCCTTGTGGGCGACCATCTTCACCGGGTTCTCGTTCACCAGGATGATGACCTCATGGGTGGGTTTGGGGTCGTGGCTCATGGGAATCTCCTGTTTGCCGTGTAGGCCATGTAAGCCATATTAGCTAACAAGTCAGAGAAGTCAAGTCCCCCCAGGGGAAATTCTTCCATCAACCCTCTGTGTCGAAGGTTCGCCTTAATGCCTCATAGGGAACAGGCCGCCCAGAGGTTTGCATATCTCTCAATAGATACAGAAGCTTAGGGTTTGCGGCCAGCCAGTCCCGCATATCAGCAGAGACCCGAGTGTCCAAAGCCCTAAGTTCATCTATATGAGTGTTTAATGCGGAGGCAAGTTGCTCGTACCTGTCGGTCTGCCGACGACCATGCTCTAGATCGCTAAGGAACGGGGCAGAGACGCCAATTTTTTCAGCAAGCCCACGTAGGGTGAGGCCCTCTAGCTCGCGAAGGAGTCTCACGGCTTCACCAAGAGTCTTCACACCTTCTGGCACGTGGCGCATAGAACATCCATCCAATTTCTACATGTTAGCTAAAACAGCAAACAAAGCAAGGGGTAGTTCAAAACTAGGTCAGACTGTGGGGACTTTGAATCCCGCCCCCGCTTGTTCAATCGCACCCTGAAACTCAGTGGAGAGCGAAACGATGCATCTTAGGAGTGCTGGTACGTCGGAATCTGCATTCCTGAGCACATCGGTGGTGTCGAAGACAAAGTCGGCAACAGGGGTATCCATGACGGACCACCTGACAATTGCACACCATCGAGACAGCGAAACCTTGCGGACGAACTCGCCGGCGCCACCGGGGTTGGAGAGCCGGCCAGAAAGGGTTTTGAGGTATTCCCCTGCTCTCTGATAGCGAAGATCTACGCGAAGCGCAGGGGCTTTCGCCTTCCCAACAACCAGCTCCATCCCTGAGGCGAGCGATTCAGCAATAGAGATCAAGGAACTGACTGGGAGTCGGAGCTTAGGGTAGACCGGCACTACCGCACATTCCACGACCCACTGCTCAGAGACTCCATCCTCTAACTCTAGATCCAACGAAACGCCTTCGGGACCAGGCCTCGAATCCTTTGGTGGGAAGACTATGGGCTTGATGAATGCCCGTGCGTATGGTCCCACGCGGTCATCATGAATGTAAATCTTGTTGAGCCGTGAACTTCTAACTGGAATGCTACAGGACAAGGTTGCGTTGTCGCTTCCGCTGAGCTGAAAGCCTGCGGCGGTAACAGCGTGACGTCCTGCCTCGCCGACTAGCCCAAGCACAACTGGGATCCCAGAAGCAAGATATGTATGGAGGGCCAAGAAAAAGTATTCGGGGTGTCCGAGAGGACTTAAAACCTCCGGGGTAAAGCCAAAACCTCTGGTGGCTTCACAGAGCTGAAGCAAGGTGAGTCCGACACTGGCCGACAGCATGGAACGTCCACCAGATCTGGCTCCTCGAACGGCGGCTTCGGTGATCTCAGCAGGAGTGGGTGCTCGAATTCCATCATGACGAGCAACTTGGTCAAGTGCGCTCCAAAGTGCTGCGGTTGCACAGGCCCCTACAGCGGCATCCTGTTGCTGGAAGGCCAAGCCTTCTACAGTGAGCCGAAGGTTGCCAAGATGGACGGAATGTGAGTTGGTGGTCCAAATTTGTCGTTCAGGCCCTTCCTCATCAGGGAGCCGGACGATGATTGTTCGCCCAAGGGGAACTGTCTGTATTGGGCGGATGGAGCTGTAACCACAGTACCCGCTTGAGAGATTGGTCCCTCCCGGCGGGGCTTGGATCTCCCTCTCAGCCAACTGCCTATCGGTAGGGGAAGCGAAGCCCTTTCTCAACCACTGGGCAAGCTGTGCGTCGCTGAATGCATGAGCAAAGAAGTGAACGCGCTGGACGAAGTTCGGGGGTGGTTCAAGCTTCCGACTGTAGTAGTTGGCGTACTCGTCCATAAAATGGCGGTCAATGTAATGCCGCTCATGAACGAGGGTTTTGACACCGAGACGCTCACAGTATCGAGCGAGGTACTTGACCTGAGGAGGCACCAGCCTATTACCGGAGGC
This sequence comes from Geothrix sp., assembly GCF_030219325.1. Taxonomy (NCBI): domain Bacteria; kingdom Pseudomonadati; phylum Acidobacteriota; class Holophagae; order Holophagales; family Holophagaceae; genus Geothrix; species Geothrix sp. Next base: position 333,650 of record NZ_CP126625.1, on the reverse strand, counting down.
GCTCGCCCCACAGACCAAATCCACCAAAGATTCCTGGGTGAATTGGATTACCGAGATTTCATTCTCAACCATGCGTCATCGGAATCGGAGGTTTGCAGCTGAGTCAGGGAGAGTGAACTGCTCCTGAAGGTCCCTGTTCAGGTCATTGGCCCCACTCGATGCTGAGTGAAAGGCGTGCATGAACGACTCAGATGTGACAGGAGGATCACAAGGGTGCGAGGCACCAGGACCTTCAGGCTGAGATGGGTGGGTCGGCATGTTGACTCCACGGGTAGCAATGCAATTTGCATGACCGAGGGCATCTGGAGTTGGAGCATTGGCTGAAGGGTAGCCGAAACCCACGAACTCACAACAGCGGGGAGGGGCATCCTACTCCAAACTCAGGGGACCTGTAGCCATTGTTTTTTGCCTTGCCGCCGACCCGGGACGTCTGGCTCAGAGGGACAGTGAATTAACGGAGGTCACAGAAAGGCTCTGAATAAATTGGCATTTATTGGATTTTCCTGCATTATTTAATCAATACAGATCAGAACTTTTTCCGATGGCGCGGGCTCTGGTAATCTGACAAAGGTGGAAATTCCAGAGTGTGGGTGTCCGCCCTCATGCCCGATGCCAGCACCTCATTGGGTCGATTCATCCAGATCGCCTCGGGCAAGAGCACGCTGGTGGGAATTGCGGCGCGAAGTGAGGGGGCAGGGGTCCCCCGGACGCCCCCCTAGATCGGAAGATCAGGAGCCACTAGGTTCTCGAGCAGGCTGGCCTGGTCTGGATGGTTGCCCCATGGCAGGTTCTAGGTGGTCCAGGCGCCACAGGGTAAGGGGAGGCCCCCCCTTGGCTCAACTCGGACTGCGCCTGTATATTCTTTCGATCTCTCTCAACCTCTCGCTTCCTCGGCTCCGCTTGGCACACTGGTGCAAGCGCGGCCGGTTGGCTGAGGCCAACAGGAACAACCCATGGAATTTGAGGAAATCGAATTAGGCGTGATACAGAGGATCAAGAAGCTTCCGAAGTGCAAGTCCAGGTTTTGTTTCCAATCAGCGGTCCACCACCTGGAGAAAGCCGAAAAGCTCTTGGGAGTGGATAACGCGATGGCGGCATTCAGGGCCATCACAGCAGAGGAAGAGGCGGCCACTGGCTTAATGTGCTGCCTCCAGGAGTTGAATTATCCCAACGCAGACAAACTCCAGCCACGCAGCCACCTCCACAAGAATGCAGTTGCAGCCCTCCTTGCAGTCCTCGGCCATGACTTCGGTTTGCTGATCCGCGACCATGGGTTTGAATTCACTTTAGTCATGAAGAAGGATGGGTTGGAGCCTCCAACCCTACATATCAGGAACAAAGCGTTTTTCGGAGACCACGTGATGGTCCCGGATATGCCATTCAACTTCCTGGCCTCGACGGGAGACAAACTGCGCTCCTTCTCAACGAGTCTTTCTGTCTTGGCGACGGAAGCTGGGGCGAAGAATATTTTGGATTACATCCGGAGGGAGGCCAATATCCGGAACCACATCCTTTATGCGAGCGGCATGGGTGTTCCCATGGTGTTGGACCCGCCTGCCCAACTCCTGAATGCGAAATGGAAGCGAGTGATCGCATGCCACTACATCTACCTGTCCATCAAACAGTACCCGTCGCATCAGTTGTTCCTGCAACAGGCGATCGATGCTTTCTTGGCGATGCTGAAGGTGCTACCGATGGGCGAATTGCATCCAGAGTCGTGAAGTCCTTAGCTTAATTTCTGGATCGAATGCCCTTCAAAGGAATGGAACTGTTATCCCATTCGGGGCGAATTTCGGTGAGAACGCTAGAAACCTAGTCGTTTAGAATCAACATTCGGATGAGGTGGTTGTCGGAGTCCGCGACGAAAACACGCCCCTTGGTGTCGACCGTAATCCCGTGGGGGCCCTTGAAGCGTGCTTCCAAACCAGATCCATCGGCACTTCCCGCTTCATACCCCTTTCCCGCCAAGGTGGTGACAAGCCCTTCTGGTGAGACCATCCGAATCAGACAGCTATCGTAGTCTGCGACATAAAGATTTCCATTCTGGTCGATGTCAATGCCACGCGGGCTGGAGAACCGTGCTTCACCACGAAGCCCATCTTTCGTCCCAGGGACACCGAGCTTGCCGGCTAAGGTCGTGACGACGCCATCTGGTGTGATTTTCCGGATGGCATCATTTCCACGATCCGCGACGAACATCGTCCCATTTCGATCTACGGCGATGGCGAACGGCATCAGGAATCGGGCCTCAGTTCCTACTCCATCCATTGAGCCAGGGTGCAGTGCCTTTCCTGCGACCGTGACAACCCTCCCATCAGGGGTGATCTTGCGGATGGTGTGGTTCACAGCGTCGGTGACGTAAACCGTGCCATCATCCCCAACCGCGATGCCGTGGGGACGGTTGAACCGAGCCACTGACGCCGGGCCATCCGCATCTCCAAGGGCCCTCAGCTTCCCAGCAAAGGTGGTGACCACGCCTTTGGGCGTGATCTTGCGGACGGCGTGATTCGCGAGATCTGCCACAAAAAGATTGCCCTTGTGGTCGATGCTCAGGCTGTTTGGTAAATAGAATCTAGCCTCTCCCCCACTCCCATCCTGGCCACCTTCGCGCCCGAGGGAACCTGCCAACGGCCTAAGGATGCCATCTGGTGTGAATTGGCGGAGTGCATGGTTGCCAGCCTCTGAGATATAGACCGTACCGTCGTTGCCCACCGCCACACCATGGGGCTCAAAAAGCAGGGCGGAACTGGTCGGTCCGTTAACAGCTCCAGGCCAGCCGGGTTGACCGACAAGCGTCTTGACGGTCACCCGTCTCTGAACGGAGACCAGTTCTTTGACCGAAGCCCCTCCAGGCGCAGTCGGCCCGCCTGAAGTTCCCTGGGCAATGGGTAAGAAGGCGAGAAACAGGGCAACTATGGAAACCATGGCAAATCCTTGTGAGGGCTAAAGGATGGTATCCATCCAAGCGGAATTGAGGTCAACTTGGAATTAAAAATCAAATATGTAACATGAAATTTATTTGACGGGTAACCACTTAATCTGTTTCTCTTTGCGGTATTCCTACAACTCCTGGAGAGAAATGATGCGCCGAGGGACTTCCCAATTCTGGGGTCTTGTGTTGATTGCGCCCTTATCGGGACAGGGAGCCCAGGTGGGCCTAACGGTATCCGTTGGCCTTACACAAGTGCAAGCTGCGAGCGTCTTCGGGGAACCTTTGATGCCCCTTGGACCGATTCCCTCCGAAGTCGAAAACAGAGCGCTTTTGGCAGCGCTGGGTGAATGCCGACGTAAGTCCAGTACTGAAGCGTTGGACCCATTTCTGAGAGCCTACCCTCACTCGAGTTGGAATGCCTCGCTGTGCGCCAATCTGGCGGACATGGCCCTAGAGGCAGGGCAGGTGTCTCGAAGTCTCGAGTACTGGGTCAAGGCATGGAATTTGGCTCGTGCTGATCAGAGGTCCAGTTCACGGATGCTCCTGAATCGAATTGCCGGATCTTATGCGGAGCTTCTGAGCCACCTAGGGAGGAGGGAGGATCTTCAGAACGTCCTCCAAGTAGTCGATGGTTGGTCTGGACCGGTTCACGGCAAGCCGTCTACTCAGCTGGCCTTTGCGCGGACCGTGTTGGACGGGTTGGCGGCAGATCCCAGGTCAGGTTTGAAATGCGGTCCGATGGCACTTTCAGTGCTTGAGCGAGAAATTCATTCAGGGATGCCGTTGGATCGCTCGATTCTGGCAATGCCCATCGAAACCGATGGCACCTCCCTGTTGCAGAACTGGCGAATGGCAAATGCTCGAAAGTTGAATCTCCAAATGGCCCATCGAGAGACTGGGCAGGAATGGTCAACTCCAGCCATGGTGCACCTGAGCCTCGGCCACTTTGTGGCCGTAATTCAAAAGCGCGATGGGATGCTTCTTGTGAGGGACTCACTCTTCGGAGGGGAGAGGTGGATTCATGAAGCCACTCTGAACCAGGAAAGCTCTGGTTACGCTCTCATTCCCAATGGCCAACTTCCAGTTGGATGGCACTCGGTGTCCGAGTCTGAAGCGGCACGGATATGGGCTGGTGACTCCTGTGGCGGTGGAACCGCCGCGGACCCTCATGCACCTGTTCCCGAAAATCTCGCACCAGCCTGCACCGGAATGCCGGTGGCTCAGCTCAACACGCTCAGCTCGGCTCTTTTGCTCAACGATATTCCAGTTTCCTACACGCCTCCACGTGGACAAAAGATCGCCCTTACTCTCACCTACAACAGTAAGAACGCCGATCAGCCGGCCACCTATACCTACTCAAACCTAGGACCGAAATGGGCGTTTGATTGGGTTCTTACTCTCACCGATGATCCGACGACAGTAGGCCAGACGGTGAAGCTACTCCCAGCCAGCGGGGGCATGAAAGCCCAGGTTGGCTACAACACTCTCACCCAGACCTATGCCCCGGACTACTTCAATCAGGATCAGCTGGTCCGGACCTCAGCCTCCTCCTACAAGGTGGTTCACCGGGATGGAAGCAGCGACATCTACGATCTGACCGATGGGGCGATCGTGGCGCCTCGGACCCTGTTCCGGACAAGATCGATCGACCCATCGGGTAACACAGTGACTTACGGCTACGATGCCCAGCGCCGTCTAACAACCGTCACCGATGCCTTGGGCCAGGTGACAACCCTTTCCTACGGGTTGGCAGGAGATCCCAAGAAAGTCACCTTAGTCACGGACCCCTTCGGTCGAACGGCAAGCATGACCTATACAGCGTCTGGCCTTTTGGAATCCATCACGGATGCATTGGGAATAACCACGACGTTCAGCTATGGGCCGACCACCCAGAACCCGGCGATGGCTGCCGATTTCATCAACGGCATGACCACCCCCTATGGCACAAGCACATTCGCTTGTGGCAATGGTGCGGCGAACAATACTTGGATACTTGCGACGGACCCTTCTGGGGATCAGGAACGCAGTGAATATGTCGGCCTGGTCAGCAGTCTCCCCTTGTCAGATCCTGTGGCGCCAGTCGGAGTGGTTAATACAGGGCATTGGTTCTTTAATTCCTATTACTGGGATAAGAGAGCCATGGAGATTTATCCGGGCGACTACACCAAGGCCAAGATCACTCATTGGGTGTACTCACCTGGAGGCTGGCTGAATTCGGTCCCGTCTTGGGAAAAGAAACCACTAGAGTCTAGGACCTGGTTTCTACAGGCCGGTCAGGCAAACTCCCAGGAGATGGGAACCATATCTAGTCCGAGTGCCGTATTGCGGATTCTGGATGACCTAAGCACCCAGTCGACCCTCACCACCTACAACACCATTGGGAAGCCCACCCAGGTCACTGACCCGCTGGGGAGGGTGACTTCATATGTCTACTCCACGGATGGCATCGATTTGCTGGAGGTTCACAACCTCACTGGCGGGATTGATGACCTCCTCGCGAAGTACACCTACAACACTCAGCACAAACCGCTGACCACAATCGATGCAGCTGGGCAAACCACCACGTTCACTTACAACGGTTTCGGCCAGATCCTGACCATCACCAATCCGAAATCGGAGGTCACCACCCTAACCTATGACCTGAACGGATACCTTCAGAACGTGAAAGGCCCGCTGCTGAATGCGGGTCAACAGATCACAACCTTTACATATGATCTCGTGGGGCGTGTAAAAACAGTCACGAATCAACCCGACAATTACACTCTGACCTACGACTACGATAATTTAGATCGCCGAACCACGATTACCTACCCAGACGGCACCACCGAGGAAACGCTTTTCGATCGGCTGGATGCGTGGAAAACAAAGGACCGGCTCGGGCGCTGGACCGTGATGTCCTACAACGCAAGCCGACAACTCACCAGTGTGCAGGATCCTCAAGGGCGCATCACTCGTCTCGACTGGTGTGGGTGTGGAACGCTAGATGGTCTGACTGATCCCCAAGGGAAGATCACATCATGGGTGAGGGATATTCAGGGGCGCGTGACCGGAAAAATTTTTCCTGACCTGACAAGTCTGCAATACGCCTATGACGCGATCGGTCGTCTTGCTCAGCGAATCGACGCCAAGGCTCAGGTCACCAAGTACAGTTACTACCAGGACAACGCCCTGGCTGCAGTGACCTATTCCAACACCAGCAAGCCCACGCCGAATGTGAGCTACACATACGATGGTCGTTTCAATCGGCTTGCCACTTCAACAGGTGGATTGGGAACGACTACCTACGTATACAATCCAATCACCTCTACTCCAACCCTGGGTGCCGGTAGATTGGCGAGTGTCACCGGCCCCTTGGCCAATAGCACCATCACCTATGGCTATGACGCGCTTGGTCGGGTCACCACTCGGGGAATCAATGACATCAACGAGACCCGCACCCTAGATGTCCTCGGACGCATGAGCACTGTAGCCAATCCGCTTGGCACTTTCACTTATACGTTTGATGGGCCCACAAACCGTCTTCAAAACATTGCGCTGCCGAATGGTCAAAGCACAGTGTTTGGCTATTCCAGCGCGAGCGGAGACAAGCGACTTCAATCGATTCAGAACCAGAAGGCAAATGGAACGAACATCTCAGCATTCAGCTACTCCTATGATGCCAACGGCCAGATTCAGACCTGGACCACTCAGGCGGATGCACAGAACCCCAAGGTGAATACCTTCACCTATGATGCGGTGGGTCAGATCCTGTCGAACACTCAGACCGACGCGGTGACTCAATCCGTCCTGATTGCGTACGGATATGGCTATGACGAGGCTGGGAATCGCACGACATCGCAAATCAACGGTGCGACGACGGCTTCGACCTTCAACAACCTCAACCAGCTTACGGGGGAAACCTATAGCGCGACGCCCATGATCACAAAGCCTGGCGGAAAATCCAAACAGCCGGGGAGTAAGACCAAACCACCACGAAGGAGTCCTGAGGCTGCCAAACGTTTGGCGGTTGCGAAGGCTTCTGCCGCCGAAGTCAAGTAGGGCTCGAACAATGAATCTCTCGATCCCCCCCTTCTACTTCCTAAGGCTCCTCATGCTGAAGACCTCACTGCATTCTGTTGAGACACCAAGTCAAGAGAACTCCCACTGTCTGATTTCAGTGAATCAGGTTTCCGCGCACCTCACGGGTAGAGCCATCTCAGGAGAGCGCCCCCTGTTTGCTCTACTCGCGGTTCTTGGAATGCTTTGTTTACCAAGCCAATCCCTGGGAGCCGTGCCAGCAAGCTTCCACTCCGCCACGTCCTTGGCATTCGCCGCCCCGGATGCCACGATATCGGCACCTGCCAATGCGACTGTCGGCGCCCAGTATCTCGCGGCTTCTGTACCGGATGTTGCCGGCAACACATATCAATGGACCATCACGGGCGGCACCCTGGCTCAGGGTTATTCCAATTCATCCACCACCTATTTTCATGCTGGAACCGGAGCGACCCTTACCCTTCAATGCCTCGTGACCAATGCTGGTGGGTCCAATACGGGAAGCCAGACTGTCAACCTTGTAGCTGCGCCCAGCATTAATTCTCTGACGGGTGAGGGTAGTTACCCGGCCGGCGTTACCCTGGCTTTAACTCCCACCTTCTCGGGTGGTACGGGGGTTATAGATCAAGGAGTCGGGTCAGTTACAAGTGGGGTGGCGATTTCTGTTCATCCAACCACCACTAAGACCTACACCCTGACGGTAACCAATGTGGCTGGGACCTCCGTTTCGGCGACAGCAACCGTGACTGCGGTTCCACCAGATGCATCCATTTCTGTTCCCTCTGCGTTGACGGCAGGTATCCAGAACACTGTTTCTCCCATCTCACCTATCCAGGCAGGGTGTACCTGGGCCTGGTCGGTCGCTGGCGGAACCCTAGCGGCCTATCCAGGGGCTACCAGCAACTACTGTTACGTTATTCCATCCGCGATTGGCAGTTGCACAGTCACTCTTACAGTGACCAACCAATACGGGGTTCCTTCCACCCGCGTGGCCACTATCCCAGTGGTGGCCGCACCTCAGATCGTCTCCTACACGGCGACCCCAGCTAATGTGGCCTCGGGTGGGGCGGCTGTGCTTATTGGGACGTTCGCCAATGGCAATGGAGTTATCAGCGGGGGGATAGGGAAGGTGATCAGTCCGTTCTCGGTCACAGTCAACCCATTGGCCACGACTTCCTATTCCCTCTGCGTCACCAATGCTGCCGGTACCCAGATCCAACAGCCTGTTACTGTCACGGTGCCTGCCTCCCCAAGTGCCCAAATTTCCGGTCCCACCACAGTCACGGTGGGTGTTAGTAATTCTGCTTCCGTGCCCTACTCCTTTGTGGCTGGGACCACCTACGCTTGGACCTTGCCGGGTGGAACCATCACCAGCGGGGCCACGAGCAGTTCAGTCTCCTACACAATTCCATCGGTGGGTTCCTACACCTTGACGTGCAAGGTCACAAACCCGGTAGGCGTTTTTCAAACTCAGTCCATCACCCTTACAGGCGTCCTACCACCTACGATTTCCTCGTTCACTTCAAGCAAGTTGAATCTGACCCCCGGTCAGTCCTGTGTCCTGACACCATCCTTTGCCAATGGCGTTGGCTACATCGATTCTGGTCTTGGTCAGGTCAGTTCAGGCACAGGAGTGACAGTGACTCCGGTTGGGAGCCACACCTACTACCTGTCTGTAACCAATTCGGCAGGGACCAAAGTGACTTCAAACGTCACCGTCAATGTGGATCCTTACGGGCCCAATTCGACGGTGGCGGCCACCTCACCAGTAACTACGGCCACTTCGCAGTCAGCTTCAGTGGCTTACGTGGGCGGTTCCTCATACCTATGGTCCATCGTAGGTGGAACCATTACTTCAGGGGGAACCAGCAACACGGTGTATTACACGGCTGGTTCAGTCGGAACCTGTACGCTCACCTGTCAAATTACCAGCCCTGCTGGCGTGGTGCGGTCGGGAAGCGCGACTGTAACAATCGTTGCTGCCCCATTGATCACCTCATTCACAGCAAGTGCCACGACGATCACCTCCGGCCAGAGCATCAATTTGACTCCCACATTTAGTGGTGGGGTTGCCACCTTAACTCCTGGGGGCGGCGTCGTGGCCTCCGGATCGGTGTACCCGGCTTCCCCGAAGGGCAGCATCAGTTATTACCTGGTAGTAAAAAATGCAGCCGGAATCACCGCCACTAGCCAGGTCAATATCACGGTGAATCCCAGTTCACCTGGAGGCATCACCCTCAAGACACCCGTTACGCTCAATGACACTGGATCCTGGGCGTCAGTGCCCTACGACGCAGCCAGCACGTATGTGTGGACCGTCACTGGCGGGACGATCATCAGCGGGGGCACAGCCTACTCGATGTATTACAAGGCTACGGGGGTGGGGACGGTCACGCTTCAGTGTGTTGTAACCAAGGCTGGCGTTCCATCGACGTTCACGAACACGGCTACCTGTGTTGCGGCACCAGCCATCAACTCGTTCACTGCTACCCCGGCCAATGTGACGCCTGGTACCGCCGTAACTCTCACCCCCTCCTTTACGGGCGGAACCGGCGTTATCGACATGGGTGTTGGTGCCGTGACCTCTGGTGTTGCCAAGACCATTAACCCAACCCAGACAAAAACCTATACCGTATCCGTCACAAATGACGCCGGCATCACCGCCACAGGCACAGCTACAGTCACTGTTCCTCCTGCCCCGATTGCAACGATTCAGGCGGATGACACGATTACGCTGAGCTACATCAACAGCTACTCATCTCAGAGTTACACGGCCTCCGTGCCATATCAGGCAGGATGCACCTACCTCTGGACCATTGTCGGAGGAACGGCCTCCGGTAGTACCACAGCCAACGCCCTTTCATTTGCTACTGGTGCTGCCCCTGGAACCATCACGCTAGGATGCACGATAACCAATGCCGCTGGGGTTCAGGCCACGGCCACCAAGACAGTCACTGTGATTGCGAATCCTTCGATCACAGCCCTGAATGCGACCCCCACAACCGTTGCAAGTATGGGCTTGGTCACCGTGACTGGGGCGTTTGTCGGCACGTCAGCGAATCTCACTTCGAGCCTTGGTGGGTACTGGAATGTCAGTTCTGGTTTTTCGATTCAGGACCGGCCTAACTCAACGACAACTTACACCCTCTCCGTGGCAAATTCGGTTGGCAGGGTGCAGACCCAAACAGCGACTGTGTCAGTTGCCGGGCTTCCCGACCCAAACATATCGGCCCCCACAGCCGTGACGACGGGCATCTCTGCCAACTGCACCGTGCCTAACCAGAGTGGCACCTACGCATGGTCCATTGCAGGAGGAACCATCACTTCCTCGACCACGACCCCCGCTGTGGTATTTACTCCTGGGCCAGTAGGTACCTGCACCTTGACCTGCACGGTTACGAACCTGGGTGGTGTGCAGGCCACTGCCACAAAGTTGATTCCAATCCTTCCTCTCCCCGTGATCAGCTCATTCGCACCCCTCAAGAACCCCATCAATCAGGGCGATAGCACCACCTATAAGGGGGTTTTCAGTGGAGGGACAGGCTCCATTCAGATCAATCCGAGTATCACAATATTCGGTGTCGACAGTGGACAAGTGGTAAGTGCGACCCCAAACCAGACAACCAACTTCCAGCTCACAGTGACCAATCCCGCCGGGACATCAGTGCAATCTAGCTTCACCCTCAGCGTGACACCGCTTGCACTGTCGATCTATCCCAGCGTCACCGTTCTACCAATCGGGTACAACCAACTTTTTATCGCCAGGGACACAAGAGATCAATCTCCTCAGGTCACTTGGAGCGTGCAGGAAGCTGGTGGCGGCACCATCAATGCTAGTGGGGTTTATTCCACTCCACTTACTGCGGGCCTCTTCCATATTCAGGCGCTGGGCCCACTCAATTCAGGGCTCTCGGCAACAGCCTCTGTTGTGATTCCGAAGGAAGTCGAGGTCTCACCAGATTCCATTAGCTTGGCCCCGGGAGCAGCCCATTCCTTCACAGCGACTCTGTTGGGTTTTACTGATCAGAGGGTGGCCTGGGGAGTGCAGGAAACGGGAGGTGGTTCCGTAGACAAGGGTGGACACTACACCGCCCCCGGGAGCCCCGGTATCTACCATCTGGTCGCAACAAGTATGGCCGACCCCACCAAGTCGGCGGTCGCTACCGTTCAAGTGTCGACTGGGAAGATCACTGTGGCAGTCAGTCCAAATGCCACCTCATTGGCCAAGGGGGCGCAATTCACGTTCACGGCCATAGTGGAGGGGAGTGCCAACACTGCCGTGACTTGGTCAGCATCAGGCGGAACCATCAATGCATCCACGGGGGCCTACACAGCTCCGAATACTTTCGGAACCTATACCGTGACCGCAACAAGCGTGGCAGACGTGAACGTGAAGGATGAGGCCACGGTTGTGGTGAGTGGAGGATCCAATTCCGCGACTCTGGCCTACGACCTCAACGGGAACCTCATCAGTGATGGAGTCCGAACCTTCGAGTGGGACGCGGAAAACCGTCTCGTTACCGTCACCATCATTGCCACTGGGCACAGAAGTGAATTTGGTTATGACGGGCTTGGAAGGCGCGTCGAGATCATTGAGAAAGACCCAGACGCCACTCAGACGCTCCAGATTACGAGCGACAAGAAGTACCTTTGGGATGGCGTGGAGATCGCGGAAGAGCGCGACAGCACAGGCGCCAACGTCACCAAGCGCTTCTACAGCCAAGGCTTTGTGGATAGCGATGGAACGATCCTTCTCTACACCCGGGATCACCTAGGCTCGATTCGTGAGCTTGTAGACGTGAGCCAGAACGTGAGGGCGCGGTATGACTACGATCCCTATGGACGCTTGACGAAGGTCCAGGGCGTTAAGGACAGCTTGTTTGGGCTCACTGGGTACCTCTGGCATGCGCAGAGTGGGCTAAATCTTGCGCTCCACCGCGCCTATGACCCGAATGCTGGACGCTGGATTAGTCGGGATCCAATCATGAATCCAACGCGCCTTATTACACCTGGGCTCACGGGGATGCTGCGGGCTGGAGTTGTCACGAAATTGATCTCTTCAGTCGATGCAGAGAGCCTTCCAGACGGTTCCAACGTTTATTCATATGTTGGCAATAATCCTTTGAACAACATTGATCCATTAGGGCTTCAAGGCCTCACGTCTTGTGATGCTTCAATCATGAATTGTCTGAGGCTTCCTTCTCTGGCAGCGAGAGTCGCTTGTTTGAGATTGCTGTTTGAGTTGTTCGAAGATGGTGGTGGCCCAGTTCCAAGCAATTTGAGAAATGCCCTGAATAGAGCCAGTAGTGCATTACAAAATGCAATAGATCATGTTTTTAGCGGTGGTCGAGGACATAACTTCGATGCTCTGCTTAGCCAGTTTGGTGGCGATAGAACTCAGGCTTATCAGGCAATTGAAAACGCAGCAATAGCAGCAGCCCAAGGACGTGGAAATGGTCCATTTGAGGTTACGGTTAACGTTGGTGGTCAAATATTTACAGCCACTGGCAATGTAATTAATGGGAACCCGGTATTCGGCAACGCATTTTATAGGTGAATCTGATGAATGAATTTGAGTGGGATGATTTCGAAAATTTGATTCTAGCCAAAATTGTAGAGGGGAATGATCCCCTTCTCGGGTTACTAAAGGATCAAATAAATAATATTGTTAATCGAGAAAGAAAAACTACTGGGGTTGGGTTTTTCACGAAATTAGAGATTTCCATGAAGTCCCCAATTCCATCATTACTCAAAGGAAAGGACTTTGTGATATCAGATGTTATTGTGCAGATGAATGGTCTCGAATCTGGTGCTGGGTTCAACTTGTTTGTCACAGATGGAGTGCTTGATACGCTCGAGGGTTACACTTTCCAAGAATCATGGCCAGATATATTACAGATTATTAAGATCGATTACAGAGACAGTGAACGGAAGTTCACTTGGGCCTAACAGGTGATTTCCACCAAAGATACCGGCCTAACCCTTGGCTCAACTCGGATCCCGCCTGCTTTGCTTTCCGCTTTCTCACATCATTCCGCTGTCTCGGCTCCGCTCATCACCTTGGTGCAGGAATTGCTGCTGAGCTTCATCCGTTAGGCAGCTGATCTTCAGGGGAGGGGCTTATATCGATCGCCTCTGCATGCAGCGCACAAGGTCTCTTCATGGAGGCATGTGGCATCCCACCCACATTGTTCGCAAATGTGGAAGGACGCCTCCTCAGCGTGCCTGATCAAGGCTGAGGCCTCGTCGTTCCAGGAACCCTCAAGATTGCACCTAAGTCCGCCGAACTTCTGTTTGATCTGGAATACCCGAAGGTCTTGGAAGTTCATAGCATCCAGTTTCTCCAGTAGGCCGGCAACGAGGCCATACCAACCAGGCCCAATGTCGAAATACGCTGGACCCGGAAACCCCTCGAAGAGGCGCGGGAAACGGGTTTGAAACTCTTCAAGTATTGAGACCATCACGCCACCTTCTTGATTCGCTCGATGCTGTGCAACCTAAGCCAGCATTTATGAGGCTTTCCTGAGTATCGGCCATACGCATCCAATTCGGATCTAGAGCGGCCTCTACAGTGCATGACGTCACCACGGCTTACCGAGACGGGATCGTCTCGATGTGGGCAGACGCTATCACATCCGGTCGGGCGATTCACTTACCTTTCTATTCGACGAACTGGCCCAAAAATTAGCCTCATTCGACTCCCTATTCGACTCGCTATTCGACTCTCTATTCGACGCGCAAATATAGTGTGCAAGCGGTTTTCAGGAGATTACATTGAGGGACCGAATCACTTGGTCAGGACCGTTTGATGAGAGGGAATCTACGCGTGTGCAAGAACGATCCTCTTCACCTCCTTCTTGCCATGAGGAAGGCCGATCGCCACCTTTGGCGGTGCCTGAACCAGATCGATAAGGGCGCCCACATTCGCATCTGTAGGGCCAAACGCAGGCGCGAGCCCGTGGCAGTCTTGGTCCCTTACGAATGGTACGTTCTGGCCACAGGTTTTCAGGTCGCACCAGAAGGAAATGAGACGAGGTACTTCCGATTCTCAAGGGAGTTCTGTGATTTCGCCATGACTCGGAAGGCTGCCCTCAAGATCACCCCAGACGAATCCAGGAATTACCTCATTAGTCATGATCTGGGTGACCCGGGGGATCATCACGGAGGCCCTGGTAACCCGGAAACCGGGCAGGACCTGGAGTGATCGGATGGGCAAGCAAATCAAACACCAGGGCGAGCAACAGTGGGCCATTTGGGTGGAATCATGTCGCCGAATCTCTACAGCCGAAGCACGCACTGCAGAGCCGGGCTGGCAGGGTGGCGGCTCCTGGCATTGGGGTTTCACGGGCGACAGATCCGTCCATGTGCGGCCTAGGCAGGGTTAGGACTCCCTCTGGTTAACCATCATCAACCTCCTACGAAGGAGTTCCATGCGCCTTGTGTGCATCTCCGACACTCACAACACCCACAAGACCCTGAACATTCCACGTGGAGACATTCTCATCCACGCCGGAGATGCCACCGGGCAAGGGACCAGCCTGGAGGTGAACCGCTTTTTAGCTTGGTTTTCAACCCGCCCGCACCGGCATAAAATCCTCGTGGCGGGTAACCATGATTGGCTCTTTCAGCATGATCCCGACGGAGCCGCCCAGCTTTTGAGAGCCAACCCTGGCATCACCTACCTCCAGGACTCCGGGGTTGAGATTGAGGGCGTCAAGTTCTGGGGTTCACCCTGGCAGCCCTGGTTTTGTGACTGGGCGTTCAATCTGCCGCGCAATGGACCCGCCCTCCGTCAGGTCTGGAACAAGATCCCGTTGGACACGGAGGTCTTGATCACCCATGGACCTCCAAGAGGGATGCTCGATCAAGTACATGGCGGCCCTCACCTCGGTTGTGAAGAACTGAAGATCAGACTCGCCGCCGTTCGGCCTCGGGTTCATGTGTTCGGGCACATCCATGACTCGTACGGGGTAGCTCGATCCAAGGTCACCACCTATGTGAACGCGTGCAGTTGCGATGAGGAGTATCGAACTACGCATCAACCCATTGTTCTGGACCTCTGCCCCAAGTCCATCAAGGTTCACGGAATTGAACCCAACCGGCGGTTGGAACGCCTGGAACGTCTGCAGGTGGCGTTGAAACCAACCGAGGGTGCCCTCCGAGAGGAGGTGCTGTACGAGTTGCCTCCACATCAGGTTGCCGGTCTGCACGAGATGGCGGAAATCCGAGAGATGAAGGCAGATGCCCTCCTTCAGGATTATGTTGTACGAGGGCTCCAATCCGATCTGGCCAAACACCTTCGATCTGAGAGGAAGCCGACCAAGCGACCTATCCCCTTCACCAAATTGGAGGAAGGGCGTGCGGAGGAATGATTCCCGAAGGCCCCTCCACCCCCGGGTGAACAGATCCACGAGGATGCGGATCCACCCCGGATGGAGGAACCCCCAGATCGGCTCAAGCCAACCATTCATCCGCAGAGGTGCCAGGAGCGCCTTCGTGCCGTCGGACCCGCAAGCTCCCGTCCCGATTTGGCCTATGGATGTATCGGGCATCACTGGGGTGGGGAGGAGCCATGGTTGAGAAATTGTCCTCTAGGTCCGAACTCCGAGGGTTTTTCGAGATTGCGGATGCATGGGGTCTGACGACCGAGCAACAGAGAGCACTCCTGAACATTCGGACGAAGACCACCTTGAGAGCTTGGAGAGCTACCGGAGCTGCCCGGCTAGGCATGGACCGGCTTGAAAGGGTCACGAGCGTTCTTGTGATCCATGAGTGCTTGCACAGCCTCCTTCCGTCTGATGAAGCAGAATCTTGGATATGGCGAGACAACGACCATCCTCTGTTTGGCGGATCACCACCCATTGTTCGGATGGCCTCAGGGGTCGTCGGGTTGGTCCGAACAAGACTGTACCTGGAGGGGTTGCTTGGCTCCAAGGCCGACAGTCGGCAGGTGCATGAGTGAGGAATTGCTCGGCCTGACTTCCAACCCAGCTGCCCTCACCAGATATTCGTTTTAAGTCTTCTACAAGTTTGGTTTTCCCCTGTCATGAGGCATGGCGATCAGTACACTCTTGAACATAGATGATTAGAATTATTAAAAATCGATTGTTTTCAAATTTGAAAACGAAATTATTTACGATTCATCAAGGCAAGTGCATGTTTATAGAGATATACCGCAGGTAATTCCCGAAAAGCCCATCGAAGCTCGGCCTCACGAACACGTGGAAGAAAGTTGTCGGTTCGGACTCCCCGAGCAGTTTTCATTACCAAATTTATGTAATCCCAGAAGTAATAAAGGTTGAGCCCCCCCCTCCAGCCTCCAAATCCCACTTGAGCTCCTCGGTACTCTTCTGCACTTGGTCTGGGAATCCATCCGTTCGCAGACCCCGATAAACATTCGAGTGGTTAATAATAAGCGAAGTTCCTCTAGCAACATGCGCCTTGACTAAGGGATGGATTTCCGTATTACTTCTACTCGAGATTACGAATAGGCGAAGGCTCCCTTCAGCGCTCATCATCCCTAGGAGCAATGGGCGTTTTTTAGGTAAAGAGGACCGATTCGGAGGCGGTAACTTCAATCTAGGCTTATAGTTCCACGCCTCGACGTGTACAACACCATCCAACACCCCTGTGTATGGTGGTGCGGACTCTTCGATTTGGATCCTGAGATGCCGTAGATAGCCAGCTACCGTACGGGTCGATAATCCGGTTTTTTCAGATATGTAGCTGATAGGGAATGTATTAGCCCAAAACCATAGAATCAATTGGAAGACATCATCCACTCTTTGAACTGGTCGAGGGGGTGTAATTGCCATTCGATGCTTCGTGATTTTAGGCATGACTTGAGTCTACTCGCTTCCTATTGCCTCTCTCGATAGCAGGTAATATCGGCCCTATTCAGACGCCTTCCCGCTTTCCAAACTGTTGTGATCGGCGCACCACCGATCAATTCTCGATGGATCTGCACATGCCTGTACACCCCCAGTGGTCACCTGAAGACATTGCTTTGGCTCTTAGCGCCAAGGGTTGGTCTCTGCGTCGGCTCGCAGAAGACCTCAGTATGTCCCCGAGCGGGGTGTCCTATGGGCTTAGGACTGGAAGCTCGCATCGACTTAGAGAGCGAGTGGAGTCAATCCTCAAGACCAGCTGGACCACCTTGTGGCCAGCACGCTGCCCTCCACAGTGGAGAACCGGCAATCCACCCTAAACAATTCAAGGACGGGCTGGCACCCGTCCTTGAACACTACAGAGGATAAGGAATTCACGGCATGAACTCCATTGCTCAGGATAGCCCTCTTCCAGGGACCAGGCAAGGTCTGGCGAGTTACTCAGCCATTTGCCGGCAGGCTGGTTTTGTGGGCCGTGAAATATGGGCAGGGGTCCCCCCCTGAAAATCACGGACTACCGACCATATAGAAAGTCTTGAGCCAATAACACAACGGTGGGCATTGAATTGCCCACCGCCTTTGCTCGAACCCCAGGTTTCGGTGCTTCTTTCGAGGGACGCCACCAGAACCTGGTAGGGAGGTTCTGTGCCAATGATAAGCCCCTTTTGGGGCCAAGCCTACTCCATCAAAGAACTTTGAGCGTTCTGAGGCGCCTAGGGGTCTATCTACCGATGGAGTGGATCCTGCAAGCCCTGGGCGAAACATGCAAAACCACCATACGCCGGCGCCGATTGCCAGCTGACATCGTGGTATGGATCGTCATTTGTGTCTCAATATTTCGGTCGAGGTCAATCTCTGGAGTTGTCGAGGCTCTCGATTTAGCCCTCCCTGGCGGCAAAAATCGCTTCGTCTCCAAGAGCGCGATTGCCCAGGCTCGACAAAGGGTTGGGGTCGACCCATTTCGAGAGTTGTTCAGACAATCGGCGAGATCTTGGGCGGCTAATCAATCCCCCGACCAAGATTGGAAAGGACTGACTCTCTGGGTTGTGGACGGGACCACCTTGAAGACTCCTGACACGCCCGAGATGCTAGAGGAATTTGGGGCCCAATCATTTGCGAGTGGCAAACGCTCATCCAATCCACAACTCAGGGCTGTGACACTAACGTCACTCCCCACAAGGATTTTGGTGGATGCAGCCTTTGGTCGCTACAACATCAACGAAATGCGCTACGTTGCAGACCTGATCCCGAGGATCCCTGGAAATTCACTCACCATATTCGATAAGGGTTTCATCTCTGCGTCCATCCTTCTCGGATTATCAACTGTGGGGGAATCGAGACACTTCCTCATACCAGCCCGGATAGATAGTCGACACGTGGTCATTTCTGGAACAGAAAAGGATGCCCTGGTCGAAATGACGGTATCTAGGGAGGCCAGACTTAAATCACCCGACCTCCCCAAAAAATGGATAGCGCGGGCTATCAGAACCTACGACTTGGATGGCAATCCACGCGTATTGCTCACCTCGCTTCTGGACGAGTGCAAATACCCCTCACAGGAGATTTGCTCGCTTTATACCCAGCGGTGGGAGGTCGAAACTAGCTATCTTGAGGTCAAGGTTCGGCTGTTTCTGAACTCTTTGACCCTACGGTCTCTCACTCCAGAGGGGATCAGGCAAGAGGTTTGGGGCGCCTTTATCGGCTACAACCTATTACGGCTGTTGATGGTGGAGTCAGCCGCCTTAAGGGGAGTATCTCCGAAAAGGTTGAGCTTCAAGAAGGCGCTAGAGTTACTGCAGGACGAGCTGGTTATTGAGGCTGCGGCCCCCGGGACGACTGAGATTCTCTGCGGGCTCATCTACCACCGTCGTGTCCAACTCTCCAAGGAACTGCTCCCCGAACGTAAAGGTCGACGCTTTCCCCGGGTGATTAAGTCGAGACCAAGCAAGTACGACGTCCGCTACTCATACATCGATTCAAAAGAATCGAATCAAAATCGGGGTTCAAAGACGACTCGAAAGAAATAAAAACAGGGGCGGTTGCGCCCCTGTTCTCCTTAAGTGAACGGCATTACCCCGCGAGGGGGCCTTCTCGTGTCCCTTCGCCAGGTCAGGGTTTCTCGAACACGTCCACCAGCTTCAGGAGGTCCTTGAGGGCCTTCTTCGCCCCGGCCGCCTGGTTCTTCTGCTGGCTCTCCTGGAGCCGCTTCAGCGCATCCCGCACGGCCATGACCGCCAGCCCGTGATGCCCGTTGTCCCCATCGATGACGGGCCGGAAGGCCTCGGCCACGCCAGGCAGGGGATTGAACTGGCCCGAATCCACCAGGCACCAGGCCAGCATCACCGTCCGATCCGCGTTCAACAGGTCCTGCTGGCGGGACTTGCCCTGGAGCCGGCTCAGGGCCGTGGAGACGCCCAGGGCGCCCACCGCCTGCTCGCGGGGCGACATCTTGACCATGGCCCCGACCTGCCGGTCGATGGCGGCGGCCTCAGCCTCCCCCAGGGCCTTCAGGAGCTCCGGCCGCGCCTGCTCCCAGCCCGCCTTCGCCTTCGCCACCAGGCCGGGCATCGCGCCGCGCTTCCCGTCGATGAAGGCCTCCGGGATCGCCTCGAAAAGGTCCTGGACCCGGTCCACGGCTTTGGGGGCGGGTGCGGGGGCCTGAGTGCCCACCAGGGCAGGTACGGCCAGCAAGAGCAGGGGCATGGGGACTCCATCGCAATGAAGCACCAGCTTAAACCAGCCCCCCGGACGGGCCATCGGCCCCCAGGCAGGGTGTGACTTCGATCCCGGCTCACCATGGCCAAAGGCCCCCAAACGGGGGCCCGGTAGCTTTGGTGCCTGGAGACGGAATCGAACCGCCGACACATGGATTTTCAATCCATTGCTCTACCAACTGAGCTACCCAGGCACGAACGAATATCCTAGCAGGCGGGGACGCATTTTCAAGTGCCGGAAAGGCAGGGATTGGTGCATCCTCAAGGGTCCGAGTGATGGTTCATCGAAGAGGTTCGTCATGGCCCGCCCCAGCAGCAGTCGAGAAATCCAGGTCCAGAAGCCCGCGCAGAGCCTGGCGCATTTCCAGTCCAAGGTGGCCCAGGGGCAGGAGGAAGATGGGGGATTGCTGAAGCCCATCCTCATCGGCGTCGTCTCCCTGGTGGCCCTGGGCGTCATCTACGGGGCCTGGAATGCCTGGCGGAGCTCGGTCACCGAGAAGCACGAGGCCGCCCTCTCCGCCCTTCAGATGGAAGTCGAGGGCGACGGCATGGTGCCCCTGCCCGCAGCCGAGGTGGAAAAGCGGATGCGCGAGCGCCTCGGCCGTCTCGAAGCCCTGGTGAACGCCGCGCCCTCCTCCAGGAAGGCGGCCACGGCCGGTCTGCTGGACACCTGGCGCCTGACCCTCGACGGCAAGGGGCAGGCCTCGGCCAAACCCTCGGATGCCTGGGGCCAGCTCCGCCTCGCCCAGCGCGCCATCGCCCTGGGCCGGATCCAGGATGCCCGGGCGCAGCTGGATCCCCTCCGCGCCCAGGCCACGCCCGGTGAAGCCTGGGCCGAAGCCTTCTGGACCAGCCAGCTGGATGCAGACCGCCTCGCCGGGGACCGCGCCCAGGCCCTGAAGGATCTGGCCGAGTACAAGGCCCGCTTCAAGGGCCGCGGCGATGCCTCCGCCATGGAGAACCTGGTCCAGAGCATCTGAGGGCACTCAGACTGAGAGGAGTCATCCCATGCGGATGTACGACCTGATCTACACCAAGAAGCTGGGCGGGGCCCTGTCCGCCGAGCAGATCGCCTTCTGGGTGAAGGGGGCCGCGGACGGCAGCATCCCGGATGAGCAGAGCGCCTCCCTGCTCATGGCCATCTGCTGGCGGGGCATGAGCACCGATGAGACCCTGGCCCTCACGTTGGCCATGCGCGATTCCGGCAAGCGGCTCGACCTGTCCCCGGTGCCCGGCCTGAAGGTGGACAAGCACAGCACCGGCGGCGTGGGCGACAAGACCACCCTCATCCTGGGCCCCATCGTGGCCGCCTGCGGCGTGCCCTGCCCCATGTTCAGCGGACGCGGCCTGGGGCACACCGGCGGCACCGTGGACAAGTTCGCTGCCATCCCCGGCCTGAAGGTCGAGCTGAGCGAGGCCGAATTCATCCGCAGCCTCGCCGAGACCCGCTTCGCCAACTCCGCCCAGACCGCCAACATCGCCCCCGCCGACAAGAAGCTCTACGCCCTGCGCGACGTCACCGCCACCGTGGAGAGCATCCCCCTCATCACCGCCAGCATCATGTCCAAGAAACTGGCCGGCGGCGCCGATGCCCTGGTGCTGGACGTGAAGTGCGGCCCCACGGCCTTCATGAAGACCCTGGAGGACGCCACCACCCTGGCCCAGAGCATGGTCGATGTCGGCACGGCCCACGGCATGCAGATCCGGGCCCTCATCACCCGCATGGACGCGCCCCTGGGTTGGGCCATCGGCAACGCCCTGGAGGTCATGGAGTCCGTGGAGATCCTCCGTGGCGAGCACGGCGACTCCGAACTGGCCGAGATGAGCTTCCGCCTGGCCGCCGAGATGCTGATCATGGGCGGCGTGGCGAAGACGCTGGCCGAGGCCCAGGCCCTGGTCCAGACCAGCATCCAGAACGGCTCCGCCCTGGAGACCCTCCGGCGTTTCGTGGCCCTCAACGGTGGCGATGCCAAGGCCCTTGACGACTTCAGCCGCCTGCCCCAACCGGGCCAGGTGGTGGAGGTGCGGGCGTCGCAGGATGGTTACCTCGCCGCCATCGATGGCCGGGCTCTCGGCATCCTGGCCATGGACCTCGGGGCCGGCCGCCGCGACCGGACCGACGTGCTGGATCTCGGAGTGGGCATCCGGGTCCTCGCCCGGGTGGGGCAGAAGGTGGCCAAGGGCGACCTGCTCTTCCAGGTCCTGGCGAAAGCCGACCAGGTGGTCGTGCCGGAATTATACTTAATGACCCTTGAGTTAACAATGACCCCGCCAAAGCAGACACCCTGGTTGATGGCCACCATCGGGTGTTGATGTTGACCCGGGCAAGGGTGGCGAGTGCCTGGTCTGACCAGATGGTTCCCGGAAAACTTCTGGTCTGACCAGATTCCCTTGTGGGTTCTGGTAAAGTTACTCTCCTGTCTCCTAGATCTTTTTCACCGTCTTCAATCCCGACATCAGTAGCCACACCCTTCCTGCGGCGGTGGTCCTGTGCCACCCCCGGATTGAGGATTCGTTTTTTCCCCTCGGGACCCCCCCAACCACAAGTCCCGACTTTCTGGAGGATGCTATGCATCTCTTGAACAACCGCCTGGGCCGCATCACGGCCCTCATCGCCCTGGGCGGGGCAGCTCTGTATTCACAGGGCACGCAGACCGCGAACATCACCGGCACCGTCGTGGACGCCGCTGGCGCCCCCATCGCGGGCGTCGTCGTCCGCCTCACCTCCCCCGCCCTCCAGGGTGTGCGCACCTACACCACGGACGCCACGGGCAAGTTCATCGCCCGCCTGCTGCCTCCTGGCTTCTACACCATCCAGTACACCAAGGATGGCCTCGAAACCCGCAAGGTCACTGAATCCCTCGGCATCGACCAGACCTTCAGCCCCAAGGTCACCCTCACG
This sequence comes from Geothrix sp., assembly GCF_030219325.1. NCBI lineage: Bacteria > Pseudomonadati > Acidobacteriota > Holophagae > Holophagales > Holophagaceae > Geothrix > Geothrix sp. The sequence continues at coordinate 311,180 of NZ_CP126625.1, read as the reverse complement.
AAGGTGGGCGGCGCCGTGGTTGAA